>JAZRTC010000043.1:0-30599 GCA_045651865.1 Acutalibacteraceae bacterium
GAAAGACGGCGCGCCCGCTACCGTGCGCAAACGCATTGTCCGCGATCTGGATTCTATGTATTATCCCGAATATTTTGTAGTGCCGTTCACCAACATTGTACACGACCGTGCTATGAGTGAAATTTTCCGGGGATGTATTCGTGGTTGCCGTTTCTGCCAGGCAGGCTTTATCTATCGTCCTGTGCGTGAAAAATCCATTGATACCATCAATCGCCAGAGCCGTGCGCTTTGCGAGAGTACAGGTTATGAGGAGTTTTCATTATCCTCGTTGTCTACGAGCGATTACACAAAGCTGCCTGAACTTTTGGAAACTTTGCTCGATTGGGCGGAACCGCAACACACCAATATGTCGTTGCCCTCTCTGCGTGTGGACGGCTTTTCGGAAGAGTTGGCGAACAAGCTCAATGTACTTCGTCGAAGCGGCCTGACCTTTGCGCCTGAAGCGGGTACACAGCGTCTTCGCGATGCTATTAACAAAAATCTGTCCGAAACAGAGATCCTCGATACTGTCGGTAAAGCATTCCGTGGCGGATGGTCGGCAGTCAAGCTGTATTTTATGATGGGTCTGCCGACCGAAACGGCCGAGGATATCATCGGCATTGCACAGCTTGCCCAAAAGGTGACATGGGTGTATTACAACACGCCCGATAAGCCGAAAGGGAAGGGCGTTACGGTTTCGGTGAGCTGTTCATGTTTTGTGCCAAAACCCTTCACACCCTTTCAGTGGGAACCGCAGGATACAATGGAACAGCTGATGGAAAAACAAAAGCTGTTATCTTCATCCGTGACGACGCGAAAGATCTCGCTGAGCTGGCACGATGCCCAGACTAGTTTTCTGGAGGCTGTTCTTGCCCGCGGTGACCGTCGTCTCGGTGCTGTAATCGAGGACGCCTATCGTCAGGGTTGTAAACTGGATTCGTGGTCGGAGCATTTCCGCTTTGATACATGGATCGATACAATCAAGGCACACGGTCTGGATCCTGCGTTTTATGCAAACCGTCGCCGCGACAAAGAGGAGATTTTCCCGTGGGATCATCTGGATTACGGTGTCAGCAAAGCGTTTTTGTGGCGCGAGAACGAAAAAGCACATGCGGCCAAAACAACGCCGAATTGCCGTGAGCAGTGCAGCGGTTGCGGTGCTACCTGTTTCAAAGGAGGTGTTTGCTGTGAACATCGTTGAGACTGTTCGTGTCCGTTTTACAAAAACAGGACGCGCAAAATATATTTCTCACTTGGATCTGATGCGTACAATGACGCGTGTTCTTCGCCGTGCCGCAATCCCGCTGTGGTACACAGAAGGCTTCAGCAAACACCCGTATATCACCTTTGCCGCACCGTTGTCGCTGGGGTATGAGGGTTTGTGTGAATATATGGATTTTCGTTTGGAAGAGGACATGCCTATGGAGGAGATCGTGGATCGTCTAAACCGCAATATGCCCGAAGGCATTACGGTGGTCGGTGCAGCTCCTGCTCAGATGAAAGTCGCAAAGATCGCCGCATCGCGTTGGCAGATTCGTATGAAAGCATCCGCGTATGACGGTGTACAAGCAGTCCTCGGTCAAGATGTGATTGAAGTACAAAAACGTACCAAAAAGAAAACTTTTAAAACAATTGATATCAAGCCTTTTATCCAAAATGCAGAACTTTCCCAAAATGAAGAGTGTTGTGAATTGCTTGTTACATTGCCGACAGGAAGCGATCAGGCGATCAATCCCTCCTTGTTGTTACAGGCAATTTTCGGTGATGATTATGAGGCGGATATCACGCGCCTTTCTGTTTTGATGGAAAGCGGGGAAATTTTTTCATAATTTTCAAAAAAACGCTTGCTTTTTTACAAATGTTGTGATATAGTATATCGGTATTTGGTATCCGTGTGGCTGTGAGAGGTCACATTGGGGATGATTGCCAAGCGTAAGCAAGACATGAAAGCGGACAGTCCTCTGCCTCGGTGATTGCCGATGGGCATGAATGTCTGACAGAATCAGGAGGAAAAACCATGGATGCATTGAAAATGATGAGCGCAGCCAGCCTGAAGGAGAACGCTCCTTCTTTCAACATCGGTGATACGATCCGTGTTGAAGTCAAAATCCGCGAGGGCAGCAACGAAAGATTGCAGGCTTTCGAGGGTACTGTTATCGCAAAGCGCGGTAGCGGTGTCGCAGAGACCTTTACTGTTCGCCGTGTTTCTTACGGTGTTGGCGTGGAGCGTGTGTTCCCGCTGCATTCCCCGAATGTTGATTCGGTGAAGATCGTTCGCCGCGGTAAGGTTCGCCGCAGCAAGCTCTACTATCTGCGTGATCGCGTGGGTAAGGCTGCTAAGGTTAAAGAGCGTCTGTAATATCACGATCAAAAAGAGGGATGAATTATCATCCCTCTTTTTATTTTGTCCTGCAAGAAATTTTCTTAAAAAATTCACACATACTCTTTTCATTTCATTGCGGATATGCTATACTGATGGTAATTTGAATTATTATGCAGTTTTACTGCTTCTTATAACGGAGGATAAAGTTTTATGAATGTGGAAACCACGAAAACAAAACCGTCTTTACTTGAGAATATATTGGATTTTATTGAGGTTGCCGTCTTTGCACTTGTGATGGTGGCTGTTTTATTTGCTTTCTTTATCCGTATTGTCGGGGTAGACGGCGATTCAATGAACGATACATTGATGGACGGCGATCATCTTGTGCTGACCAAAGCGTTCTATACTCCCGATTACGGCGATATTGTTGTGATCAGCCGTGAGAACAGCATCCCTCTTATTAAGCGAGTGATTGCAAAAGAGGGGGATACCATCTCGATTGATCCCAAAACACACGATGTGATTCTGAACGGAAATATACTTGTTGAGCCTTATGTGCATTATGACACGCTTCTGTACGATTTAACGGAACCTGTTACCGTTCCGGAGGGTCATGTGTTTGTGATGGGCGATCACCGTGATAACTCACATGACAGTCGCAAAGAATCCTTAGGGTGCGTTTCTGTGGATCATATCGTTGGCAAAGCCGTCTGGAGATTTTTGCCGTACGAGTCGTTCGGCAGTATTTACGATAATTTGAAATAAGAGGCAAGTATTATGGAACATTCCAAACCGATCCAATGGTTCCCGGGACATATGGCGAAAACCCGCCGCAAATTGAAAGAGAGCCTGTCGCTTGTTGATATGGTCATCGAAGTGATTGATGCCCGTATTCCGCAGAGCAGCCGCAATCCGGAACTGGATTCCCTCGCGGCAGGCAAACCGCGTCTGCTGATCATGAATAAAGCAGATATGGCGGACGATGCGGCAACCAACAAGTGGGTAGCACACTTTCAAAAACAGGGATATTATGTTTTGCCCGCCGATTGCAAAACGGGAAAAGGTCTTCAGAAACTGGATGCCGTCATGAATGAAGCTCTCGCAGAACAGCGCGAAAAGTGGCGCAAAAAGGGCATGGTTGGTCGTCCTGTCCGTGCGATGGTTGTTGGTATTCCCAATGTCGGAAAATCCACTTTTATCAATCGCATGGCGAAAAACTGCGCCGCCAAAACGGAAGATCGTCCCGGTGTTACGCGCGGCAATCAATGGTTTACATTGAAGTCGGGTGCACAGTTGCTGGATACCCCCGGCGTTCTTTGGCCGAAATTTGAAGATCAGGAAGTCGCACTTCGTTTGGCGTTTACCGGCGCCATCCGTGACCAGATTCTGGATTGTGAAGAACTGGCGTGCGACCTGCTTGCACTGCTTGCCGCACATTATCGTCCGTTCCTGCTTGAACGATATAAGCTTGAAGAACCGCTCCCGGAAATGGGCTATGACTTGCTGGAACTTGTCGGTCGTAAACGCGGGATGTTGATTTCTCGCGGTGAAGTGGATACCACACGCGCCGCCAATATGATTCTGGATGAATATCGCGGTGGAAAATGCGGTCGCATCACCTTGGAACATCCGCCCGCGAAAGGATGATCGCAATGCTGGAGAATGTAGAATTTGACAGTCAGTTTCGCACAAAGGACGGTTTCTTGCTTTGCGGAGTCGACGAAGCGGGCAGAGGCCCTTTTGCCGGCCCTGTTTGTGCGGCGGCTGTTATTTTGCCTCCTGATTTTGAACTTGAGGGACTTAACGATTCCAAAAAGCTCACCGAAAAGAAACGCGAAAAACTCTTCCCGATCATTTGCGAAAACGCGATTGCCTATCATATCGCGTTTTCCAGTGTGGAGGAAATCGAAGAGTATAATATTTTACAGGCAACCTTTCTTGCGATGAAACGAGCGGTTGAAGGACTCGGTGTGACACCGGATCATATTTTGGTTGACGGTGACAAACTTCCGCCGCATCTGCCCGCATCTGCACAACCGCTTATCAAGGGTGATGCACTTTCAGCCTCGGTTGCGGCAGCATCCATTCTTGCCAAGGTCAGCCGTGACCGTTTGATGCATGAGTTGGACCGTGAATATCCGCAATACGGCTTTGCAGGACACAAGGGCTATGGCACCAAAGCACATTGCGAAGCAATTTTGGAACACGGCGTCTTGCCTTGCCATCGCCGCAGTTTTCTGAAAAAATTACTTTCCAGACAAGAAGGCTGATTGTATGCACACAACAACCAAAGGTTTGGCGGGGGAGGTTCTTGCTGCGCGATTTCTGCGTGAAAAGGGTTATACAATCCTTTCGTCCAATTATCACTCCCGCTTTGGCGAAATTGACATAATTGCCAACGAAGGCCCGTATATTGTATTTGTTGAGGTCAAAGCGCGTTCGGAAGGCTCCATCATTTTGCCGCGTGAAGCTGTTACTTATGAGAAACAACGCAAGCTTCTCCGTACAGCTTCGCAATATATGCGTGCCTATCCCTCCAATCTGCAACCGCGATTCGATGTGGTGGAAGTATGGGTGTCCGATCAGGATCCGATGATCCCCTTGCAAATTGACCATTTAATCAGTGCGTATGAGGCAGGCGATCTTCATGAAGCTTTTTGATTTACACTGTGATACCGCGACGGAGTGCGAAAAGCACAGTTTGTCACTGCTTTCCAATCCGTTACATTGGGATTTTTCTCGTGCAACATCATTGTTTGAGTCCTCTTATCAGATTACAGCGGTTTATATTTCTGATGAAACACCCGATGAGGATGCGTGGAGCTATGCTTCGCGCGTCCTTTCGTTTATACAAGCTCACCGCATGCCGATTATCCGTTCATCACACGATCTGGAAATGTACCCCCACGGCATTCTGCTTGCGATCGAGAACGGCAAAGTAATCGGTTCCGATCTTACAAAACTCGAAGAATTATCCTCAATGGGCGTTGTTTACATCACCTTAACATGGAACGGGTGCAATCGGATTGGCAACGGCGCATTGTCAGGTGAGAGGGCAGGCTTGACCTCTTTCGGGAAACAAGTTGTGCAAAATATGATACATGTCGGCATATTACCCGATGTATCACACCTGAATGAACGAGGTTTCTGGGATGTTCTGGAGCTGGCCGACGGTCATGCGATACTGGCATCTCATTCCGATTCGTATTCGGTGCATCCTCATCCGCGCAATATCACTGATGAGCAATTTATGGCTATTCGTGGCAGTGGCGGTCTTGTTGGGTTGAATTTATGCGACACTCACCTTGGCGCGCATAGTTTTGAACAACTCGAGGCACATCTGGACCATTATCTGTGTCTTGGCGGAGAAAACACCGTAGCGCTTGGCATGGACCTGGACGGCACACCGATTCCAAAAGAGTGGGGAGGAGTCGGGATTGCTGTCCGCCTGTATGAATACTTTTTAAGCAAAGGGTATACGCAAACACTTATTGATAAACTTTTTTTCGAAAATTCTTATTCTTTTTTTATGAAAACTTTGACAAGACGCGAGAAATGTATTAAAATAGGTTCGTAACTTTTTCAGGAGGTCGTTTATATGCAGTATCATAGCACACGAGACAACAGCGTCAGCGTTTCTTCTGCGCGCGCTATTACACAAGGTATTTCCAAAGAAGGCGGATTGTTTGTGCCTGAATCGTTCCCGATTCTGACCGAACAGGAGATCGCTTCTCTGGTCAATAAATCCTATGTCGAGCGCGCAACATTTGTGCTTTCTAAATATCTCACGGATTTCACCGAAGACGAAGTCAAAGCTTGTGCGGAAGCGGCATACTCTCTTGAGCGTTTTCGCGATCCGGCGATTGCACCGCTTCACAGCCTGAATGACAGTGCTCATATTCTGGAACTGTGGCACGGTCCCACCTGCGCATTTAAGGATATGGCGCTCCAGATTTTGCCGCATCTGATGCGTGTCTCCGCCGAAAAAACCTCGGACGGTAAAGAAATCGTCATTCTTGTTGCGACATCCGGCGACACAGGCAAAGCGGCTCTCGAGGGATTCCGTGATGCCGCTCATACACGCATTCTGGTGTTCTATCCTGAAGACGGCGTCAGCCCGATGCAAAAGCTTCAGATGGTGACGCAGGAAGGCGAAAATGTGTCGGTTTGCGCAATTCGCGGCAATTTTGACGACGCACAAACAGGTGTGAAAACCATCTTCACCGATCCTGCTGTGGCAGATGTTCTTGCAGAAAACGGCATGATGTTCTCCAGCGCCAACTCCATCAACTGGGGTCGACTTGTTCCGCAGATCGTGTATTATGTGTCGGCTTACTGCGATCTTCTCAAAAACGGTACACTTCAGAACGGTGAACCGATGAATGTTGTTGTTCCGACGGGTAACTTCGGCAACATTCTTGCTGCCTATTATGCGAAACTGATGGGTCTGCCGATTGCGAAACTGATTTGTGCTTCCAACAAAAACCGTGTGTTGACTGATTTTATCAACAGTGGTACATATGACCGCAATCGTTCGTTCTTTACCACCACTTCGCCGTCGATGGATATTCTGATTTCCTCCAATCTGGAGCGTTTGCTGTACGAACTTTCGGGTCGCAACGACGATGAAATTCGCAACTGGATGTCGTCGCTTTCGCAAAACGGCGTTTATACTGTTTCCGAAAATGTGAAATCTGCTATTGACGATTCGTTTGTCGGCGGTTGCTGTGATGACGAACAAACCGCGGCTACAATCCGCGATATTTTCGAGAAATACGGGTATCTTTGCGATACTCACACGGCAGTGGCTGTTCATGTTTACAATGAGTATATTGCACAGACGGGCGATGCGACACCGACTGTGATCGCTTCTACCGCCAATCCGTATAAGTTCTCGTCCAGCGTGTTGGACGCATTGAATGTGGATGTATCCAAGCTTGACGAGTTTGAGAAAGTGGAAACACTCAACAGCACCACAAATGAGCCGGTTCCTGCTCCGTTAAGCAGCCTGCGTGGCCGTACACCGCGCTTTACGGGTGTCTGCGACAAAGAGAACATGCAGCAGGTTGTCTACGATCTGCTTGGTATTCAGTAATAAAAATTCCAACGAGGGGAGGGTGCGACATGGCATTGTATGCAATTGCCGATTTGCACCTTTCCCTCGGTTGCGATAAGCCGATGGATGTTTTTCCGGGTTGGCACGGGTATGTGGATCGTCTGAAACAACATTGGCTTGATACGGTTACGGATAAAGATGTTGTTGTAATCGCGGGAGATGTTTCCTGGGGAATGTCCTTAAATCAGGCACTTGCTGATTTTCAATTCCTGAATGAACTTCCTGGACGAAAGCTGCTTTTAAAAGGCAACCACGATTATTGGTGGGAAACGCGCCGGAAGATGGATGCGTTTTTTGAACAACATCAGCTTAACACAATCACGGTTGTGCACAACGACTGTTATCCGCTTGGGGATGGACGCGCCGTATGCGGTACACGGGGTTGGTTTTACGACGCTGAAGCTGATACGGACAAAAAGATTCTGAACCGGGAAATCGGACGGTTAAATATGTCGGTCAATGCAGCTCGTGAGCAAGGATATCAACCGATTGTATTTTTACATTACCCGCCGTTTTATGCAGGTGCTACTTGCGAAGAAATGATGAATGCGTTAAAAGAGCTTGGTGTTACTGCGTGTTATTACGGACACATACACGGGCGTGCCGCAATTCAGAAAGCAACAAACAGTGTTGTGGACGGCATTTCGTTAAAACTGATTTCGGGTGACGCACTTCAATTCATGCCGCTTCTCATTCCTTGAGAAACGGCATTTTCTTTTGAAAATTAATTGATTTTTTTCAAAAAAAGACTGGATAAATTCAACAAGGTGTGATATAATCGATTATCATTGTGTATATGAGGCGTAAAGCGCCTTGTATCAAGTGTTAGGAGGAACATAAAATGAGTTTAAAAACAGCAACAAAATTGGAAAACAGCCGTGTGGAGCTCGAAATCGAGGTCGGCGCAGAGGCGTTTGAGGCGGCCGTTGCCAAGGCGTATAAAAAGAACATCGGCAAGCTGAATGTCCCCGGCTTCCGTAAGGGTAAGGCACCCCGCCATCTGGTCGAGAAGATGTACGGCGAAGGTGTGTTCTATGATGAAGCCATGAACGACATTTACCCCGAGGCTCTTGACGAAGCGATCAAGGAATCCGGCTATGAGTATGTTGAGGACAAAATTGACCTCGATGTGATTTCCGTCGGCAAAGACGGTCTTGTATTCAAGGCAGTCATTACTGTGAAACCTGAAGTGACTCTTGGCGAGTACAAGGGCCTTAAAGCTCCTAAGTCCGTCAAAGAAGTTACCGATGAAGATGTTGCCGCTGAAGTGACAAAGCTTCAGGAGCGCAACTCCCGTATGATTTCGGTGGAAGATCGTGCCGCACAGGACGGCGATACCGTTGTGTTCGATTTCGAAGGCTTTGTGGATGAGGTTGCTTTCGAAGGCGGTAAATCTGAAAAGTATTCTCTGGTTCTCGGTTCAGGTCAGTTCATTCCCGGCTTTGAAGATCAGATCGTCGGCAAGTCCATCGACGAGGAATTCGATGTCAATGTGACCTTCCCTGAGGATTATCAGGCAGAGGAGCTCGCAGGCAAAGCTGCTGTGTTCAAGTGCAAGCTTCACGAAATCAAAACCAAGGAACTCCCTGTTCTTGATGATGATTTTGCTAAAGATTGCAGCGAGTTCGATACTCTCGACGAGCTCAAGGCAGACATTAAAGATCGCCTGACCAAAGCAAACGAGAAGGCAGCTGAGGATGCGTTTGAAACGGCGCTTCTGGATCAGCTTGCTGACGGTATGCAGGCGGAGATTCCCGAAGCAATGATCACCAACCGCGTGAAGGATCATGTGCGTGATTTTGCTTACCGTCTCCAGTCGCAGGGTCTTGATCTTGATACCTATATGCAGTACACCGGCATGGATATGGAAACCTTTGAAGAAGGCTTCCGTGAGCAGTCCGAGCGCCAGGTCAAGGTTCGTCTGGCACTTGAGGCAGTTGTGAAGGCAGAAGCCATTGAGGTTTCGGCAGAGGACATCGATGCAGAGTATGCAAAAATGGCTGAGCTTTATAAAATGGATGTGGAGCAGATCAAGAAATTCGTTCCCGCTGAAGATCTTGCCCGCGAGCTCGCTGTTGAGAAAGCAATGCAGCTGATCAAGGACAACGCAGTCATCACCGAGGAATAAGTTTTTGATTAAATTCCCAATCGTGTCCTATACTTGATTACAGATGAAAGGGTGTTTTGTGTGAGCAATTTTATTCCGTATGTTGTAGAACAAACCAGCCACGGCGAGCGTTCCTATGACATTTTCTCCCGTCTGCTGAACGATCGCATCATTTTGTTGTCCGATCAGGTCAACGATGTGACTGCATCGCTTGTGGTTGCCCAGCTTCTGTTCCTGGAAGGACAGGATCCCGATAAAGATATTCATCTTTATATCAACAGCCCCGGCGGTTCTGTGACTTCCGGTATGGCTATTTACGATACAATGCAGTTTATCAAGTGTGATTTCTGCACAACTTGTATCGGTATGGCGGCCAGCATGGGTGCATTCCTTCTGGCGGCAGGTGCTAAGGGCAAGCGCTATGCGCTTCCCAACAGCGAAATTATGATTCATCAGCCCCTCGGCGGTGCACAGGGTCAGGCGAGCGATATCAAAATTCACGCGGATCATATTTTGTACATCCGTGGCAGAATGAACCAGATGCTTTCTGAAATGACCGGCCAACCTCTTGAGGTAATCGAGCGTGATACCGAGCGTGATAATTATATGAGCGCTCAGACTGCTATGGAATACGGTCTGATTGATCAGGTCATCGCTAAGCGTGCTTAAATTGTAATCCCAAGTGAAACGAGGTTAATGAACGATGCCGAAAACCGACGATATTTTCTGTTCATTTTGCGGAAAGTCGCAATCCGAAGTCGTCCAGCTGATCGCGGGTCCAGGTGTTTACATTTGCAACGAATGTGTGTCTCTTTGTGAAAGCATTTTAAGCGAAAGCATAGGTGATACAACACGCACAAAGCGCGACAAAATCGACGATGCACCGCCGTATCTGCCGACGCCCCGTGAGATCAAAAAAGGTCTCGACGAATATGTGATCGGACAGGATCAGGCAAAAGTTGCGCTTTCTGTGGCTGTTTACAACCACTATAAACGCATTTATTTCGGCAAAGAAACCGATATGGAATTCGGCAAAAGCAATGTGCTGTTGCTCGGACCGACCGGTGTCGGTAAAACAGCACTCGCTCAGACACTTGCCAAAATTCTGGATGTGCCGTTCGCGATCACCGATGCCACCACCTTGACCGAGGCTGGTTATGTCGGCGAAGATGTCGAAAACATCTTGCTTCGTTTGATTCAGGCGTCCGGTGGCAGTGTACAACGAGCAGAACGCGGCATCATCTATATTGATGAGATCGACAAAATCGCGCGTCGCAGTGAGAATCCGTCCATTACACGCGATGTCAGCGGTGAGGGTGTACAGCAGGCGCTTCTGAAAATTGTCGAAGGAACGGTTGCGAATGTGCCTCCCGGAGGCGGTCGCAAACACCCGCAACAAGACTATATTCAAATCGACACCTCCAACATTCTGTTTATTCTCGGTGGTGCGTTTGACGGAATTGACCGTATTGTGGAACGGCGTGTTTCTTCGGCTTCTCTCGGCTTCGGCAGTGAAGTACACTCCAAAAAGGAAATGGAACTCAGCCAACTTTATGCGCAGGTAATTCCTCAGGATCTGATCAAATACGGACTTATCCCTGAGCTTGTTGGTCGTATGCCGATTGTGACTGCTTTGGAAGCTCTTGATACAGATGCACTGGTTCGCATTCTTGTTGAACCGAAAAATTCACTGTTGAAGCAATATGTGCGTTTGTTTGAGCTTGACGGTGTTACACTCGAATTTACACAGGATGCTTTGAGAGCGATCGTTCAGAAAACGATTGTTATGAAAACAGGTGCTCGCGGTCTCCGCTCTGCTATGGAAAGCATTTTAACCAAGTTGATGTTTACGATCCCGTCGGATCCGACGATCGAAAAAGTCGTAATCACCAAAGATACGGTTGAAAATGGGGGAGAACCTGAGTTGACCTTTAACCCCGAACGCAAGCCCTCTCGCCTTAAAGCGGCGAGCAAGACGCGTCCGCAAAAGAAAAAGGTCACTGCATAATCTCAATTCAACACACTAAGACAAATCGGACGGACATTTCATTGCTATCGAAATGTGCCGTCCGATTTTACTCGTTTTTATTTCGGAGGTATCTATGATCATCTCTACAAGAGAAATGGATATGGAAACACTCCCGTTGCTTGCTTTACGGGGGCTGGTTGTATTTCCTGGCAATCCCGTACATTTTGATGTCGGTCGTGCAAAATCCATCGCTGCCATCGGAGAATGCATGCAACACGATCAGACCATATTTTTGGTTACGCAACGCGATGTTGCCGTGGATGATCCCACATCGAAGTCACAATTGTATACTATTGGTGTAGTAGCAAGAGTGTGTCAGGTATTACGCTCACAAGGCGACACACTCCGTGTGATGGTAGAGGGCCTTTACAGGGCTCGGTTGCTGCAAGTAACGCAAAGTGAACCGTATCTGGAAGCGCGACTTGTACGCTGTCCTGAACCGAAATTAAACGGTTTACTGAAAGAACGCGCATATATCCGTGAACTTCGCTCGCGTTTGTATTCATATGCGAATTATTCCTCTATATCTCCCGAATTCGATATGCAGATCCGCTCAATCGAGCGTGCGGGAGAACTTTGCGACAGCATTGCATCGAATATTCCTCTGCCCGTTGAGGATAAACAACATATTTTGCGTACATTGCCGGTTTCCAAGCGCGCAGAAGAGCTTCTTATCATACTTGAGCGCGAGAATTCTATTCTCTCTTTGGAACAGACCATTCAGGCAAGAGTACAGGAACAGGTAGAGCAAAATCAGAAAGAATATTATCTTCGTGAACAAATGAAAGCAATCTCCGAAGAACTCGGAGAAAGCGAAAGTCCGATCGAGGAAGCGGAAGAATACCGTGCAAAGATCGCTTCTTGTCAGCTTTCGTCTGAAGCCTCAGACAAACTGCTCAAAGAGGTCGCAAAGCTTTCAAAAATGCCGCTTGGCTCTCACGAGGCTACGGTTGTCCGCAATTATCTGGATACAGTTTTGGAGCTTCCGTGGGGTATCTATTCTTCGGACAGAACCGATCTTTCCGAAGCTGCTCGCATTCTCGACCGTGATCATTTTGGTATGAGAGATGTAAAAGAGCGGATTCTGGAATGGATGGCTGTCCGTCACCTGAGCGAGGCACGCTCCGCACAGGTTATTTGCCTTGTCGGCCCTCCCGGTGTCGGTAAAACCTCCATTGCGCGTTCCATTGCCGAAGCAACGGGACGACAGTATGTGCGTGTGTCTCTCGGCGGTGTTCGTGACGAATCGGATATCCGCGGTCACCGAAAGACCTATATCGGTGCAATGATGGGACGCATTATGTCTGCTGTTAAACAAGCAAAAACAGCAAACCCTCTCATCCTTCTTGACGAAATTGATAAAATGGGTAATGACTTCCGCGGTGATCCTTCTTCGGCACTGCTGGAAGTGCTGGATGCCGAGCAAAATCATTCGTTTGTAGACCATTATATTGAGCTTCCGTTTGATTTATCGCAGGTTATGTTTGTGACGACTGCGAATGACGGCAGTGCTATCCCGCGACCTTTATATGACCGTATGGATGTCATAACGCTTGATAGCTATACCGCAGAAGAAAAGTTCCAGATTGCCAAGCGCCATCTTCTCAAAAAACAACTCAAAGAAAACGGACTGACCTCCAGACAACTTCGCGTATCGGATAAACAACTCCGTGCAATTATCTCGGGATACACGCGCGAAGCCGGCGTCCGTCAGCTGGAGCGCCTTCTTGCCAAAGTGTGCCGTCGTGCTGCTAAACGCATTCTGGAAGGCGAAACAGCGGTTTCGGTCAAAGATCTTTCTGCCTTTTTAGGACCGGTCAAGTACAAACCGGATGAGGAGAAGCATGAGGATACCGTTGGCGTCGTCAATGGGCTTGCGTGGACAAGCGTAGGCGGCGAAATGTTGCCTGTTGAGGTTGCTGTTCTCGAGGGAACAGGTAAGATCGAACTGACCGGCTCGCTTGGTGATGTTATGAAAGAGTCGGCGCATCTTGCCATCAGCTATGTCCGTTCCCGATCAAAGGAATGGCAGCTGCCTGCTGATTTTTACCGCACTTCGGATATTCATTTGCACGCTCCCGAAGGTGCTGTGCCGAAAGATGGCCCGTCTGCCGGTGCTGCTATGGCAACAGCCGTTCTTTCTGCGCTCAGCGGTATTGCTGTATGCGGCAAAATTGCCATGACAGGCGAATTATCGCTTCGCGGTAAAATTTTACCCATCGGTGGCCTGAAAGAAAAACTGATGGCGGCATATACAAACGGAATGAAAACAGTTCTGATCCCGAAGGATAATGTTTCGGATCTGGATAAGGTAGATGAGACCGTCAAAAACGGGTTAACTATTATCCCTGTTTCGCATATGGATGAAGTTATTAAAGCCGCATTTGTGTCATCCATACCGTTAAAAAAAGATTTTGTACCTGCTAAAACACATTCCACATCAACATCATCTGCTGTTCCGATGGCCTGATGATCCGGAAAGGTTGTGAAACTATATGGTGAATGTTCATTCGGCTGTTTTTGAAGCGGCAGCGGGACTCTCGTCGCAGCTTCCCGCCTCCACATTACCTGAAATTGCGATTTCGGGACATTCCAATGTCGGTAAATCCTCATTGATTAACCGTATACTCGGTCGCAAGGCGTTGGCTCGTACGAGTGCAACACCCGGCAAAACAGCTACAATCAATTTTTACCGTCTTGACACCCTTCGGTTGGTTGACCTTCCCGGATACGGTTACGCAAAAGTTTCTCAGGCGGAAAAAAAGCGTTGGGGAGAGCTGATCGGCGATTATTTTGCAGGTGATCGAGATCTTCGTCTTGTTATTCAGCTGATTGATATGCGTCATAAGCCGACAAAAGACGATTATATGATGCTGGAATATCTGGTTGACAACGAACTCCCGTTTCTTGTTGTGTTCACGAAGGCCGACAAGCTCAAAAAGGGAGAACGGCTTCGCCGCGAACAAGAACTTGCTGTGGAGCTTGCGGACTACGAAGGCATGTTGACCATCCCGTTTTCGTCCGAAAACGGGGAAGGTGCCGAGCAACTTCTTCAGATTATTGAAGAGGTTTGCTCCGATGAAGAATAATAGAGGTGAAACAATTATGAATCCTCAAACGATTTCCGCTTGCTTAGCGGTAAATGATCAGGGTCATCTGACAATCGGATACTGTGATACCGTCTCTTTAGCGGATACATACGGTACACCGCTGTATGTGATGGATGAAAACACGATCCGCGGTGCTCTTCGTGCCTATCGCGATTCTATGAATGCCTGTTATCCGAACGGCGGAACAGTTGCGTTTGCAAGCAAAGCTTGTTCGTTCAAAGAAATGTATCGCATTGTGAAAGATGAGGATTGCTGGGTCGATGTCGTGTCGGGCGGTGAACTGTACACCGCGCTCAGTGTCGGATTTCCCGCTGAGCACATTCTCTTTCACGGGAATAATAAAACCGAGGCAGAGATCCGCCTTGCAATCACGAGCGGTGTTGGCAGAATTGTAGCGGATAACCCTTGCGATCTTCGTCGTATTTCGCGTGTTGCCGCCGCTCATGACAAGACGGTTTCCATTTTTATGCGTATTACGCCCGGTATTGACGCTCATACTCATGATTTTGTGAAAACAGGTCAGATCGATTCCAAGTTTGGTTTTACCTTAGAAAACGGCGAAGCGCTCGAAGAAGTCGGCGAAGCCTTGAAACTTACCAATGTGGAATTAAAAGGCTTTCATTGCCATATCGGTTCACAGATCTTTGATGAACAACCCTTTGAGCATGCAGCAGAGGTCATGCTCGGGTTTATGGATACGATCCGTGAGCGTTACGGTGTTACCTTGACAGAGCTTGATCTTGGCGGCGGTTTCGGTATCCGCTACACAGACAGCGATCAACCTCTTGAAAGCGGCGACTATATGGCGCGTGTTGCAACCGCCTTGCACGCCACTTGTGAACGCCTGCACTATCCTGTTCCGCATATTTATATCGAGCCGGGCCGTTCTATTGTGGCACCTGCAGGAATTACACTTTATACCGTTGGCAGTGTTAAAACAATTCCCGGTATCCGCACTTATGTCAGCGTGGACGGCGGAATGGCAGATAATCCGCGTTATGCACTTTATCAGGCGGAATACACAGCACTGATCGCTAATAAAGCGGATCAGCCTGCAGATCAGACGGTGACGATTGCCGGTCGATGCTGCGAAAGCGGCGATCTTCTGCAAGAGAACACCAATTTACAAACGGCAGAAGAAGGGGATATCCTCGCTGTACTGGCTACGGGAGCTTATAACTACTCCATGGCGTCCCATTACAACCGTTTGCCCAATCCCGCTGTGGTGATGGTCGGCAACGGCGGATCCCGTGTTGTGGTGAAAGGCGAAACTTACGAAGATGTGATTCGCAATGATATATAAAAAATGAGCTGTAACAATCGTTACAGCTCATTTTTATATTTTAATTATGCGTTTGCCACAAGATCCTTCATGGAATAATATCCCGCGGATTGTTCTGTCAGGAAGATTGCCGCGTTGAT
Organism: Acutalibacteraceae bacterium; assembly: GCA_045651865.1. GTDB lineage: Bacteria > Bacillota > Clostridia > Oscillospirales > Acutalibacteraceae > RGIG1959. The sequence continues at coordinate 16,087 of JAZRTC010000043.1, forward strand.
GGCGCCCACTGCAAATACCTCTTTGGAAGCAGCAGAGTGGGAGAGAGTCAACACCTCATCACGACCTGCAAAGATCACATCGTGTTCACCGACAATGGTGCCGCCGCGGATGCTGGAGAAACCAATCTCTTTTCGATCGCGTTTCTGGCGGACGGAATGACGGTCATAAGTGTACTCTGCTTCATAGGGAAGAGCGTCTTTTAAAGCATCCGCAAGTAAAAGTGCCGTACCCGAAGGCGCATCGATTTTCTGATTGTGATGCTTTTCAAGAATTTCAATATCAAATTCTCCGCCGAGAACAGCTGCCGCCTTGCGTGCCAGCTCGGCGAGCAGGCTGATACCAAGTGACATATTGGCACTGAAAAATACAGGTACATGCTCTGCCATAGCTTTGACCGATTCGATCTGTTCAGCAGAAAGTCCTGTTGTCGCCACAACAACGGGAAGATTGTGCGATTTTGCATACGCAAGAACACCGTCGAGAGCGGAAGGGTGCGAGAAATCAATGATCGCATCCGCTTCAATATCGCAATTCTTGGGGTTTGCATAAACGGGATATCCGTTGACAGACTCTGTGTTGATATCAAATCCTGCAACAATTTCACAATCGCAACGATTTGCAACGCAAAGGTTGATCATGCGACCCATTTTGCCGTTACATCCGCTGACAATCAAGCGTACCATATCATTCACATCCTAATTGTTGATAAATTAGCCGATCAAATTATGTTTTTTCAAAATCGATGCAAGCTTATCACGGGAAGCGTCATCCATAGCACACAAGGGAAGGCGACATTCGCCGACATTCATGCCCATAAGATTCATTGCTTCTTTCACGGGGATCGGATTAACATCCATAAACAGGCCGTTGCAAAGATCCAGAAGTTCCAGCTGGAGAGCGGCACTGCCTTTGACATCACCATCAAACCACTTTGCGCAGATATCGTGTGTTTCTTTGGGCATCACATTCGACAGCACGGAAATAACACCTTTACCGCCGAGAGACAGGATGGGGACAATCTGGTCGTCGTTACCCGAATAAATATCAATATCGCAAAGTGCCGCTACTTTCGCAATCTGCGAAAGATCACCGCTCGCTTCTTTTACAGCACAAATGTAGGGGTTTTTGTACAATTCTGCAATTGTGGCAGGTTGAATGTTGACACCCGTGCGAGAGGGGACATTGTAAAGGATCACGGGAAGCTTTGCAGCATCGGCAATCGCGTTGAAATGAGCAATCAGACCGCGCTGAGATGCTTTGTTATAATACGGCGTGACAAGCAAAAGCCCGTCCACACCAAGCTCCTTCGCTTCCACTGACAGCTCAATACCGAATGCGGTATCGTTGGAGCCGGTACCGGCAATGACCGGAACGCGACCTGCTGTTTGCTCCACGGCAACACGCATTACCTCGACATGCTCTTCTGCTGTCAAGGTAGAAGATTCACCGGTTGTACCGCAGGTAATGATCGCATCCGTACCGTTTTCAATCTGCCAATCGATCAATTTACGGTATTTTTCAAAGTTCACCGATCCATCGGCGTTCATCGGTGTAACAATCGCTACACCGGCACCTGTGAAAATGGTGTTCTTGCTCATAGAACAGACCTCCTAAAAGTAGTGTGCTTATACTATATGTGAAGATTAGTCCATATATCCTTCAGCGCAAAGAAGTTCAGCGAGAAGAACGGCACCGCCTGCCGCACCACGCAGGGTATTGTGCGACAAACCGACGAATTTGTAATCGTACTGCGAATCCTCACGGAGACGGCCGAGCGAGATTGCCATACCGTTCTCAAGGTTGCGGTTCAATGCCGTCTGCGGCATGTTATCCTCTTCGAAATAGTGCAGAAATTGCTTCGGTGCGCTGGGCAACTCCAGCTCCTGTGCACGGCCCTTAAAAGAACTCCAGGTTTCAAGGATTTCTTCCTTAGAGGGCTTATTTTTGAATGAACAATACACTGCCGCAAAGTGGCCGTCCGAAACAGGAACACGCAGGCACTGCGCGGTGAAAGCGGGGGAGGTAGCGTTGACGATCTCATCACCCTCGATGGTACCCCAGATCTTCAGCGGTTCTTTTTCGGATTTTTCTTCCTCACCGCCGATGTAGGGGATTACATTGTCGACCATCTCGGGCCAGGTTTCAAAGGTTTTACCTGCACCGGAAATCGCCTGATAGGTGCACACAAGCGCTTTATCGATGCCGAACTTCGAAAGCGGGAACAGCGCCGGAACATAGCTCTGGAGCGAGCAGTTGGATTTTACCGCAATAAAACCGCGCTTAGTGCCCAAACGGCGACGCTGAGCAGGAATGATGTTGATGTGATCGGCATTCAGCTCCGGAATCACCATCGGCACATCCGAGGTGAAACGGTGTGCGCTGTTATTCGAGACGATGGGGCACTCCGCTTTTGCGTATGCTTCCTCAAGTGCTTTGATTTCGTCTTTTTTCATATTCACTGCGCAGAAGCAGAAATCCACATTTGCCGTAACAGCCGCGATGTCCGCCGCATCCACAATGATCATATCCGCCATGGATTCGGGCATCGGGGTTTTCATTGCCCAACGCGAGCCAACGGCCTCTTTATATGTTTTACCGGCAGAGCGACCGCTTGCCGCAAGAGTTGTGACATTGAACCACGGATGATTTTCAAGCAGAGTCGCAAAACGCTGACCAACCATACCTGTAGCGCCGATGATACCGACTTTAAATTGTTTCATAAATACCGCATCCTTTCCTTGGTAAAAACGGGCAAATCTGTAAGCCCGATATTGACAGATGGCGTTCCGAACTGGTATACTATGTAAAGAACGCAATACACAATATATTTTATCATTATGTGAATTTGTTGTCAAATACATTTATGTGAAATTTACTCATTTTATGAAATTTATTTTGGAAAGACAGGTTGTTTGATGAAAACCAGCGATTTTTATTACGATCTTCCCGAAGAATTGATCGCCCAAACCCCAATTGAACCTCGCTCCGCTTCCCGTTTGCTCTCTTTAAACCGAAAGACGGGTGTTGTTTCCGACGGACATTTTGAGGATATTCTCTCGTTCCTGAACGAAGGCGATTGCCTGATCCTGAACGACAGTCGCGTTTTACCTGCCCGCATTTACGGTCACCGTGTTCCCACGGGTGGCGGTGTCGAGTTTTTGCTGTTACAGGCTCACGGCAACGATTGTTGGGAAGTGCTGGCAGGCCCCGGAAAAAAAGCACGCCCCGGAGATGTGATTGAATTCGGGAACGGTCTTCTTCACGCGGATGTTCTGGAAATTCTCGACGGCGGCAACCGTATGGTGAAGTTTTCGTATAACGGTAATTTTTATGAGGTGCTCGAACAAATCGGTGAAATGCCGTTACCGCCGTATATTACAGAGAAACTCGAGGATCAGGAACGATATCAAACGGTATATTCGCGTGAGGTCGGTTCTGCCGCCGCACCGACTGCCGGTCTGCATTTTACCCCTGAGCTATTGGATGCTGTCCGCGCAAAAGGTGTTTCGGTCGGTTTTGTAACACTCCATGTCGGACTGGGTACATTCCGTCCTGACAAAGTAGAGAATATTCAGGAACACCTGATGCATGCAGAACATTATGATTTATCGAAAGAAACGGCAAACCTGATTAACCGCACGAAAGCAAACGGCGGTCGCGTCATTGCCGTTGGTACAACCAGTTGCCGTACGCTCGAAAGTGTCGGTGTCGGCGAAGACGGTCTTGTTCACGCTGCGGACGGATGGACAAGCATCTTCATTTATCCCGGGTACACATTTAAGGTGCTCGACGGTCTGATCACAAACTTCCATCTGCCCGAAAGTACACTGATTATGCTTGTCAGTGCGTTTGCAGGTTATGAGAATACTATGAACGCGTACCGTCACGCCGTAAATGAACGCTATCGCTTTTTCAGCTTTGGCGATGCGATGATTATTACCTGATAAAGGATGTTATACTATGGGTATTCGTATACTGAAAACCGAAGGAAATGCGCGACGCGGCGTTCTGGAAACACCGCACGGTACCGTACAAACACCGCTTTTTATGAATGTGGCAACGAGCGGTGCGATTAAAGGTGCTGTATCTGCTCACGACCTGAAGGATCTGAAGTGTCAGATTCAGCTTTGCAACACCTATCATTTGCATGTCCGTCCCGGTGACGAACTGATTTATCGCCGCGGTGGCTTGCACAAGTTTACAGGATGGTCAGGTCCTATTCTGACCGATAGCGGAGGATTTCAGGTGTTCTCGCTGGCAACACTCCGTAAAATCAAAGAAGAAGGCGTTTCCTTCTCGTCGCATATTGACGGCAAAAAACTGTTCATCGGACCTGAAGAGAGCATGCGTATTCAATCGCATTTGGCTTCCACGATCGCGATGGCATTTGATGAATGTGTGGAAAATCCCGCACAATATTCTTATGCAAAAGCGTCTGTTGCGCGTACTACACGGTGGCTGGAGCGATGCCAAAAGGAAATGCGCCGTCTGAACGAATCGGATGACACGATTAATAAACAGCAGTGGTTGTTCGGCATCAATCAGGGGTGCACTTTTGATGACCTCCGTGTCGAACACATGAAAGAAATCGCCACAATGGGGCTTGACGGCTATGCGATCGGCGGTCTGGCGGTTGGTGAACCTGCTGCGGATATGTATCGCATCATTGAAGCGGTTGAGCCGTTTATGCCCAAAGATAAACCGCGTTATCTGATGGGTGTCGGTACGCCTGAAAATATTTTGGAAGCGGTTTATCGCGGTGTGGATATGTTTGACTGTGTGATGCCGTCGCGTAATGCCAGACACGGCCATGTATTCACTTGGGAAGGTCACCGCAATCTGATCAACAACAAATACGCCGAAGATGACCGCCCGATCGATGAGCATTGCGATTGTCCCGTTTGTCAGCGATACAGCCGTGCCTATATCCGTCATTTGTTCAAGGCAGGGGAGATGCTTGGTATGCGACTGGCGGTTATGCACAATCTGTATTTCTACAATTCGTTGATGGAACGCATCCGCGAAGCACTCGATAATGGTTGCTTTGAAAGTTTCTATCGCGAATATACCAATCGTCTGGATATCCGTATTTAAATCTTTGTGAATTTTCGTTTTTTCTCTTGCTATTCCAGGAAAAATCCGTTATAATATGAATGTTATTTATTTTAAAGGAGGTTTTTTTATGCCTATTTTTGCTGAACAAACTGCAACAACGCCCGAGGGCGGTTCGTTGATTTCGCTTGTGCTCCCGTTTCTGCTGATGATCGGTCTGTTCATCTATATGTTTTCCTCGCAGCGTAAGCGTCAGAAGGAAGAGCAAAAGCTCCGCAATAATCTTCGCGTTGGTGATGAAATCACCACGATCGGTGGCATCTGCGGTCGCGTTCTGCAAGTGAAGGACGAAGAGATCGTCATTGAAACCGGTGCTGACCGTAACAAAATGACCATCAAAAAGTGGGCTGTTCAAAGCAACAACACGGTTCACGATGCTGACGATATCGATGATGACGATGACGATATCTGATATCACAACAGCATAATCCGGTTTACCCGCGCATACCATTTGATGAGTATATATAACTCGGAAGGACGGTATGTGATATGAACACACGCAAAGAGGAGTCAAATATGCCACTCCGGTTTATCCGATCGTTATTGATCGGACTGATTGTCGGCGCACTGAGCGTATTGCTTTCGTTACTGATTCTTTCTGCAATCGCGACAGCGTATGATTTGCCGACTGCTGCTGTTGTTCCGCTTGCTACGGTTTCAAACGCACTCGGGGCATTCACAGGCGGATTCGCCTGTGCCAAAACAAACAAAAGAACCGGTTGGCTGCTGGGTGTTCTTTCGGCCTTGATTTTGTTTGTGTTTTCTACGGCAGCTGGTTTCAACTTTTTCAATGAAAGCGACGGATCGTTTTTGTTGATTAAAGTGCTGATTATGATTGCTTGCGGCATGGTGGGCGGAATCTTCGCTGTTAACACCGGCAAGCAGCACAAAAAACGGTAATGCTTCATTGGAGTTCATATCCGATGAATCGTCATAAAAAGGTTTAGGAGGATGTTATTATGCAACACATCAAGACTGTCAATCACAAGAACCTGAAAGCATCTGCGGCTAAGGGCGGCTGCGGCGAGTGCCAGGCTTCCTGCCAATCTGCTTGCAAGACCTCTTGCACAGTTGCGAACCAGAAGTGTGAGCACAACAGCAAGTAAGTTCCTACAGATCTGAAAATTTTAGCGACCTGCAGGGCGGATATTCGATCCGCCCTGTTTTTCGCTGTATAAAAGGATGCGTTATCATTGATTCATCAATTTAAAAACAACGGATATAATATTGTTCTGGATGTTCACAGCGGCGCTGTACATGTGGTGGACGATCTGGTTTACGATCTTTTAGAACTTGTCGGCGAAGCATTTGAAGGCGAATGCCCTGAGCAGGTATTAAACACCCTCTCGAAATACGACTCTGATGAAGTCAAAGAGGCTTTTGCGGAGCTTTGTGCACTTAAAAAAGACGGTATTCTTTTCAGTGAGGATGATTATGAGAAGTTTGCCGATATGATGGTCAGCGCACCGCTGAAAGCCATGTGTCTGCATGTATCTCACGACTGCAACCTGCGTTGTAAATATTGTTTTGCTGAGCAAGGCGTTTACGGTGGCTGTGCTGAGGTGATGTCAGAGGAAGTTGCCAAGGCGGCTATTGATTTTCTGATTGCTCATTCGGGTACGCGCCATAATCTTGAACTGGATTTCTTCGGCGGCGAACCGCTCATGAATTTCGATGTTGTTAAGAAAACAGTGGAATATGCGCGTTCTCTTGAAGCAAAGCATAATAAACGCTTCCGTTTCACAATGACAACCAACGGTATGCTTCTTACGGATGAAATTTCCGAGTATCTCAACAAGGAAATGCACAATGTCGTATTATCTCTCGACGGCCGTAAAGAGATTAACGACGCTATGCGCCCCAACGCGGCAGGACATGGCAGTTATGACCGCATTGTCCCGAAATATCAACATTTTGTTGAGATGCGCGGCGATGGAGATTATTATGTCCGCGGCACTTTCACCAGAAACAATCTGGATTTTGCTGAAGATGTTTTGCACATGGCATCGCTCGGCTTTGATCAGATTTCTGTCGAACCTGTTGTTTCTGACCCGAATTTACCGTTCTCGATCGATGAGACAGATCTGGATACTGTATTTGCAGAATACGATCGTCTGGCGGCGTATATCCTCGAAAAGAAAAAACAAGGTTCCTGCTTCAATTTCTTCCACTTTATGATTGATCTGGAACAAGGTCCGTGTGCGATCAAACGCCTGCGCGGTTGCGGTTGCGGTAACGAATATGCCGCAGTCGAGCCTCAAGGCGGTGTGTATCCCTGCCATCAGTTCGTCGGTAAACCCGAATGGAAGATGGGTGATGTCCTTACAGGCGACTACAACACCGATATGAAGGCAGATTTTGCAAAAGCCACGGTTTACGCAAAAGAGGATTGCCGCAACTGCTGGGCGAAGTTCTATTGCTCGGGCGGTTGTAACGCCAACAACCAGCAATATATGGGTGATATTCGCAAATCGCATAAACTTTCTTGCGATCTGGAAAAGAAACGCCTTGAGTGCGCGTTGATGATCCGTGCCGCTTTGTCAATTGACGAAGATTAACACATATTTCTATTGAATCGTGCATATTGTTTCCTGAGGTTGTAAATACGGAGGAAACATATCTATGAAGCGATTTCGATCTAGACACCCGATTTATAAGAATATTGAAGCAACAAAAAAATTTGTGTATCAACACAGTTCCGTTTTTGCCTTACTGTGTCTTATAATCGGCGGTGTTGTTTTAGGAATATCTGTGTTTCGGGCTTTAAACGAGGAACACCGTGCGTTTGTCAGCGAGCTTCTTTACAAGTCGCCGCAATCCATCGACTGGCAGAATGCGTCGACCGCGATTATCGGTTCCTGTATACGACATTCGCTTATACTTGTCTTCCTGTTTTTATTTGGATTGACAGCATTTGGATGTCCGTTGATTTTGTGTACGGTGCTGTTATTTGGCTTTCGTGTCGGCGTGATAATAAGCGTGTCCTACCTTGCATACGGCTTTTGGAATACAGCATTGACGGTGTATTTGCCTGTTTTAATTGCCGGTATTGCGACACTGCTGGCTGTCCGTCGATCCTTGCACATGTCGTGTGTGTACAGTCGCCAACTTTTGCCCTCCGGTGCGCATTGCGGGAGCTTATGGTCTGAGTTCAGACGCTATCTGGTATCCTTTACACTTTGTTTTGGATTGGTTCTTGCGGCGTCGATTACGGAAATTCTACTACAAGTTTTAAAATCATCGATGTAAAATCAAAGGAGATGGGGTAATGGCCGGTTTCGGAGGATTACTCAATTTTGAAAAGCCGGGTCCCGGTATCGACAAACACGCGCCCGAAAAAAAGGGGATCGCGCTGTTCTGGGAAATTTTCCGCGAAAAATTCTGGAATTTTGTTCCGCTCAGTCTTTTGTACTGGCTTTTGTGTATTCCCGTTGTAACGGTCGGCTTTGCCAATACCGGCATCGCGTATATCACAAGAAACTACTCCCGACGCAAGCCTGTATTCATGACATCCGATTTTTTCACGACCATCAAAAAAAATTGGAAACAAGCATTGGTTGTCGGTCTGATCAATTTGTTGGTCACCGCTATACTGCTTTTTGCCATGAGTTTCTATTTTTACTTCTGGGAAACTTCTGTTTTGTATAAAATCGGATTTGTTGTTGCCGGTTGTCTCTTTATTGTATTTTCATTTTTACAGTATTACATCAACTTTCTGATTGTTACATTCAACCTTTCAATCAAACAACTGTACCGCAACAGTCTTTTGCTGTCCAGCGCCGGATTAAAGCAAAATCTGATTATCAGCGGTGCGTTGATCGTGATTTATGCATTCCTGTTTGGATTGCCACTGTTGTGGATCTTCATTTTTGAAGATGCGCTGATCACGATCATTATGGGATTGTTAGCGCTTCTGTTTTTACCCGCTATTCAATCGTTTATTATTCAATTTTGTGTTTTTCCCGTTATCAAAAAGAACATGATTGATCCGTATTATGAAGCTCATCCCGAAGACGCTAAAAAGGACAAGGCGTTATTGAATTTGTTTGACGATGAGGAAGACGCTGAAGATGGGGAAGAGAAGGTGTTCACAGACCGTGGTTCTGAAGAAACTCCGGTTCAAACCGAGAATACCATCCCGAAACAATACAGCAATCGTGATATCAAGCAGATTCGAAAACGCAACGAATCCCTTGACGACGACACCATTTAAATAAAAAAAGAGACGCATTTTTGCGTCTCTTTTTTTATTTATCATCAGAAGATGCAGGCGGATGAATATGACCTAACGGATTGCTTTCCAGTGCATCACGAATCTGCTGATCGCTTAAATGTGTATAGATTTCCGTCGTTCCAAGATTTTCATGACCAAGAATCTCCTGCAAAACGCGGATATCAACATGACCGTATTGGTACATCATTGTAGCAGCTGTATGACGCAGTTTGTGCGTGGACATATCTTCCGCACCGTCAACCTGTTTTAAATATCCTTTTACAACATAATGAACGCCTTGTAAACTGATGCGTTTTTTTAAACGGCTTAAAAACAATGCATCCCGATCGATTACGCCATCAACAGGACGCACCTTTAAATATGCAGCAATCGCCTCACGGCAAGCCTCATTTAAATATACAATGCGTTGCTTATTTCCTTTGCCTTTTATACGGAGTGTATTATCGTTGCGGATATCCCGTAAATTGATTGCCACAAGCTCCGCGCGACGCAAACCGCAATTCAGCAAAAGAGTAAGCATACAGTAATCGCGCTCCGGAAATTCGCTCGAAGTAGCTGATGCCGCTGAAAGCAATTGCTGTGATTGTTCCAATGTCAGATATTTTGGTAAGGTCTTGGCGGTTTTAGGAATTTCAACCGCGCGCAACGGATTATACTCAAGCTGGTGTGTAATATCCGTTAAATACCGAAATAGCATCCGAAGGGATGTTGTTTTGCGAGCACGCGTTTTATTGGAATTGGAGCGTTCCTGACGCAGGAAATTCATATATTCATATACATCGGTAAGCGTAATCGATTCGATAAAATGTAAATCAATATCATCAATTGAAATGGACTCAAAATCGACATCCGCAGAAACAATGTTGCGTAAGCGTTTCATAAAACGAAAACAGGTACGAAGATCTATAAAATATTCATCAACCGTTGCAGAAGAGCGACCTTTGATCGTTTCTGTATAACCGAGAAATTCCCGTAAAATCATCGGGCATTGCTGCAAATACTCTTGTTTCATTATTTCTTCCCACTTCCTACTATACAAAACATTTATTTTGTATAGTTATCAATATTTCTTTATCGTTCATACAGAATAAAATTCTTTGCCCTATCACATACTAAAACCGATGCCAAAGCAATCGACCGGATTTGTTTTGGCATGCAATCCTTAGAGTTAGGAGCGGTTTTTTATGACAAAACTTCAATGCAGTGCCGTGCATTGTGAATACAATGCCGATTCGAAATGCTGTCGCCCGGATATTCAGGTAGATGGCGGTCACGAAGCAAAAGTTCCGCACGAAACGCGCTGTGCCTCTTTCCGTGAACGATCGCAAAAAGCGACCAATCGCGCAGAATCCTATTGTCATCCCGACAATCAGCTGAAGGTGGCTTGTACAGCAACCAAATGTGAATACAATTGTCATGGCGATTGTGTGGCCAAAGCTATCAAAATCGGCGGCGCAAGCGCTTATTGCAGCAGCGATACAGAGTGCAACACATTCTCAAACGGCGGACCGTGTAAGATGCACTGTCGATAACGGAATCAAATAGCTTTATGATAGGTCGAAGCGGGTTATCTCGCTTCGACCTATCCCCTTTTCTTTAAGAAATGTTCTTGCAACAATACATTTACAAAAGCACCGATAAACACAATGAAAATACAGGCATACAGCCAAATCATCAGAAGAATAATCAAAGTCAGACTACCGTATATCATCGTAAAACGATCAAAATTTGTAATATACAGCGAGTAAAGATGTGAAAATGCCATCCAAACACAAGATGCAACAACCGCACCCGGAATTTCGCTGTACCATTTCGATTTACGGTTTGGAACAATATTATATAACAAAGTGAAAAACAAGGACAAGATCAACACGATGACCCATAAACGCCAATTAATCATACGGGAAATTCCGATCGGAAGCTGTAAAACCGATTGGCTTAACGCCTGATACAATGTTTTACCGAACACGACCAGTAAAAGAACCGCCACAAGTATACATAAAAACACTATCGTATATACAAGACACATCAAACGCACGCGCCACATCGGACGGGTTTCACGATGTTTATAAATCACATTTAATCCCTTGATCAGCGACGCAACCCCTGTTGAAGCGGAGACTAACCCTGTTACAGCACCGATCGGAAGAACAACCGATGAAGTATGTTCTGTTATCTCTGTCAGCAACGATTGAACCAGATCACGCAAACCAACCGGAACAAACCCGATATCAAGTGAGACATTTTCATCCTGTAAAAACGGAATAAATCTTACAAGAGATAACAACATGATCATAAACGGCAAAAACGACAGCATAATAAACCACGCTACGCTTGCTGTGTATGAAGTGATCAGATCCGGATGAAAATCGGTAATAACGGTTTTTATAAAATTGATCCCTTTACGGAGCTTCTGTTTCAACCGCTATCCCCTTCTTCGCGTTAAATCTATCATATCAAATTATAACCATTTTCGCAAGAAAAATTGATGATTTATCGTACAAAAAAGAGAAGCGATTGAATTGCTCCAACCGCTTCACTTTTTAAATCAATTCTTTTGCGTGATCAATTGCGGCATTGATATGCTCGCAGAAATGTTCCTGACCAACCAGCACATCAAATCCGGCCTTTTGCATCGCATGCAACGGTTGTTCGTTGACATGGGACAACACCATTACCACACCCCTCTTTTGGCAGCGGGAATGCAAATTAACCAGACCGTTCATCGCTGTACTGTCAAGCGCAGGAACGCTTCGCATACGCAGGATCAGCACCTTCGTTTTATCGCGCATGGCAATATTATCCAGTCGATCCGCTGCGCCGAAGAACAGCGGTCCTGTGATCTCGTAAACGCTGATTTCCGACGGAATATTCATCAAGCGTTCCTGTTCCGCTTCGGAATCCGTTTCGCCGGTGTATTTCCAGCTCTTAACGCCAGTCTCATCACTCATGCGCTTCATAAAGAACAGGCACGCAAGCAGCATACCAATCTCAATTGCAATAACCAGATCAAAAATCACGGTCAGCAGGAAGGTTACAACCAGCACGGTAATATCGCTTTTAGGCGCCGTTTTAACGGTGTGAACAAAGGTGCGCCAATGAGACATATTGTACGCAACCATAATCAGAATTGCAGCAATCGTCGGCATCGGAATCAGCTTTGCATACGGCATCAGCACCAACAAAACAAGCACCAATACCACCGCGTGCACCATACCCGCAACAGGTGTTCTACCGCCGTTTTTGACATTTGCAGCAGTACGAGCGATGGCTCCCGTAGCCGGAATACCGCCAAACAGCACCGATGCAATGTTACCTGCACCCTGTGCTACAAGCTCCATATTGGAATTGTGCTTGCTCTTGACCATACCGTCTGCAACCACGCAGGACAAAAGCGACTCAATCGCCGCCAGAATAGCAATGGTAAAGCCGTCCGAGAGCGAGTTCTGAATCAACGCAAAATCAACCGACGGCAGTGTAAACTTCGGAAGACCCGTAGGGATATCCGCATACTGTGCGCCGATGGTCGGCACAGATTGGAACGCAGGGATAAACTGTACCATAGCAATGCCGACAAGCACCGCAACAAGCGATCCGGGGATTTTCTCCGTAATCTTCGGCATGACGATCAATACAAGCAAACACACAGCACCGACGACAAGTGCTTCCCATTGGAAAGAACCGAAGCCGGCAACAAACGCTTTGACCTTTTCCATGGTTTCGATGGTATGCATACCGGCAGGATATGTCACACCGAAAAAGTCTTTGAGCTGACCGAGAACAATTGTTACGGCGATACCTGCTGTAAAACCGGTGGTGATCGTAAAAGGAATAAACTTGATCAGATTGCCGAGTTTAAACACACCCATCAGGATGAGAAAAACACCTGCAATAATTGTAGATACGATCAAACCGTTCATACCGTTTTTGGCGACAATACCTGCTACAATCGTTGCAAATGGCGCCGTAGGGCCTGCAATCTGCACGGTACTGCCACCAAGGAACGAAATCACAAAACCCGCTACGATCGCCGTGTAGATGCCTTGCTCGGGGCTGACACCCGATGCAATTGCAAGAGCGATGGAAAGCGGCAACGCGATGATCGCTACGATCAGACCGGCGATTGCATCTTTACCAAGCTGTTGCCAAGAATATGTTTTAAGGGTTTTAAATAACATTGGTTTCATTTTACGACACTTCTCTCTATGTTTCATCAATATTTGCACCCAATATTATACTAGTATTTTTTCGTTTGTCTACCCTATTTTTGGGAATGACCGAAAGTGCAAAATTAGCGTCCGAAAATATATGGGGTTTTTAGCCAAAAAAGCGGATAATGGTAGCAGAATATGGCGTTAAACAAATGCCAAAAAGGAAAGGATGACCAGTGTCATGAATGTACGCGTTTATAAAAATGCCGATGCGATCGGCGCTGCTGCAGCTTCTTTGTTCGCGGCTCAAGTCATTTCCAAACCCAACTGTGTTCTCGGTCTTGCAACCGGTTCCACTCCCCTGCCCACCTACCGCCGTATGGCGGCGCTTTATGAAGAAGGCGCTGTGGATTACTCGGGTGTGACCACCTACAACCTTGACGAGTATGTTGGTCTTGATCACGATCACGATCAGAGCTACTACTACTTCATGCACGACAATCTTTTTAAATACATCAACATCCCCGAGGAGCAGATCCATGTGCTGTCGGGCATGGCGGCAGATCCCGCTGAGGAGTGCAAGGCTTATGATGCGGCGATTGATGCAGCAGGCGGCATTGACCTGCAGATCCTCGGTATCGGCCACAACGGCCACATCGGCTTCAACGAGCCGCGCGAGGACGATTTTGTCTACGGCACCAACATCGTCACCCTCACTCAGTCCACCCGCGACGCCAACGCCCAGTATTTTGACAAGCCCGAGGACATGCCCGAAAAGGCCATTTCCATGGGCGTGGGCACCATCATGACCGCCAAGCGCGTGATCCTGCTGGCCACCGGCAAGGGCAAGGCGCAGGCCATCCTCGATACCGTCAAGGGCCCCGTTACCTCCAAGTGCCCCGCATCCATCCTGCAGCTGCATCCCAACTGCCAGATCATCGTGGACGAAGAGGCCGCCTCTCTCCTGTAAAAAAGCGCGCATCCGGCGCGCGGACAGGACTGTCCGGGCGGCTTT
>JAZRTC010000044.1:0-15499 GCA_045651865.1 Acutalibacteraceae bacterium
AGCCGTTTATTGTTGTTCTTCAAAGGTGCCTTCGCGGATACCGTATCGACGGACGACGCACACAACCGTCAGCAATACCAGTCGTACATCCATCCATAAACTCATGTGGTTGGCGTAATAGGTATCATAACGAGCCTTGTGATCCAGATCCACCAGATCACGACCGTGAAGCTGGGCGATGCCTGTGATGCCCGGCAGAACCTTATCAGCGCCGCGTTTCTGGCGTTGGCGCAGCAACTCTACCTCGGCGAGGATCACGGGGCGAGGGCCAATGAAACTCATATCGCCTTTGAGCACATTCCATAACTGAGGAAGCTCATCAATACTGGTGCGTCGCAAAAAATGCCCGAACGGTGTTATGTAACGGTTTGCGTCGTTGAAATCAGGTGTGGGCATATGCGGCGGTGCATCAATCTGCATCGTGCGGAATTTATAAATATAAAACGGTTTTCCGAGCTTTCCTGCCCGCTGTTGCCGAAAGATTGGTTTACCGCGTGTCGTGACAGCAAGTACCAGCATAACAGCCAGCAAAAGCGGCGACAATACAATCAACAACAAGATGGAAAACACAATATCAAAAGCGCGTTTGGCGTAGTGATACAAAGAGCGTCCCTCCTTGTTCGTACTTGTTTTTATAGTATACTCTGTTTTTGCTGAAAATACAAGCAAAATCAACAAAAAAGGAGGTGATATGCAAAGAAGATAACAAACCTGTAACATTTAGCTGGTAAAATGCACAAAATTATCGAAAAACGGCAAAAAATGTTTGGGAGGTTGCCGATTTGTATGAATTCTTTTCGGGAACACTTGCAAAAGAGAAGAAAGGGTAGTATAATGCGTACAGTCAAATAAAACGCCAATTTTTTAATGATAATCAATAAAAGGAAATCGAAAAACCGAAAGTGACAACAGCTTGATTTTTTTGAAAAAAGGAGGGTGTTTTCGATGCGGAATATTGTTTCGATCAATGCACGGTCGGCGGCAACCAAAACACCCCGACGGAGCTTCCTGTTCTGCAAACGGTTGATGGATATTCTCTTTTCCATGACATTGTTGGTTGTGCTGTTTCCGGTCTTGTTGCTTCTGACGCTGATCGCGACTTACGACACAGCGGGTTCGCCGTTCTTTGTACAGACCCGTATGGGCCGGAACGGCAAATCGTTCCGTATGATCAAGTTCCGCACGATGAGCAAAAGTGCTCCGGAAAATCTCGCGACCTATGAATTCAAAAATGCCAATGATTTTATTTCGCCGATCGGACACATTATGCGTAAGTTCAGTCTGGATGAATTGCCGCAGCTGTGGAATGTGCTCAAAGGCGATATGAGCTTTATCGGCCCTCGCCCTGTGGTGCTGACAGAGGAAGAGTTGCTGGCGCTTCGTGAGCTTCACGGTGCATTTGAGGTGCGCCCGGGTATCACGGGTTTTGCGCAGGTGCGCGGCCGTGACGAACTGCCGATCGTACAAAAGGCATTCCTCGACGGCTATTATGCCCGCCACGCCACCTTCCTGATGGATCTCAAGATCCTTTGGCGCACAATGCTGTATGTGCTTCGCGCGGAAGGCGTGCAGGACAGCGGCGAGAAACAGCGTTCCACCCGAACCGCATAAAAAATGACCCGTCATCCACCGATGACGGGTCATTTTTATTGTACATCAGTTCATGCCGTTTTCGCCGACGGCGGCGAACAGGCGGGCAACCATCTCGCGCACAGCCGCATGCTCGGGCAGCGTAAGGGAGGGGTCTTGTCTGGAAACCGCGAGCGCTTCTTTCTGCGCTTCCTGAAGAACAAGCATATCACCTTTGAGGTCGGCGATGGACAGCACCGGCAGACCGTGCTGGCGGTTACCGAAGAAGTCACCGGGTCCGCGAAGCTTAAGATCCTCCTCTGCAATGCGGAAACCGTCGTTTGTCTGACACATCACCTTGAGGCGATGGCGCGTATCCTCCGAGCGTGCTTCGGAGATCAGGATACAGCATGAGGCATGCTTGCCGCGACCGACACGACCGCGAAGCTGGTGCATCTGTGCCAGACCGAAGCGCTCGGCATTTTCCAGCACCATAATTACGGCATTGGGGACATCGACACCCACTTCGATGACCGTCGTGGAAACCAGCAGATCCAGCTCGTGTGCCGCAAAGGCGCGCATGATCTCATCCTTCTGTGCGCCTTTCATCTTGCCGTGCAGCAGACCGATGCGATAGCGCCCAAGCGGAGTCTGTTGCAACCGTTGATAATACTCGGTGGCGGCGAGAAGTTCGTTCTTGGGGTCTTCCTCGTCCTCCTCGATGAGCGGGCAGACGATGTAACCCTGCCGTCCCTCTGAGAGGAATTTATCAATATACCCGTAAGCGCGTTCGCGCTTGTCGGGAGTAATCGCGTATGTCGCAATCGGCTGTCGGCCGGGGGGCAATTCGTCCAGCACCGATACATCCAGATCGCCGTAGATCATCAGGGCAAGTGTGCGGGGAATAGGGGTTGCCGACATAACAAGGCGATGCGGCGACTGTCCTTTGGAGGACAGAATCGCACGCTGATTGACGCCGAAACGGTGCTGTTCGTCGGTAATGACTAAACCGAGCTTTTGAAATTGCACTTTATCCGACAGCAAGGCGTGTGTGCCGACGACCAGATCAACCGACCCGTCGGCAAGCCCTTCCAGCACTTTTCGCTTTGCCGCTGTGCCCATACTGCCTACCAGCAATTCCACATGCACACCGCACGGAGCGAGCAGTTTTGTTAAAGAACTGTGATGTTGGGTGGCAAGAATTTCGGTCGGTGCCATCATCGCCGCCTGCCAGCTGTTGCGGATAAGGTTGAATGCAACGCCTGCCGCCACGGCGGTTTTGCCGCTGCCGACATCGCCTTGTACCAGACGGTTCATTGGGCGGTCGGTGTGCATATCGTTCACACAATCGGTGAGTGCGCGGCGTTGTGCACCTGTCAGCGTAAAGGGGAGAAGCGACTCAAATTCGGCGGTATGATCGGCAGTCAGGGTGATAGCAGTACGGGAGCGAAGGCTCCCTTTAAGGCGGAGTAATCCAAGCTGAAGAATAAACAGCTCCTCAAACACCAGCCGTTTGCGCGCATCTTTGAGTGCGTCACCCGAAGCAGGGAAATGTACCTGATACAGCGCCTGCGAGCGGGACAGCAGGTTGTGGCGTGCGCGGAGATCCATAGGAAGCGCATCGGTATCGAGCGGGTCACCGACAAGCTCCATAGCCGCTTTGACGGCGCGTTCGATTGCAGCGGAGTTGAGACCTGCCGTCTGCCGATAAATCGGTCGGATGCGCTGACCGCCCGTTGCGGGAGCAATGGCGGGCGAGCTCATTTCAAAGCGGTGGTATTGTTGCTCCACTGTACCGAAAAAGAGATAGGGTTCGCCTGCTTTGATCGTGCCTGCCAGATATTTGTTGTTGAACAGGGTGATCTGCATACCGCTGATGCCGTCGCTGACGGTGAATTTGTACAGCGTCAGTCCTTTGCGGATGCGATGCTCCACGGGCTTGGCGAGCGGTACGGCACGGATACAGCACGGCTCACCGATGGGCGCACCGGCAATGGACACGATCTGCGACCAGTCCTCATATCGCGCAGGGTAATACGAAAGCAGGTCGCCGACCGTGTGGATTCCTAATCGTGCAAATAAAGCGGCGCGTTTTTCACCGACTCCTTTGAGAAACTGGATGGGACGATGGCGGTCGTCGTGCATAGGCTCACCCCTTTCTGTGAAAACTAACTATAATATATAGGTATTATATCACGCAGTTCTATGTCCTGCAAGAAAGTTTCGCTTGATTATTTTGAAAAAATGCGCTATAATAAGATGACTATGTTGGGATTTTGCGGATTTCTCTCAAAATCCCGGTCTACTCTGTCAATTCAACGGAAAGGCGTGTTGTAATATGATCCGACTGGAAAACCACCTTGGCACCATTGATATTTCGGGGGAGTATTTTGCTTGCCTGATTGGTAATGCGGCATCCTCCTGCTTCGGCGTGGCGGGTATGTGCAAAGCAAGCGCAAAGCAAGGCATCCGCGGCTTTTTCTCCAAGAAACCCCATCTGGATGAAGGCGTTTCGGTACGCGTGGAAAACCGCAAGCTGATCATCGATCTTCACATCACCGTGCTTCACGGCATCAACATTGCCGCGATCACCAAAAGTATTGTCAATAAAGTGCGCTATACCGTCGAAACGGCGACGGGCCTTGAGGTCAAGCGCGTCAATGTCTATGTGGACGGCATGAAGGCCTGACACCGATAGGGAGGATACAAAGCTATGATTCAAGGTATGATGCTCAAAAATGCCATCATCTCGGCGGCAAACAGCCTTAGCAATGTCAAGCAAAAGGTCGACGAGCTCAATGTGTTTCCCGTTCCCGACGGCGACACCGGCACCAATATGTCTATGACCATTTGCGCGGCGGCTCGTGAGCTTGCCCGTTTGCAGAACCCGACCGTCAGCGAAACGGCGGATGTTGCCTCGTCGGCACTGCTTCGCGGTGCGCGCGGTAACTCGGGTGTTATTCTGTCGCTTCTTTTCCGTGGCTTCTCCAAAGGCCTCAAAGGTAAGGAAGAAGCGGACGGTGCCGATCTTGCCAACGCGCTTGGACTCGGCGTGGAAGCGGCATACAAAGCGGTTATGAAACCCACTGAGGGTACCATTCTTACTGTCGCACGAGAAGCGGCAGAGGCGGGCAAGGCGGCGGCTGAGACCAACGCGGATCCGCTGTCTGTGTGGACGGTCATCTGCGAGGAAGCAGAGGCGTCCCTGGCGCGCACTCCCGAACTTCTCCCGATGCTCAAAAAAGCAGGCGTTGTGGATGCGGGCGGCAAAGGCTTCTGCGTCATCATCGAAGCGATGAAAGATGTGTTTGCGGGCGGCGAAGTCGTGCAGGGCGATGCTCCCGCCGCGGCGGCTCCGACAAAAACGAAGAGTGCGGCGGGCTCGTTTGAGACCGATATCAAGTTTACCTATTGCACCGAATTTATCGTGGCGCGTGACAAGAACATCGAGACCGATCCTCTGAAACTGCGTGCGTTCCTTGAGTCCATCGGCGACTGCGTCGTCGTGGTGGACGATGAGGATATCATCAAGGTTCATGTGCACACCAACGATCCCGGTCGTGCGCTTCACGAGGCGATCGAGTACGGTCAGTTTGAGACCGTCAAGGTCGAGAATATGCGCATCCAGCACGCGAATGCGGGTTGGGTCGAGGAAGCCGATCCCGAGGCGGATGCGGCGGTGCCCGCGCTTGAGCGTGTGGAACCCGAAAATCCCTACGGCTTTGTGGCGGTTGCCGCGGGCGAGGGACTCGAGGCGCT
Organism: Acutalibacteraceae bacterium; assembly: GCA_045651865.1. Classification (GTDB taxonomy): domain Bacteria; phylum Bacillota; class Clostridia; order Oscillospirales; family Acutalibacteraceae; genus RGIG1959. The sequence goes on from JAZRTC010000044.1 coordinate 5,329, forward strand.
GTTCACCGACCTCGGCTGTGACCATGTGGTCAGCGGCGGTCAGACGATGAACCCCTCTACCGACGATATCCTGCAGGCGATTGAAGCAACCCCCGCAAAGGTTGTGTATGTCCTGCCCAACAACAAGAACATCATCCTCGCTGCTGAGCAGGCGGTGCCGCTTGCTGACCGTGAGGTGCGTGTGCTGCCCACCCGTACCATCCCGCAGGGTATCTCTGCGATGCTCAGCTTTGATGCGGATGCCAGCGTGGAAGATAACCTGCTGGCGATGACCAAGGCGGCAGACAATGTCTCCACGGGTCAGATCACCTATGCGGCGCGCAACAGTGATTTTGACGGTCATCAGATCGAGGAAGGTCAGATCCTTGCGCTCGACAACAACAAGCTGTCGTTTGTGGATACCGATGTCAAGCATGCGGTTGTCAAGCTGTGCAAAAATCTGATCAACGCCCGTCGTCTGTCGGGTAAGGAGACCTCGTTCATCACGATGCTCTACGGCGATGAGATCACCGAGGAGCAGGCGGAAGAGATGAGCGCGGCGGTGACGGCGAAGATCGGCAACGATATCGATATCACCGTCATTAACGGCGGTCAGCCTGTGTACTATTTCATCTTCTCTGTGGAATAACATCAAAACACCCCGTTCATCACCGAACGGGGTGTTGTTGCTTAAAAGAGGTGCATTTGAATATGGCACAAACAGCGTTTAAAAGCGGTCTGACACTGATCGTGCTGGATATATTAAGGAAGTATTCCGACGAAGAGAATCCGCTGTCCCAGAAGGCAATCGTGGAGATCTGTTCCCGTGAGTATTGCGCGGTGGATCGCAAGGCGATTGCCCGTCGGTTACATTATCTGCTGACTTATGGGGAAGAGTTGGGGTATCCTGTTCGCTGTGTGGATACCGAGCGGTCTATGACACTTTCGAATCGGAAAACAGGTGTCAGCAAGACGATTGACGCTTCCATACACACCAATTATTATCTGGAAACCGACAGCGGGTTTGACGATGCCGAGTTGCGTTTGCTGACGGACAGCGTGTTGTTCGATGATCACATTCCGCATAAACAGCGGATGGATCTGATCGCCAAACTGAAAGGGCTGGCGGGTGGTCGTTTGAAGTCCCAAACGGCAACCTACGGCGACCGCCGTGTCGAAAACAAACAGTTTTTCTACACAGTGGAGATGCTGACCGAAGCGATCGAAAAGAAACGGAAGGTATCGTTTGCTTATCTGGAGTACGGCACGGATCATCAGTGGCACAAGCGCACGCGACCGGACGGCACCGTGCGGGAATATCGTGTAAGTCCGTATCAGCTGGTCGTGCGGGAAGGCAAGTATTATCTGATTTGCAATTACGACAAATACAACGACATTTCCAATTACCGCGTCGATCGTATAGCGGATGTACGGGTGCTTGATGAGTCTGTCAAACCGTTTGAAATCCTTGACGGATCGGAGAAAGCCGGTCTCGATCTGTCGCGGTATATGGGGCAGCATGTGTTTATGTTTTCGGGTGATACGGTAACAGCACACCTTCGCATCAAAAAGCAGATGCTCAGCGACACGGTGGATTTGTTCGGCAAGGATGTGCGTTTTTTTGATGAAACTTGTGAGTGCGTGAGTGTGACAGTGCAGGCAAAGGAAGATGCCTTGTGTCATTTTGTGAAAATCTTTTCACCCGATGTAAAAGTGCTGTGGCCCGAACGGTTGGTTGAAAAAGTCAAAGCGGATATTTCGCAGACCGCCGCACTATATGAAGAATAAAAGAGCTGTCGTGTTAAGCACAGTTTGCACAAATTCGAACAAAAACAGGACTTGCCTCCCTCTGGCATGGGGAGGCAAGATTTTTTGTTTTATGCAAATTGTCTTAAACATGACAGCTCTATGTTTTTCGATATCTCGATGTTCCTGTTTTGGTACATCGGGGATGGTATATTGATGTCAGTCAATACCGAGCAACAGATGAACGGCAGAGTGCAATTCAGGTTTGGCGCGATATGCTTCCAGAATGCGGCGTTCATTCGCGGTCAGCTCGTCGCCCGACAGATGAACATCCAGCAACTCGCTCGGAGAGATATGCAGGACGCGGCATAGTGCCGCCAGAATATCCGCATCGGGACGGTTGAGCCCTTGCTCCCAGTTGGAGACACGGGTGTTGCTGATGCCAAGGCGCTCGGCGAGCTCTTTCTGGGTCAGTTTGCGTGCTTCGCGATATTGTCGGATGCGCTTGCCGATCTCATATTTCATAATTGGATCACCTCTTCTTTTATTATACCGAGAATACTCGAAAATGCAATCAAAAAATCAAGAAGAACTGGATTTTTGCCTTGACATTCCAAAATAAATGTAATATGATAATCTATATTACAGAATTTCTGTAAAGGGCGGTAGGGAGATGTCGGTGTATCAGAAAATCAAGAGTTATATGGAGCAACGCGGTATGGCGGTGGGAGAAATTGCACCAAAAGCAAATTTGTCCGAGTGTGCGCTGGCGGCAATTCTCAGCGGCGAAATAACGCTGTACGCCGATGATCTTCGCGCGATTTGTCTGGCGCTGAATGTATCACCCGAAGCCTTTGTAGAGGAATAAAAAAGGAGGAATTTATTATGTCAAAGCAAAATCAACCTGAGAGTGTCATCATTAAGGATGTACATTGTCCGTATTGCAACAACGAGGGAGCGGTGATGCTTAATAAAATCACATCCAAAAAGATCTCGTTGCAGTTTCCTGCTTACGGCTTGCGATTTATGTTTTCGTTTTTGTATCTATCAATCGTGCATATGTTTCGGTATGGATTGAAGCTTTTTGAAGCGGTTAAGGTGATCGATAGCATTTCCTACGCGTTTTGTCCGCATTGCGGCAACAGCTATTCGCTTGGTGCGCCCGATCAAATAAAAGATGAGGTGGAGGAACCGCGCTTTTATCGGGAAAAGGATGGCAAGGTCATTATGGGTATGTGTACGGGCGTTTCGGCATATACAGGAATTCCTCTGTTATGGGTGCGCTTGATGACGGTGATATATTCGATGATGGTCATCGGTCTTTTGGTCTATTTTCTGGTTGGCGCCTGTGTGTCGTTTCGCGATGAGGCAGATAAACCGATGGGTGATAAGAAATTGATGCGCATTCGCAAGGGGAAGGATATTGCCGGCGTATGCACAGGCTTGTCTGCGTATACCGATATACCTCTTGTGTGGGTGCGACTGATGATGTGTGTGGTTGGTTTTATGTTTTATCCAATTCTGTGGGTCGTGCTTCCTGTGAAAGAGGATGCGGAGAACCATATTCAAAAGAAGAAGCTGTGCAAGAAGAAGGAAAAGAAATGGTTGCTTGGTGTTTGCTCAGGCTTTGCGGCGCATACAGGTTGGCCGCTTTGGCTTGTGCGTGTGTTAACGGTCGTGACCTTTATTCCTGCGAATTGCTATTTGATTTTGGCCGCGGTGATCCCCAATGAGACGGTAGAGGAGTGAGTAGCCGTGGCGGAAAACAAACATCAGCCCAAGGGGTGGGGAGAACCTTCGGCAACACCCTCGAACTGGGGGATGCGGAATGCGCCACGATCGGCTTCGCCTTGGGTAGCATCTGCGACAGCGACGCGCGAAAGTCCCAAGCAAGACGAAACCACGCCTACTGGAGATATCGCAGTCAGTGAAGATATTGCAGTCGGTGAAGAATCCGCACATACAGAAAGTACCACTCCCACTGAAGAGATCGTTCCCGTCGAGGAGACTGCTCCTGACGAGGGGAGCCTTTCGGTCAAGGAGGTTGGTATTACAAAAAACATATCCGCAGACGATCTTGATAAAGAAGAGGCATCCTCGAAGAAGAAAACGAGCAAGCTCGGAATAATAATCACGGTTGCGATCACGGTGATCACCGTGATCGTGGGGCTTGTGTTGTGGTTAATGAGTGGCACGCATCAAGATAGCGGAAACGAGCAGGCGGCTGTGAAAACCACAACGCGCGTGTCCGTTTTGCATTCGACGACGGCAACAACGACAAAAGCAACGATCGTACCTACGACGACTTCAACAACGGCATCTACGACAACTTCAACAACTTCAACAACGACAACGATGAACACAACTGCAACCACCATGACTACCACCGCAACGAAAGTCGGTACATCGCTGAATATACAGGATTTTGTCGGAGTATGGGCACATTTGTCTATGCCTGCGGAGCGTGAGCTGATCATCCACAGCGTAGAGGACGGAAATGTGGTGTTTTCGTTGACTTATTATCGCTTGTGTTCGGTGGAGTATGTGTCGGCGCATTCCTCAGATGTCGGTGGGGTAGCGCATTTTTGGACGGACGAGATCAGCGGTAGCATCGAATTTTCGGTGGATGACATCATTCTCACCATTACCGAGTCGAGTGTGCCGTATATGGAACCCGAAATACAAGCGTTTTACCGTGTGGATGCATCGGTGCTTGGAGATTACGGGGACAGCATGGCATCTCCGGAGGTGTATGAGGAACCGCATGTCGAAACCGTGGAGGTGTTTGCGGGCAATGTGTGGTTTGAATACATAAGCGAAAGCACAAGCCCATCGTATGCGATCGATCATTTTGAGGCACAGCTTGTGGAACAAGGGGATACGCGGGCGGTGTATCGCATTCAGGCAAAGGGACAAAAAATCGATGGACCCTATTCTATGAGACTGCTTTATGAAGTGTATGACGAACAGATGAATTATTTGGAGAGCGGTTCGATCGGAAGCGATATCCGGAGCACATTTGATGTATCGGAGCTGCTTGTGATTGATCACAATGCATATTATGTGGCGGTATTTCTGTATTGATATGTGAAAGAAACATCGTGACGGTCTTTCGGCGTTATAGAAAAGGAGAAACAGGATAGGCGACTCGTCGCAGGAGTTTGCTGATGTAGACGGTAATGTAGATGTGCGAGGCTTGTTACGCTTATTGATAGAAGAAACGGTCGAATATAAGTTCAACGATGCTGCAATCTTGCTTCATCGTATGCAAGTCTATTATAATGCGACAACAGCGCGGGTGCTTGCACCCGTGCTGTTGTTTTCATCGGTCAACCTCCCTCGAAGAGGAAGGCTGTGGTGAATACAGGCGACGGAACGCCGTTCTTTAGGATATGCACCGTTTTTCTTCCCCGTCATACAATGGAATGTAAAACTCTCAAAACGGGGGAATGTTCCAATGGGTAAACCCGAAACCTTTGCAATCATCGGCGGCGATCTGCGGTATGTATACCTCGCAGGAGCGCTTGCCGAGGACGGATATAAGGTCATTGCTGTCGGTTTTGACAATACGGACTTGCCGCCGTGCGTGGCGGGATGTACCGATGCGGCGCAGGCGATCACGCTGTCGGATGCGGTGATTTTGCCGATGCCCGTGACGACCGACGGCAAGCTGGTCAACGCGCCGTTTTCGCGGTTGTGCCTGCCGCTTGAACAGGTCTATGCGGCGGTAAAACCGACACAGCTTGTGTTCGGCGGCGGCATTACACAGGATGTGGCGGAAGCCTTTGCACGGCGGGAGATCGCTGTGCAGGATTATTTGAAGCGTGAGGAGCTTGCGGTGCGCAACGCCGTGCCGACGGCGGAAGGTGCGGTTCAGCTGGCGCTCGAAGAATTGCCCGTTACGATCGACGGCTCATCGTGCCTGATCACTGGTTACGGGCGTATCGGTAAGGTGCTTGCGCGCTTGCTCACGGCGATGGGGGCGAAGGTCACGGTCGCCGCACGCAAATGTGCCGACCGCGCGTGGGCAAGGGTGCAGGGGTGTCGCGCGGTGCATACGGATGAGATCGCGTCGTTGCCGTCGTTTGATGCGGTGTTCAACACCGTGCCGACACTGTTGTTTGACCGCCGCGTATTATCAACACTCGACCGTCGCACCTTGCTTGTGGATCTGGCATCGCGACCCGGCGGTGTGGATTTCAATGCGGCGGCAGACCTGCATCTGAAAACCGTGTGGGCATTGTCGCTTCCCGGACGGGTTGCACCGAAAACAGCGGCGGATATCATCAAAACAACCGTGATGAATATGGTGCGGGAGGTGGCGGTATGACAGAACCTCTGAAAGTCGGGTATTGCCTGTGCGGATCGTTTTGCACCTTTGAGAAAACCTACTCTCAGATGCGGCAGCTTCTTGCACAGGGGATGGATGTCACGCCGATCCTCTCGTTCAATGCGGCAACGGTGGATACGCGCTTCGGCAATGCCGCCGAGTGGCGCACAAAGCTGGAAGCGTCGACAGGACACAAAGCGCTCGCCTCGTTGACAGAGGTGGAACCTATCGGGCCGAAGGGGTATTTCGATGTGCTGGTGGTCGCGCCTTGCACGGGCACAACGCTCGGAAAACTCGCCAACGGCATCAGCGATACACCCGTAACGCTCGCGGTGAAAAGTCATCTGCGGCGCAGTCGACCGGTGGTGCTGGCGGTGTCGACGAACGATGCACTCGGCGCTTCGTTGCGGAGCATCGCGCTTCTTAAAAACACCAAGCATCTCTTCTTTGTGCCGATGGAGCAGGACGATGTGGTCGCCAAGCCCAACTCGCTGGTGGCGGATTTCACCCGCATCGGTGATACGATCGCGTGTGCGATGACAGGACTGCAGATTCAGCCGCTGTTCTTTTCTTCGTGAAAAACCTGCCACACTTCCCGAAAACCGATGAACAGCAACAGCACGCCGAATATGCGGCGAAGCCAGTCCGGTGCGGGATCGGGTGCCAGCAAGGAGGCGGCAAGTGCCGTCAGTGCGCCGCTTGCCGCTGTCCACAGAGCAACCCGCCACTGTATGCGGTGTTCCCTGATGTGCAGGATCAGCGAGGACGGCGCACAACCGAGAAAGTATACCAGATTGATGCCTGCGGCAGTGGTTTGTGCCGTGTCGAGGATAGCGGTGAGATACAGCACCAACAGTGTACCGCCGCCGATTCCCATGCCGCTGAGAATACCTGTGACTGCACCGACAAGGACTGCAAGAATCCACATCACCATAGCATCACCGCCTTGATACCGCCGTATAGCAGGAAAGCGGCGAGCGCGAGACGAAGCCATTTTACTTTCACGCGTTTCATCCACACACCGCCGATCACACCGCCTGCAATGCCGCCAAGCAGATAGGGAAGAGCGGCGGCAAAATCCACAGTGCCGCGGCACCAATATACCGTCAGCGATACAGCAGACAGCACAAGCATCACGGCAAGCGAGGTAGCAAAGGCTTCTTTTGCCTCCAGTTTGCAAAATCGGGTGAACAGCGGTACAAGAAGCAATCCGCCGCCTGCGCCGAACAGTCCGTTGACCGTTCCTGCCGCCGCTCCGATGAGAAGATAAAGCAACAAAACAACATTCATCCTTCCGAATAAGCCTTCCCCTTGAGGGACGGATGAGGTGTAAAAAAGAGCAGGATATCCACAGATATCCTGCTCTTTTTTTGAGATGCTTATTCACTTTTTCTTGAAAATGACCAATTTGCTGAATACATAGTTTGCCACGAGGATAAACACCTGCGCAATCAGCTTGCACACCGCTTCCGAGAAGTGCAGCAGCTCCACCGTCACAAACATAAACACCAGCTCCATACCGAGCGAGGCAACGCGCGCGCCGATGAACAATCCCAGTTCGCGCCAGAAGGCTTTTGCCGTATCGGTTTTGCTCTCAAACACAAACAGCTTGTTGACGATGTATGCAAACAGAACCGCACACACCCAACTGCCGATGGTGTTGACGATGACGGGAAATCCTGCTGACGAAAACAGCATCTGCGACACAAAGCTGACAACGGTCGTCAGCACGCCGAAGATGATGTAACTGATTGTTTCGCGGTTGAACACGGCGGGAAGCTTCTTTTGCAACCATTCGTATATCCATACACATCCGACACAGCAAAAACTACCCAGCGCGATCGAGGCGAAGATTTGAGCAAACATGCCGAAAGATACATTCCGGATAATCGCGTACAATATGCTGCATGTGAGCGTGATGAACGATGAGCCGGTCAGGGCAATTTTGAGGGCGTGTCGGTGCGATCGAACAGCCAGCCACATAAATGCACCATACAACGCCGCGGGGATGAAATAGACGGAGCATAGCAACAGCGCTATGATAAGAGAGGTTTCGAGAGAAAGCTCTATTTGAGTCATGGCTGTGAAAAATTGTCCCGACCACACAATGGGATATGCCGCGTGGGTGGGGGATATCGTGATCACAAATAAGAATAATGCACTGATCGCGGCCCCGATAACGCTGAGAATATGCCCGATTTTGAATTTCATTCAAGTCACCTCCGGGATGGGCCAGCCTCCCTTAAAGAGGGAGCTTTTTGTTCTTACAACCCCTGCACCATCGAAACGAGCGCCTTCGGATCTTTCGCATTAAACACGGCACTGCCCATGACAACGATGTCCGCGCCGCTTTCAGCACACAGTGCGGCATTGCCTGCACCCACGCCGCCGTCGAGCTGTACTTCGATGGTTTTGCCCAGGCGAGCGGCTTCCGTCTTGATTTCTTTGATTTTCGGGAGCATATCGCCCATAAACGACTGACCGCCGAAACCGGGTTCCACCGTCATGATCAGCACCATATCGAGTTTGTCAAGATAGGGAAATACCGCCGATGCGGGTGTTTTGGGTTTAACGGTCAGACCGACCTTCTTACCCTGCGCTTTGATCTGCGCAATCGTCGCGTCGATGTCCGCGTCACATTCCACATGGAAGTTGATCAGGTCGGCGCCTGCCTTGGCGAACGCGTCGATCAACAGGTCGGGGCGCTCCATCATCAGGTGTACATCAAAAAACATATCCGTGATGGGGCGAAGCGATGCAATGACGGGCGGGCCGAAGCTGAGGTTCGGCACAAACTGTCCGTCCATCACATCCAGATGAAGCCAGTCAGCGCCGCTTTTCTCACAAAGTGCCACGGCATCTGCCATATGGGCGAAATCACAGGTCAGGATCGAAGGGGAAACTTTCATAACGGTTCGTTCCTTTCATTGGTTTATAATAGGGTTATTATACGGCGTTTTTGTGAAAGATGCAAGTAAAAGGTGAAAAAAGCACAAAAAGAGTTCGTGCGGGGAAATTTTTACAGTATTTTCGTTAAAATTGTGTCAAACCACTTGAAAAATCGAAAAGAATGGGATAGAATATAAAGGAAATCTATTTAGGAGGTTTTTCATTATGGCAATCAAAGTTGCAATCAATGGTTTCGGCCGCATCGGCCGTCTGGCATTCCGTCAGATGTTCGCTGCGGAAGGTTATGAGGTTGTTGCGATCAACGACCTGACCGACGCGAAGATGCTCGCTCACCTGCTGAAGTACGACTCGGCTCAGGGTCGCTACGCTCTGGCAGATAAGGTCGAGGCGAAGGAGAACTCCATCGTTGTCGACGGCAAAGAAATCGTCATCTACGCTGAGAAAGACGCGAAGAACATTCCGTGGGCAAAGCACGAAGTGGACATCGTCCTCGAGTGCACCGGTTTCTACTGCTCCAAGGAGAAGGCTTCCGCTCACATCGCGGCTGGCGCAAAGAAGGTTGTTATCTCCGCTCCCGCGGGCAACGACCTGCCCACCATCGTGTACTCGGTTAACGAGGACACCCTCACCGCTGAGGACACCGTGATCTCGGCTGCTTCCTGCACCACCAACTGCCTCGCTCCCATGGCGAAGGCTCTTAACGATTACGCTCCCATTCAGAACGGTATCATGACCACTGTTCGCGCTTACACCGGCGACCAGATGGTCCTCGACGGCCCGCACCGCAAGGGCGACTTCCGCCGCGCTCGCGCTGCTGCTGTCAACATCGTTCCGAACTCCACCGGCGCTGCGAAGGCGATCGGCCTGGTTATCCCCGAGCTCAACGGCAAGCTCATCGGCTCTGCACAGCGCGTGCCCGTGCCGACCGGCTCCACCACTCTGCTGGTTGCTGTTGTCAAGGGTAAGGATGTCACCAAGGAAGGCATCAACGCTGCGATGAAGGCTGCTTCTTCTGCTTCCTTCGGCTACACCGAGGAAGAGCTCGTGTCCTCCGATGTTGTCGGCATCACCTACGGTTCGCTGTTTGACGCGACCCAGACGATGGTTGCTAAGATCGACGACGACACCTATCAGGTGCAGGTCGTGTCCTGGTACGACAACGAGAACTCCTACACCAGCCAGATGGTCCGCACCATCAAGTACTTC
>JAZRTC010000045.1:0-6650 GCA_045651865.1 Acutalibacteraceae bacterium
TACCGCTCAAAATGTTATAGTATGCCATACCGGCAATACCGACAAGCGAAATCATCAAATAATCCGCACAGCCGTCGATAATGGACGCGGGCGTATTCAGCACCCGAAGAATCGGGCGGATCAGCGGAGCACACACCACAATCAACACCACAACGCAGATCGCCGTAGCTGTCAGACAGTTGCCGATCGTATACGACAGGCTGTTACGGTTTTTGGCACCGAAATATTGCGACACCATGATATTGGCACCCGCTGAAATACCGATAAACAGTACCAGAAGCAAATTCAGAATCGGCATCGTTGAACCGACTGCCGCCAATGCGTTGTCGCCGATGTACTTACCAACAACAATGCTGTCAACGGTGCTGTACAATTGCTGTGCGATATTGCCGATCACCATCGGCAATGTAAAGAGGATAATCGTTTTCCACGGTGCACCAACCGTCATATCCACAGGCGAAAAAAACTTTTTAATCACAAACACTTCAGACCTTTTTAACAGATTTTTTTGAACTTTGATCGCCAATTATCAGCATCACCAAAACCGGCACTACAATCAACTGCAACACAATGCCGGGAAGCGCGTTGACAAATGCTTCTGCCGCAAAATACGGCAATGTAAACGGTTCGGATGTGAACCCCATCATCAGCCATCTTGCTACACCCCACGCAACGCGACCAATCAGCATCGCAGGCAACATGGAGATATACACCGCCGCAACGGTACGACGGTTGAGCAGCTGAAATATCAACGACGCGACCAACGCATATACCGCCAGTTCAATCGCCATCGCTACCGCATTGGGAAAAAATGTCGGCACACTGAACAGCGCCGAACGAAGAAGCGGCAGAACAAGCCCAACCGTTGTGCTGTAACCCTTGGTGCTGCAAAACGCACACACAAAGACGGGAATGTGCATCGGCAACAGCAAATTGCCGATAAACGGGATCTGCCCCGTCACAAACGGAAGCACAATGCCCGCCGCCAGACATAAAGCGGCAAATACCAATTGTTGAGTCGATCGTTTCATACCGTTATACTTCCTTCAAGATGTATTCGCGCGAACCGTATCCGAGTGCTGCCGCCGATTCTACCGTAAGCACGCCGTGTCGGCTTTCAATGCGTTCAATCAGATGATCCCGACCGGGGTCATCGCTCGCATACACAAGATCAAGACACGCCTGATCGATCGCCACGGGATCGTCTGATACCAGCACACCGATATCCCCCATACACGGGTCTTCCGCCACCGCACAGCAATCGCAGTCCACGCTCATATTTTTCATCACATTGACATACACAAGGTTTCCTTTGAAATAGTCCACCACACTCGACGCGGCATCCGCCATCGACTCCAAAAACAAATCGTGATCCGCCGTCCAGATCTTGCCGGGTTCTCCTGCTCCGTGAATATATGCCTTACCGAAGGAGGAGGCAACACCGATGGACAGTTGCTTGATCGCACCGCCGTAGCCGCCCATCGGGTGACCCTTAAAATGCGACAGCACCAGCATCGAATCGTAATTCGCGATACCTTTGCCGACATAGTTTTCTTTAATCACTTTGCCGTTCGGAATAGAAAGCTTCAGATCGGGGCCTTCCGCATCCAGAAGTTCCACACCGTAAAGCGCCGTCCAACCGTGTTCCTCAAACAAACGAAGGTGTTTTTCGGTTGTGTTGCGTTGTCCTTCATACGCCGTGTTGCATTCCACGACCGTACCGCCGACAGCGTCAATGATCGGTTTCCAGAACGGCGGTTGCAGGAAATTCTGATTGCCTTTTTCACCCGAATGAACCTTCACCGCCACATTGCCTGACAGTTTTTTGCCGAGCAAGCGATACAGTTCCAGTACCTTTTCGGGAGTAATTGTTCGCGAAAAATACACCGTAGGTTTCATATATCTCAACCTCCTAATAATACATCACTGATCAGCATCACGCAAAAACCGACAAGCAACGCATAGGTTGCTCCGCGTTCACCGCCGTGCGCGTGCGTTTCGGGAATCATTTCATCACTGATAACATACAGCATCGTGCCGCCCGCAAACGCCAATGCAAACGGTAACACCGCCGTGGCAACCGACACCGCTAAATAACCAATCAGCGTACCGATCACTTCAATCAGCCCTGTCGCCGCCGCAAGCAGAAATGTTTTGGACGGTGACACACCCGCCGCGAGCATAGGTGCAATAATCACCATACCCTCGGGAATATTCTGAAGTGCAATACCGCCTGCAATCAACAGACCCTGCGTTGGGTCATCCATGCCAAAACCGACACCCGCCGCGATCCCTTCGGGAAGATTATGAATGGCAATCGCCAACACAAACAAAAGCACACGGCTGAGCTGTGTTTGCTTGTGCGGTTCAATATCCGCTCCGACGAACCGATGCAGATGCGGTACAAGACGGTCAATGACATTCAAGAAAATCGCACCTGCGAAAATACCGCCAACCGTGATCAGCAGTCCAAACTTTCCGCCGTATTCCACAGATGGTACAATCAGACCAAGCACTGCGGCGGCAAGCATCACCCCTGCCGCAAAGGAAAGGACAATATCGGAAAATTTATGGGAGAGGTTTTTGAAACAAAATCCGATCAAAGCGCCGATCACCGTTGCACCGCCGACACCAAGCGCGGTTAATAAGACAAGTTCCATAGTCTCCCCTCCTGTTTATTGAAAATTCCCGCATAGCGGACATGCGGGAATTTTAACATTACAGTACCAGCGACGGCGCACTGTATACACGCGCCGCAAGCTCCTGATTCAGCATATACAGGCCCTTGGCATCGCTGCCGAAGAGTTCCATTTTCGAGATAAGATCGTTGGCGTTGGTCTCTTCCTCGCCCTGTTCCTTCACAAACCAGTCAAGGAACTGCATCGTGCGGAAGTCGCGCGCATCGTATGCCGCGGCATAAATATCGTTGATCAGCGAGGTCACATACAGCTCATGCTCCAGACCTGCTTTCAAAACCGTCATATGCGAATCGAGCACCTTATCGGGTTTTGCGATTGCTTCCAGCGTCACAGGCATATTCTCGTTCTGCAGATAGGTGTAGAACAGCATGGCGTGATCGCGTTCCTCCTGCGCCTGAATATAATACCAGTTGGCAAAACCGTCAAGACCGGCCGCCTTGAAGTAGTTGGAGAAATCCAGATACAAATACGCCGAATAAAGCTCCTTGTTGATCTGATCGTTTAACAGTTGATGTACTTTTTCGCTGACCATAGTTTATTCCTCCTCAGAGTTTAATTCTGTAAACAGTATAGCATATCTTTATAAAAATTTCAACACTTATAGTTTGCGGTACACCGTAAACCACATCGTCAAAAATGCCGCCAGACCGCCAAGCACATTGGAAATCGGTTCTGCCAGAAATACGCCCTCTACACCGAAACCGACAACAGGCAACAGCAATGTGAGCGGGACAACAATAATCGCTTTGCGCAGAAGCGAAAAGAAGATTGCCTGTTTCGCTTTGCCAAGTGCCTGAAAGGTGCTTTGCCCCGAAAACTGAAATGCCATAAACACAAACCCGAAAAAGTAGATATTCAGCATGGAGGCTCCCACGGAAACAATCTGCATATCGTCTGTAAATAATCCGATCAGAGTTTTGGGGATCAGCATCACAAGTCCCCACGCAAACAAGGTATATACCATACCGATCAGCGCCGTAAAACGAATGCCCTCTTTGACGCGCTCAGGTTTTGAAGCACCGTAATTATACCCGATAACCGGCTGTGCGCCGTGCGCAATACCGAGTACAGGCAACGATACCATCTCGCGTACCGAACCGAGAACCGTCATAATACCGACATAAAGATCGCCGCCGTACAGCTGAAGCTGATTGTTGCAGACAATCTGCACCAAGCTGTTGGTTGCCTGCACAACAAACCCCGGAATACCCAACGAAACAATACGGCTTAATCGAGCCACAGTAACACCAAGGCAGCATTTTGAAATCCGAACGGCTGCACGGGAGGATAGCAAAAATCCAACAACCAACCCTGCGGAAACCGCCTGACTGATCACGGTTGCGAGCGCCGCTCCCTGCACCCCCATATCCAGTGCAAAAATGAAGATCGGGTCGAGCGCAATATTCACAACTGCACCAAGTACCGTCGCGGTCATCGCCATTTTGGGAAATCCTTGCGCATTGATGAAGCCGCTGAGTCCTGTACCAAGCATAGAGAACAGTGTTCCGAACAAATACACCCGCAAATAGGCGTCGGCATAGACGATTGATTGCTCTCCCGCACCAAACAACAGCAAAATCGGTCGGCGAAGACAATAACATACGGCAAACAAAATAAGCGCCGACGCTGTCAGCATAGAAAATACAGTTCCGAGAATACGACCTGCTTCGCGGTCGTCCCCTTTTCCTCTTGCGATTGAAAACAGCGTTGTACCTCCTGTACTGAACAGACTCGTAAATGCCGCAACAATTACAATCACAGGAAAGGTCACACCAAGGCCTGTCAATGCCGCATGACCGACATTCTCAAGATGGCCGATATACATACGGTCCACCACATTGTACAGCAACTGTACAAGCTGTGCCAGCGTCAACGGCATGGCCTGCGCCAGAATCAGCCGCTTGACGGAACCTACCGAAAAATCCGTCGATCGCGTCATACAGATGTCACCTCCCTTGCAACAGTATAGCAACAAACGGGCTCTTTGTAAAGAACAAGCGTCATCAAAACATGATGACGCTTGCTGAAATCAGATATTCTGCGAGACAAAAAATTCTTCCAATTGTGTACGGTCGAGACTCTTTTTATCGGCAAGAAGATCGGTCAGGCAATCCAGCGCCTGTCGGTTCTCACGGATCATCTCTTGTGTGCGGTCATACTGCGCTTGCATCAGCTCTTCAGCCTCAGACGCTTTCCAACGCACAAACAGATGCTCGCCCATCGCATAATCATCAAGCGCCGCACGAATGATATACCGTGCTTTGGCTATATCCGAACTTGCGCCGGTATTGGTACCTGCCGCTTTTCCGTATACCTCAATCTCGGCGATCCGTCCCGCAAGGCAACGACAGACAATGTTCATCAGTTCTTCAAAAGTCTGCGTACCACGCTCGTTCTCGGAAGCGCTTTCCATAAAACCACCGAAATTCCCGCGCGAAACGATCGTCAGGAAGGACGGTGTGATACCGCACAGACGGCACACCAATGCGTGACCGGCTTCATGGCAAGCAGTCTGGCGGATATGCGCAGGATCCATTTCCTTGATCTCACCGTAGCGGAAATCATCAACTGCGTCCATAAAACTCGTCTGATCGGGTGCGTTCTCGCCGAGAACACGAACATACTGCGTGATCATCATGGTCAGATCCGCATTGCTCATACCGCCCGTACGAACTGCCATATTGCGTACGATCTTGTCGTGTTGCTCACCGAAATGGATATTGTGTTTCTTAAGATTAAGAAGAAGAAGCTCATAACGGTCATCCGTATCCGGTAACGACACCAGCAACTTGCGATCAAAACGACGCACAAATGCTGCATCCAGTACACGCGGGCCGTCGCCGCTAAGTTCGTAGTTGGTAGCCGCCAGAATAAAGACGGGGCGCTTCGGATCGGTCACAAAACCATCCATCTCAGCAAGGAAGGTAGTCAACGCATCTTCGTTGTGCGTAGAGCCCGCAGATCCCGTGCGCGCACGGGCGATGGCATCCACTTCATCAAGGAAGATGATGGACGGTGCATAGCGACGCGCTTTGCGGAACAGTTCGCGGATATTGCCTTCCGTTTCGCCGACATACTTTCCGAAAAAGGAGGTTGACGAAACAGGGAAAAATGTTGCATCACATTCGTTTGCCATGGCTTTGGCAAGCAATGTCTTGCCTGTGCCGGGAGGGCCGTACAGCAAAACACCCTTGGGCATAGCTTTACCCTTAGTCGCCATTTCGCGAGGATTGCTGAGCATTTTGCTAAACTCTTTCAAAGCTTCTTTGGCGGATTTGCAACCGATAACATCCGCAAAGCGCAAATCATCATTCTGTCCTTTTTTCGCAATCGTACCGTTATCTTCCGCACTGGTCGCCTTTTTCAGCTGCAGACGCTCAAACGAGACAACCGCATGTTCCGGATTATCGAGATACTGCGCACAGTTGAATGTGAGATATTTTCCCGACCGACCCAGAGAGAAGGTTTTGTTGTTGATCAACGCGCCAAGCGAGAGGGTTTTCAGCATGTTTTCAAACGAACCGTCATCGCTGACCGTCAGCACACCCCTTGCTCCTCGCGCCATCAGCGTATCAAAGGAACGGATTGCCCCTTGCGAGCTATCCATAATATAGACAGGAATCTCGGGTGAAAACTCACGGATGTAATCAAACATTTGCATGCCGACAGACTGTATATCTTCGACATCGTTGGGGATAGTTTCCTGTTCGGTTCTGCCGCACAGCGGATCGATCAACACATAATCCGTCACGGCATACGCGCGTCTCCTGAAAAGGTCTGCATCGGTGAACACTTCAAATACCGTATTCTGCGAACAGCTGACGCGCTCAAATACATCGGCAAATTTTTCGGAAAGCACCGCTACGCGCATCTCTTCACGGTTTTCAAACAATGCCGCTACTTCGTCGTCCTTTACCTCCAGACGAAGCGTAATGGATTTCATAGCATCCA
>JAZRTC010000046.1:0-2941 GCA_045651865.1 Acutalibacteraceae bacterium
CGTTGGAGGTGGTGTAACGGGCGGCAAGAATCACCGTGCCGTTTTCATACTCTTCCTGCCAGAAACGCTTGAAGCTGGCGTAGCGGTCCACCGCATAAAACGATGAAGCGGCATACGCATTGACCGCGGCGGGAGTGCCGCCGAACTCGCCCGCGAGATACTGGCGCACCAGCACCGAAGACGGTTGTTCATAATCGGGGAACGAAATGATCTTGTGGGCAATGCCCTGCTCGGTCATCCAGCGGTCAACGGCTTCAAGCTGTGTACTTTTGCCGCTTCCGTCCAATCCGTCAAGTACGATCAGCTTTCCCATACTTCTCCCTCATTTCTTTCATTTTTCCGCAGGTCATCGCGCCTTCGGGACATTTGCCGGTCAGACACGACGGGCCCGCGTGCGAGAAGAGTGCGGGCGCAACCTCGCGGCACAGGCGAAGCATCTCCTGCGCGACATCGCGGATCTCCCACTGTGCGCGGTTGCAACAACGGTGGTGGAAGAAGTTTATCAGCGAACGCGCATTCATCGTCACGATAATTTTCGTTTCACAGCCATTGGGAAGCACAAAGCGTGCATCCTCAATCGCCATTTTGCGCGCCGCTCCTTTTGCCGCTTTTTCGTCCTTGCCGCTTGCCACAAGCGTCTCATAATGCGACGCCTCCAGTAAATCGGCAATCTCATTGTAGGCATCGTTCATCTGTGCCATGGCCGCTTCGTAGCGGGCAAGTGCCTTGGCATCGGCGGCGATAGCGGGCGGCGTCACATATTCAAAACCTTTTTCGCTGACATAGCGCTGGCTTTTCTGGCTGTAAGACGCAATGCGGTGACGCACCAGCTGATGCGTGCAGGCACGGGACACACCCTCAATACCAAAGGTAAAGGTCACATGCTCAACGGGGCTTTCGTGTCCGTAGGATGCGAGAAGCTGAACAAAATTCTCCACCTTTTCAGGGGTCAGATCCTCCATCAGTTTCTGAACATCGCTGCTGCTGTAACACAGCTTTGCCGCGGCGGCAACCACCTTTTCCGGATCGGGTGTATGGGCAATCAAGGTTACATTCAACACGAAAACCTCCCACATTCTCAATTTAAATTACACTTTTTCAAAATATTATAACAAATTATTATAGACTTCGCAACTGTTTTTCGCAGAATTCTTCGGTTTTCTGCTGAAAATAATCCGCATTTTTCACACAAAAAGGGTTTACAAATGCGCACGAATTGTTTACAATATAATGTGGTATGGCGTGCCGTACCACGGAGAGAATTCTCTGTTATTTCCTGTCTGTGAAAGGACTGAAAAACAAATGAAAGATTTTAAACTGGGTATCATTGTTGACAGCTTCCGCAAGAACTTTAAGGAAGGTGTCGAGATCGCACATTCGCTCGGTGCGGACGGTGTGCAGATGTATATGGTCGAAGGTGAGCTCGCCCCCGACAATATGACTCCTGAGAAAATCGCCGAGGTCAAAAAAATCCTCAGCGACAATCAGATGGAGATCTCGGCTGTGTGTGCCGACCTCGGCGGTCACGGCTACGCAAAGGCGGATGAAAATCCGCAAAAAATTGCCACCACCAAGCGCATTGTGGATATCGCACATGAGCTGGGCGCTGTGGCGCTGACCACGCACATCGGTGTTATCCCCGAGGACAAGACCTGCGAGCGCTACAAAGTGATGCAGGATGCTTGCCGTGAGCTGGGTATGTACGCTGAGGAGCGCGGTATGCGCTTTGCCATTGAGACGGGCCCCGAAAAGGCGATCACCCTCAAGGAATTCCTTGACAGCCTCGGCTGTAAGGGTATGGGCGTCAACCTTGACCCCGCCAACTTCGTGATGGTGACCGATCAGGATCCCGTGGAAGCGGTGCATATCCTGAAAGATTACATTGTGCATACACACGCCAAAGACGGCGTGATGCTCAAAAAGACCGATCCGCAGGTTATCTATGATTTCTTCGCGGACGGCGGTATTGAAGACCTCCACCTGGCGGATTACTTCCTGGAGACCCCGCTTGGCGAAGGCAAGGTCGATTTCGACGCGTATCTGAACGCACTCCGTGAGATCGGCTTTAACGGCTACCTGACCATCGAACGCGAAGCAGGCCCGGACCCCGTTGCGGACATTCAGCTGGCAATGGATCTGCTCCGTTCTAAAATGTAAAATTTCAACAACAGGAGGACTACAGCTATGAGTAAGATCAAAGTGGCGGTCATCGGTTGCGGTACGATCGCCAACAATGCCCACATCCCGTCCTATATGAACTGTGCAGATGCCGAGATCAAATATTTCTGCGACATCATCCCCGAGCGCGCCGAGGAAGCTGTGAAAAAGTACGGCTGCGGCACCGCGATCGTGGATTATCATGAGGCTCTTGCCGATCCCGAAGTCGTGGCGGTTTCCGTCTGCACCCCGAACGATATGCACCCCACCATCTCCATTGACGCAATGCGCGCAGGTAAGCATGTTCTCTGCGAGAAACCCGCTGCCCGCACCTATGCGGAGGTTCTGGAGATGCAGAAGGTTCAGCACGAGACGGGCATGATCCTGAACATTGGTGTTGTCAACCGCTTCAACAGCGCTGTCAACCGCATCAAGGAGCTCATCGACAACGGCGATCTCGGCGAAGTGTACCATGTGTACGGTTCGTTCCGCGCTCATCGCTCCATCCCCGGCATCGGCGGCCCCTTCACCCGGAAGGCGATTGCAGGCGGCGGCGTGCTCATCGACTGGGGTGTGCACTTCCTTGACCTCATTATGTACTGCACGGGCGATCCCGCGGCAAAGACCGTTTCGGGTAAAGCGTACTGCAAGCTCGGCAAGAACATCAAGGACTACGCGTATGTCAACATGTGGTCGTCCATCTCTGCCGACTTCGACGGCACCTACGATGTCGACGACTTCGTGACCGCAATGATCCGCACCGAAGGCCCGACCATCACCCTCA
>JAZRTC010000047.1:0-47146 GCA_045651865.1 Acutalibacteraceae bacterium
GATGCAATCGATTCCGCCGCGCATACCGAGGATGGAACCGACAGTTGCCGCGTTGCAATCGGTGTCAAAGCCGTTTTCCACGGCAATGCAGATGGAACGGCCGTAGTCACCGTTGCCGTACAACAACGCCGCAACGACGATGACAGCGTTGGAAATGGTGTGCGCCCAGTAATGCCCGTATACTTCGTTGTAGCGGGCGTGCAGTTTCGCGATCCATTCCTGCTCGCTCACGCCGCGGCGATGATCCTCCAGCACTTCGGTGATGGCTTCGTATAAACGGGAGGTAGCAGGAATCTGTGCCAGACCGCCTTCGATGATGTCTTCAATATTGTCGGTGACAGCGGCGACGGCAAGCATTGCCGCCACAAACATCGCACCGTAAATGCCGTTCTTGACATGCGAAACCGAGGCGTCGCGAAACGCCATATCCGCCGCCGCTTCGGGATCACCGGGATTGATGTAGCCGTAGTAATCCGCGCGGATCTGCGCGCCGATCCATTCGCGGTAGGGGTTCTCATGAATCGCCGAATCCGGCGGGAGAAACCCTTTCATATAGTTGCAGTATGCCACGCGTTCAGCGGTGCAATAGGAGGTGCGGCGTTGTGCATACGGCCACGCCTGCAGGACATCAAGCGCCGTAAAATCGCGTCCTTTTGCGTTGATGAGCAGTTGCGACATCACGGTGTAGTTGGTGTCGTCATCAGGCGGCATACTGTCGATCTGATCGACATAGGGGCGCTCGTCAAAGGGGAAACGGAGTGTGGCGCGATGCTCATCGGTGATATCGCTGTGACGAATATAGCGGTGCAGGGGGTAGTTGTCCGTTGTTTTCAGGAACGGGTGCAGGTCTTTTGTGCGAATGCCCTCAACGGATTTACCCAGCATACAGCCGCAGACGCGTCCCATCCACGCGCCGTAAATCTTTTTGTACAAAGTATCCCGATCCGGCACGGCGGTTTTTGGCAGAACGAAGGGTTTGCGCAATGCACGGATCGCATCCGGCTCCGACGGCTCATTATAGGGATAGTCGGCAACGGGAGCGGCGTTTTTGACGATTTCTGACAATACCTCGCCGAGCTTTTGTTTGATCCCGTTTTGTGGCAGGCGGCAGGTAAAGTCAAACAACTCTTTATAGGCCGCTATATCCAGACCTTCCTCCATACATTGCAGGTATTCCGCTTCAGCGGCAGAAGCATAAAACTCCCACTCGGGAATGTGATCAAGGTGCGGATTGCAGGAATACGACACAGGACATACCTCCTTTTATAGTCTCATTGTAACGCAAACAATTGAGAATTGCAACAAAAAAACGGACTGCGGCGAGGGTTTCGTCCGTAGTCCGTTTTATAGTTTTTAGTACATGCCGTCCATGCCGCCGGGAGCTGCGGGAGCTGCCGCGACAGGCTCTTTCTTATCTGCAACCAGCGACTCGGTGGTCAGCACCATCGCCGCCACGGAAGCCGCGTTCTGCAGTGCCGAACGGGTGACCTTCGTCGGGTCGACAACACCTGCGTCGAACATATCCGAATAGGTGTCCTTCGCGAAGTCATAACCGTAGTTGACCTTACCCGAGGTGCGGATCTTGTCAATGATGACACTGCCCTCAAGGCCCGCGTTGACCGCGATCTGACGCACGGGCTCCTCAAGAGCCTTCAGCACAATGCGCATACCCGTTGCTTCGTCGCCTTCGGAGGCTTCGATCATTGCGGGCAGAACAGCAGAAGCGTTGATGAGCGCCACGCCGCCGCCTGCGACGATGCCTTCCTCGACAGCCGCCTTGGTTGCCGCGAGAGCATCTTCAATGCGGAGCTTCTTTTCCTTCATCTCGACTTCGGTAGCCGCACCGACCTTGATGACGGCCACGCCGCCTGCGAGCTTCGCCAGACGCTCCTGGAGCTTCTCGCGGTCAAACTCGGAGGTGGTCGTCTCAATCTGGCTGCGGACCTGACCGACGCGTGCCGCGATCTCAGCGGAGTCGCCTGCACCGACGACGATGATGGTGTTTTCCTTCTGGATCTTCACCTGACGGGCACGGCCGAGCAGGTCAAGGGTGGTCTCTTTGAGATCCAGACCAAGCTCGTCGGAAATGACCGTACCGCCCGTGAGGGTCGCGATATCGCGGAGCATATCCTTGCGGCGGTCGCCGAAGCCGGGGGCTTTGACCGCAACGCAGGTGAAGGTGCCGCGGAGCTTGTTGACGATGAGGGTGGTCAGCGCTTCGCCTTCCACATCCTCGGCGATGATGACGAGCTTTTTGCCCGCCTGCAGGATTTGCTCAAGCAGGGGGAGGATATCCTGAATGTTGGAGATCTTCTTATCGGTGATCAGCAGGAACGCATCGTCAATGACCGCTTCCATCTTATCGGTATCGGTCACCATGTACGGCGTGATGTAGCCGCGGTCGAACTGCATACCCTCAACAACTTCGGAATAGGTCTCAGCGGTCTTGGACTCTTCCACGGTGATAACGCCGTCAGCAGACACCTTTTCCATCGCTTCGGCGATCAGGTTGCCGATGGTCTCGTCACCTGCGGAAATGGTTGCCACGCGGGCGATGTCCTGCGCACCGTTGACAGTCTTGGCATTGGCATGCACGCCTGCAACAACCGCGTCAACCGCCTTCTGGATGCCGCGGCGAATACCCAGCGGATTCGCGCCTGCGGCAACATTCTTCATACCCTCGCGGATCAGAGCCTGCGCAAGGAGGGTTGCAGTGGTGGTACCGTCACCTGCGACATCGTTGGTTTTGGTGGACACTTCTTTGACGAGCTGTGCACCCATGTTTTCAAACGGATCGTCCAGCTCAATTTCCTTGGCGATGGTCACGCCGTCGTTGGTGATGAGGGGAGCGCCGAACTTTTTGTCCAGCACCACATTGCGGCCACGGGGACCGAGGGTGATCTTTACGGTGTTAGCAAGCTGATCCACACCCGCTTGCAGGGCTTTGCGGGCGTCCTCGCCGTACAAAATAACTTTAGCCATGTTGGTTGCCTCCTAAATAATTACTCTACGATTGCGAGAATGTCGTTCTGACGCACGATGATGAGTTCTTCGCCGTCCAGCTTGACTTCGGTGCCGCTGTATTTGCTGATGAGCACCTTGTCACCGACATTGACATACATCGTGACTTCTTTGCCGTCCACAACGCCGCCGGGGCCGACAGCCACAACGACCGCAACCTGCGGCTTCTCCTTGGCGGAGCCCGCGAGAATGATGCCGCTCTTGGTGGTCTCTTCTGCTTCGGTCATCTTGATGACCACGCGATCGGCTAACGGTTTAATGTTCATAATCACATACCTCCTGTGAAATATACAAAATCGGTATTAGCACTCGTCTTTTCGGAGTGCTAATACCGATTATACTCGGTTTGCTGCCAAAAATCAAGGGGAAAATTGGCATTTATTTCTATATTTTACAATTTGTTTTCAATCGCACCGCTCATGGCTTTCTTGCCTCCTGCAGCGGCAGGGGAGGAGAATACAGGTTGCTTGACAGCGCCGTTTGCAGGCATTACAAAACGGACGGTGTGATCGCACAGCGAGAAGGTCATATCCGTGCCGGTGTAACATTCGCCGTCCAGCGCCACAACGGCGCCTTCGTCGCAATGCACCTTCATGGAAGTGCCGCGGAAATGCTCGAAATAGGGGCAATCGAGAATATCGCCTGCTTTGTATTTCGGCAGGAATTTGAGGATCGACAGGCGCGACATTTTACGGATCAGTACAAAATCGAGGATTCCGTCGTCGGGACGCGCCATCGGCGCACCTTTGTAGCCACCGCCGTAATACTGACCGCTTGCGGCAAGCGCAAAAAGGTAGCGACCCTTGCGCTCAATCGTGCCGTGAGTGGTTTCCAGCGTAATCGTCAGCTCCTTGCCGATGCGACCGAAGAATACATCGGCAATCGCGAGGTTGTACGCCATTGAACCCGATACAAGCGGCAAATGCTTGTACTTCACCATTTTGTAAGCCACATCCGCATCCATACCGAGACACGCGATGTTCAGCGAAATACCGTTGTTGCAATGGATCAGATCCATCTTCTGCGCGTGACCGCTGACAAGAGCGGGGATATTGCGAAAATCGCGACCTTCAAACATCCGCAGATAATCGTTGCCCGAGCCGCAGGGGATACAGGCAAGCTCCGCTGTCGGAAAGCTGTGCATACCTTGCAGTACTTCGGCGAGTGTGCCGTCGCCGCCGCAGGCATACAGGCGCACGGGTTCACCGCTTGAAGCGTATTGCCGCGCAAGCTCGGTTGCGTGACCGCGACTGTTGGTGTATTCAATCACGGGCGTGCCGAATTCCTTGTGTGCGGCGAAAAACGCCTCAATCTCAGGGACAACATTCAGTGCATTTTCGTGCTTGCCCGCGGCGGGGTTGATGATGAAAATGTGACGCATAGCAATCACCTCATTCGAAGATATACAACTGACATTTCAGCATACCGTTATACAGCTTGCGACGCTTCTTAGCTTGTCTGCCGAACAGCTCCTCGAATTGCTCGTCGGGACTGATAACGGCGTATTGCCAGCCTTTTTGCGGCACAAATACGCGACCGAGTTCACGGATGATGCGCTGTGCTTCGCGGATATCGAGCAAACGCTCGCCGTAGGGCGGGTTACACAGCACGATGCCGCGGTCGCCCTGCGGCTCAAAATGTTTCAGGTCGCGCACAGTTGCTTCAATATGTTCACCGACGCCCGCTTTGAACGCGTTGTCTTTGGTCAGCCGCACCGCTTCGGGATCAAGATCGCCGCCGATGGCGGTGAAGACCTGATCGGGTCGCTCGGCGGCTTTGGCGCGGGCGCGCTCGTCTTCCCAAATGTCATAAGGGACAAGCGGCCACTGAGCCGATACAAAGCGGCGGTTGATGCCGGGCGCGATGCGCTTGGCGGCGAGTGCCGCTTCAATCAGCATGGTGCCCGAACCACAGCACGGATCGCAGATCACGGGAGCGAGTCGCGCTCTTGTCACATCCACGATCGCGGCGGCAAGCGTCTCTTTGATCGGTGCGCCGCCTGCGTTCTGGCGGTAGCCGCGCTTGTGCAGTCCCGCACCGCTGGTGTCAATGAGCAGGGTCACTTCGTCTTTCAGAATGGTGAACTGAATCTGATACAGCGCACCTGTTTCCTCAAACCAGCCGATGTGATAACGGGATTTCAGCCGTTCCACAACCGCTTTCTTGATGATCTTCTGACAGTCGGGGATGGAATGAAGCGCCGACTGGAGCGCCCAGCCCTTGACGGGGAAGCGGTCGGTCTTGCCGATGAAATGCTCCCACGGCAATGCCTTGACTCCTTCAAACAGCTGGTCAAAGGTCACAGCGCGAAAGCTTCCCAGCATCAGCTGGATGCGCTCGGCATAGCGCGAGTTGATGTTGGCTCGTGCGAGCATTGCCGCATCGCCGTCAAACAGCACACGACCGTTTTGCGGGGTGACATTGGAAGCACCCATGCGGCGAAGCTCGTCCGCCAGAATACCCTCCAGTCCAAACAGACACGGGGCACAAAAATGCAACAGTTCCATAAGAGTAATCCTTTATATTGTAAGTTGTTGCCCGTCGGACAAACGATACGCGATATTACTTAACCCACTTTCCGCCGATCATCACCGCTTTTGGTTTCGCGGCGATGGTGAGCGGATCGCAGTCAAACAACACCAGATCGGCGTCTTTACCGACGGTGATCGAACCCACGCGGTCGGCGATGCCGACGATTTCGGCGGCATCCAGTGTGATGGCGCGAAGTGCCGTATCGTACGGCAGACCCTCGCGCACGGCAAGTCCCGCGCAGATCCCGAGGTATTGCAAGGGTGTTTCGGGATGGTCGGTGGTGACTGCCAGACGCACACCTGCGTTGTGCAGTTGAGCGGGGGAGGTCGGCGTCTGATTGCGAAGTTCGGGTTTGGAGCGGTCGGTCAGGATCGGACCGCTCAGCACATCGATATTGTCTTGCGCCAGCACTTCGGCGGCAAGGTGCGCCTCTGTGCCGTGTACGATAACATATTTCAGAGAAAATTCCCCCGCAATGCGTCTGGCGGTCATGATATCGTCCAGACGGTGTGCGTGAAAATGCACGGGAAGCTCGCCGCGGATGACGGGGAGGAGCGCTTCGCACTTGGCATCAAACTCGGGTTCATCCTCGTCCTCGTCCGAAGCAGCTTTTTTCAATTG
Organism: Acutalibacteraceae bacterium; assembly: GCA_045651865.1. GTDB lineage: Bacteria > Bacillota > Clostridia > Oscillospirales > Acutalibacteraceae > RGIG1959. The sequence continues at coordinate 6,175 of JAZRTC010000047.1, forward strand.
CTTGTCATAGTCCGCGGCAAGGCGCAGCTGTTCGCGGATGATGGCGGCAGTCGCCATACGGGTGACAGGCGCCTGGCTTTTGCCGTGATAGGTGCATTTCGGGTTTTCGCCGAGCGCCATTTTCATCGCGAGCGGTGCTTTGACGATCATATCGTCGGTGCACACACCCTGTGTTTTGATGGCGCAGAGCTGACCGCCGATGGGGTTGGCACTGCCCGGTCCCGTCACAACGGTGGTAATGCCCGCTTTGCGTGCTTCTTCAAAGCAACGGTCGAGCGGGTTGATCGCGTCAATTGCACGAAGTTGCGGTGTGGCGGGGTCGGTGTCTTCGTTGCCGTCGTCACCTTCAAAGCTGAGACCGTCCTCCCACATACCGAGATGGCAATGGGCATCAATGAAACCGGGATATACGGTTGCACCCTGGGCGTCGTAGATCTCGTCAGCGGGGGTGGCGGCAGGCATCGCACCGACAGCGGTGATGATGCCGTTTTCGATGTCAACATATCCCGCTTCGATAACAGGTGTATCGACGGGAACGATGCGGGCATTTTGAATACGCATAGTGTTTGTCTCCTAAAAAAAGAGGGAACAGCAGTTTCGACAGTCTGTTGACCGCGGAACATACGGTTCCCGTTTGTGTATGATTAGGGTTGGGGCTTGTTGGAGCCGCGGCGCGGCGCAAAGCCGCCGTGCTTGCCGTCGACCGAACGCTTCAGGTCGGACATTTTCTCGTCACTCGCCTGCTTGAAGCGGGACATCATATCCTCAAAGCTTTCCGAACCCGAGCGACGGGCAGAGGACGATTGCCATTCAAAGTTACCGGGACGACCTGCAGACTGTGCGGGCGGACGCGGTGTGCGCGGCGCGGGCGCGGCGGCTTTTTTAATGGACAGGCTGATTTTGCCGTCTTCGCCGATGGTCAGCACCTTGACCTTGACCGTCTGTCCTTCGCTGATGTGGTCGGTGATCTCTTTGACATAGGTGTTGGCAACCTCGGAGATGTGGACCATACCGGTCTTGCCCGGTGCGAGCTCCACAAATGCACCGAATTTGGTGATACCTGTTACCTTGCCTTCTAAAATGGCTCCTACCTCAATTTGCACTGCTCATTTTCCTCCTAAATTGACCCCGCATCAGCGGGAAAAGAATAACAACTCAATTGCCGGGGATCTCTTTGTAGATGATCTCACCGGGTTTGGCAAGCCCCTTGTTGCGGGCCTGCTGTTCCAGATATTCGGCGTCGTCGGCGTTTTCGCCTTCGAGCTCTTCGTTGATGCGTTGCTGGGCAACGATCTGCGCACGCAGATCATCCAGCGCCGAGCGCTTATCTTTGATGTCGATCTGAAGCTGGAACAGTGAGACAATGACCCAGACGAGCAAGGCGGCAACGGCAACACGAAAAACAATATTTTGCTTCTCTTTGAATTCCGTTCTCATATATAGCACGATCCTTTCCAAGACAAACAGGGAAGGGTGAATATTCTTAAAATATAAGTAAAATTACAATATCGTTACTTATTGTTACGATTATACACCCTGAAGCGCTTGGTCTGCAAGTGTTTTTTGCAAAAAAATTCAACTTTTTTTTGCTTTTTTTGCCATATTTCCGCCGTTTTCCGCAAACACCCTCTCAAAGTGGCATCGACACGGATCGCGACACGGCAAAATCCGCTGATCAGCCCGGATAAAACGCGCCCCAGAGAGAGGTGGGATACATACCCTCCGACGGCGATTGCCAGCAGCATTATCCCGCGAAGCTCTCCGCCGCTGACCGCAAGCGAGAAGATGAACAGGCAAATGCCCGAAAGAATTGTGAAGACACAATCAAACAAAAATCGCATCGGTTTTGTGCGAAGATATCGGCGGCGGATGTGATCGAGAAAAATCCAGCACAGATCCAGCCATACACCGTAACCGAGACAGCGCCACAGCAGAAGGAGTTGCTGATCGTTGGAGATCATCATAGGCGATCACCTGAACCAGCGACGAAGCAGGTTGCCGCGCGGTTTCGGTTCGGTATATTCCAGCAGGTCAATGTGTCCTTCAAGGGACAGATCACCCGTTTCGGTGTTCAGGCGGCTGATGTGCAGTTCGTGTCCCCGAACGGTCAGATCGCCGAGGGTTGTATGAGCAACAACGGTTGTGTCGTCAAAGCTGTCCACATCCGATACACCCGAAAGAGAAAGCCGGCGGCGATCATCGAGGATAAGCTGGTGGGGCATAGATTCGGTCGTCATAGGACGCAACACTCCTTCTGTTGGTTTTGTGTTCGGTGCTTCACAATATGTGCAGATGGGGCGAAATAGACCGTGACTTTTCAATTCTGTACAGCAACAGCGGGTAGTATTAGTGCAAATTCACTAATATTTGAGAATTTCACTAAAAATTCTTCTAAGAAAATACACAAAACTACTTGCATTTTTATGAAGATATTGGTACAATGTTCAATGGAAATGTGGAGTATTGCGCCCTTACGCAGTATTTCACGCGAGAAGAAAGGTGTGATGATCGTGTCTGCTGAGAAAATGTCCCCGTATTACTACAAGGGGCTCGATTGCCGCGCGTATCTGGAAATGGGGTGTCACGCCGTCGGAAACGGGCAGTACCGCTTCCGCGTCTGGGCACCTAATGCCCGATCGGTGTCGGTGGTCGGCGATTTCAACGGCTGGGATCCTCGCCGTGATCCTATGACCCGTCGCGATGACGGTGTGTGGGAAACGGTCGCAGGCGGTCTGGAGGAGTACAGTGCTTACAAATTCTGGGTCTGCACGCAGGACGGCACAGAACTGATGAAGGCCGATCCTTTTGCGACGCATGCGGAAACGCGTCCCGGAACCGCGTCCAAAATCTTTTCGCTCGATTCCTATGAGTGGGGCGATGCGGAGTGGATCGAAAACAAAAATAAGCGGTCTATTTACGACTGCCCCGTGAATATCTATGAAGTACATGCGGGTTCCTGGCGCCGTTATGAGGACGGCAATGTCTTTGAGTATGACAAGCTTGCCGATGAGCTGATTCCGTATGTCAAGGAAATGGGTTACACCCACATTGAAATGTTGCCGCTGTCGGAGTATCCGTATGACGGTTCGTGGGGATATCAGGTCACGGGCTATTATGCACCGACCTCCCGTTACGGCGCACCCGATCAGTTTATGCATTTCATCGACCGTTGCCATCAGGCGGGCATCGGTGTCATCCTCGACTGGGTTCCCGCGCACTTCCCGCGTGATGCGGCGGGCCTGTTCCGCTTTGACGGAACGCCGTGCTACGAATATGCCGATCCGCGCAAGGGCGAGCATAAAGAGTGGGGTACTTGCGTGTTTGACTACGGTCGTCACGAGGTGCGCAGCTTCCTGATCTCCAACGCGCTGTATTGGATTGAGCAGTTCCATCTGGACGGTCTGCGTGTGGATGCGGTCGCCTCGATGCTGTATCTGGATTACAACCGTGAGCACGGTCAGTGGATCCCGAACAAATACGGCGGCAAGGAAAACCTGGAAGCGGTCGAGTTCCTGCGTCTCTTGAATGAAGCGGTGTTCGGTGCACATCCGCAGACGATGATGATCGCCGAGGAATCCACCGCGTGGCCGATGGTGTCGCGCCCGACGGGTGACGGCGGTCTTGGCTTCAACTACAAGTGGAACATGGGCTGGATGAACGATATGCTCCGGTATATGTCGCTTGATCCCTTGTTCCGCAAGGACAACCATGACAGCCTGACCTTCTCCTTCTTCTATGCCTTCTCCGAGAACTTTGTCCTGCCGATCTCGCACGATGAGGTCGTTCACGGCAAAGGCTCGCTGATCAATAAAATGCCCGGTAATTATGAGGACAAGTTCGCCGAAGCGCGAACCTTCCTCGGTTACATGATGGCACACCCCGGCAAAAAGCTCCTGTTTATGGGCAGTGAGTTTGCACAGTTCAAAGAGTGGGACTACCAATCCGAACTCGACTGGTTGTTGCTGGATTATGACGCACACCGTCAGTTCCAGGGTTTCACCAAAGCGCTCAACCACTTCTATCTTGAGAACCCCTCGCTGTGGGAAAACGATTTTTCGTGGGAGGGCTTCTCGTGGATCGCACACGATGACTACACGCAAAGCATCATTGTGTTCCGCCGTATCGACCGAAACGGCAAAGAGACCATCGTGCTGTGCAACTTCAACCCCGTCAAGCGTGAGCATTATCGCATCGGCGTGCCGACCTACGGTATTTACCGTGAGGCGTTCACCACCGACGCGGTCGAATTCGGCGGCACGGGCGTTGTCAACGGCAAGGTCGAATCGGATCTTGAGCCGATGCACGGCTTCAAGCAGTCGATCGAGCTGACTGTCCCGCCGCTTTCTGTGCTGTACATCCAGCTTGAGAAGGAAAAAAAGCCGCTCGTCCGTAAAAAGGCGGCAACCAAAAAGACTCAGAACCGAAAGGAGAAATGATAAACCATGTTTCGTAAACAAGAATGTGTAGCTATGTTGCTTGCAGGCGGACAAGGCAGTCGTCTGTACGCGCTGACCAGCAACATCGCCAAGCCTGCCGTGCCTTACGGCGGCAAGTATCGCATTATCGATTTTCCGCTTTCCAACTGCATCAACTCGGGCATCGAGACCGTCGGTGTGCTGACGCAGTATCAGCCGCTTGAACTCAATGAGTACATCGGCTCGGGTATGCCGTGGGATCTGGACCGCAGCGGTGCAGGTGTCCATGTGTTGCCGCCGTATCAGCGCAACAAGGGTGCGGACTGGTATAAGGGTACCGCCAATGCAATCTATCAGAACATCGCGTTCATCGAGCGTTATGACCCCGAATATGTGCTGGTTCTTTCGGGCGACCATATCTACAAGATGGACTATTCCAAGATGATCGAGGCGCACCGCGCCAACAATGCGGACTGCACCATCGCCGTCATCGAAGTCGAGATGGAAGAGGCAAGCCGTTTCGGCATCCTCAACTGCAACCCCGATGACTCGATCTACGAGTTTGACGAGAAGCCCGCTGTACCGAAGAGCAATCTCGCGTCGATGGGTATTTATGTGTTCAACTGGAAGAAGATGAGAAAGTATCTCATCGAGGACGAGGCGAACCCCGATTCCGAAAACGACTTCGGTAAGAATGTGCTTCCCGCGATGCTCAATGCGGGCGAGCGTATGTTTGCGTATCGCTTTGAAGGCTACTGGAAGGATGTCGGTACCATCGACAGCTTGTGGGAAGCCAATATGGATATCCTCAATCCGAAAGTGCCGCTGGATCTGTCCGATCATGAGTGGCGCATCTACTCCCGCAACGCAGGTCTGCCGCCGCACTATATCGCGGACGGTGCCAAGGTGCAGAACAGCTCCATCTCCGAAGGCTGTAATGTCGCCGGTGAGGTTGAGTTCTCCGTGCTGTTCCCGGGCGTGACCGTGGAAGAGGGTGCGGTGATCTATGACTCCATCCTGATGCCGGGCGCACATATCGGCAAAAACGCCCGCGTGCAATACGCCATTGTCGCGGAAAATGTCGAGATCGGCGAAGGCGCCGTTGTCGGTGAGCGTCCCGAGGATATGGCAGATATGAAAGATTGGGGCGTTGCCGTTGTCGCCAAGGGCGTCAAGGTTTACCCCGGTGCTACGGTCAAGGCAAAGGCTATGATCGATGCTGATGTGAAAGGAGATGAGTGATCATGCGTAAAACCAATGTTCTCGGCTTGATCTTCCCCAGTATGCATGAGGAGGCGCTGCGTGATCTCACATCCGTCCGCGCACTCGGTTCGGTGCCGTTTGCAGGCCGCTACCGCCTGATCGATTTCACCCTTTCCAATATGGTCAATGCAGGCGTTGCCAAGGTCGGTGTTGTCACCAAAAGCAACTACCAGTCGCTGATGGATCACCTTGGTTCCGGTAAAGCATGGGATCTGTCCCGTAAAAACGACGGTCTGTACATCCTGCCGCCGTTCGGCACCTCGGATGAAAGCTACTCGGGCCGTGTGGCGAGCCTTGCGGGTATGGAGGCATTCCTCGGCAAAGCCAAGGAAGATTATGTGGTGATGTCCGATTGCCATGTGGTTGCCAACATCGATTACAGCAAGCTGATCAAAACGCACATTGCGTCGGGTGCCGATATCACTGTCGGCTACCTCAAGGGCGATCTGCCCCGCATGAACAATACGATGACCGTGCAGCTGGATGCCACCGGCCGCATCAACGATATCGCAATCGTTGACCGTCCCGAAGGCGTCGGTCAGTTCGGTATCGGTCTGTATGTCCTGCGCCGCGATCTGCTTATGTCGCTGGTCAAGACGGCTGTCAGCCGCAACCTTATGCATTTCGAGCGTGACATCCTGCAACGCTATGTGGAGGAACTGAACATTTACGGCTATGAAGTGACCGAGCAGGCGCTTGTCATTTCGTCGCTTGCCAGCTTCTACGCCGCCAATATGGCAATGCTCGATACCGCTAAGCGCGAAGCGCTGTTCCGCGCTGACCGTCAGATTTATACGAAAGTCCGCGATTGCTGCCCGGCGATGTACGGTCTTGAGTCGAAGGTCACCAATTCGCTTGTGGCCGACGGATCACAGGTCGACGGCACGGTCAAAAACTCCATCATCTTCCGCAATGTCAAGATTGCCGAGGGTGCTGTGGTGGAAAACTGCATCGTGATGCAGGGCGCGGTTGTCTTCGGCGGTACCAATCTCGACAGCGTCATTCTTGATAAAAATGTGCTCGTGAAGGATCATCGCTCGCTCAAGGGCTTTGAGAGCTTCCCGATCTTCATTGAGAAAAACGCCATTGTGTAATCACGGAATATGTGATTGCGAAAAGGAGTATAAAACTATGAAAGTATTATATGCTGCCAGCGAAGCGTTGCCGTTTGCCGCTTCGGGCGGACTTGCCGATGTGGCGGGCTCGTTGCCGCGTGCAATGCGCCAGCGCCTGATCGGTTGCCGCGTCGTGATGCCGCTGTATGATTGCGTACCCCAGCAGCTTCGCGATAAGATGACATTCCTGTTCAGCACCTCCGTGCCCGTGGCATGGCGCCGTCAGTATTGCGGCGTGTTCGAGGCAAAACTCGACGGTGTCATCTACTATCTGATCGACAACCAGTATTATTTTAAGCGTGAGGGTCTGTACGGTCATTATGATGATGCAGAGCGCTTTGCGTTCTTCTCGCGTGCCGTGCTGGAACTTCTCAAGCACATCGACTTCAAACCCGATGTTATCAATGCCAACGACTGGCAGACGGCGCTTGTGCCGATCTATTACAACCTGTTCTATGCCAACCAGCCCGGATACGAGAACATCAAAACGGTGTTCACAATCCACAACATTCAGTATCAGGGTCAGTACGGCATGGAAATTCTCGAGGATGTGTTCGGTCTGCCGCAGTGGGCGTCTTCTCTTGTGGAGCAGGACGGCGACATCAACCTGATGAAGGGTGCTATCGAGTCGGCACACCGCGTCACGACGGTCAGCCCGACCTATGCACAGGAGATCCTCGATCCGTGGTTCTCGCACCATATGGACAGCATCCTCAAGGCGCGTCAGTGGAAGCTCACGGGCATCCTCAACGGCATTGATGTTGTCGGCTACGATCCCGCGACCGACCCGAATGTGTTTGCCAATTACAGCGTTGACGATATGAAGGGCAAGGCAAAGAATAAGAAAGCTTTGCAAGAGCGTCTGTGCCTGCCTGTGCGTGCCGATGTACCGATGATCTCGATGGTCACCCGTCTGGTGTCGCACAAGGGTCTTGACCTTGTGCAATATGTGATGAACCGCCTGCTGCAGGAGGATGTCCAGATGGTCGTGCTCGGCTCGGGCGAGTGGGTGTATGAGAACTTCTTCCGCGAGATGCAAGCGGCATATCCCGAGAAGTTCTGCTATTGCTCGGGCTTCGTGCCGGAGCTTGCCCGCAAGATCTATGCCGGCTCGGATATTTTCCTGATGCCGTCCAAGAGTGAGCCCTGCGGTCTGTCGCAGATGGTCGCGTGCCGTTACGGCACACTGCCCGTTGTCCGTGCTACGGGCGGTCTGAAGGACAGCATCGTGGACTGCGGTGAAGAAGGCGGCTTTGGCTTCACCTTCCAATCCTACAACGCCGACGATATGTACGGCGCGATCAGCCGTGCTTTGGGCGCGTATGCCAACAAGAACGACTGGCCGATTCTCGTCAAGCGTGCCATGGAGACCGACTTCAGCTGGGGTCGCTCTGCCAATGAGTACATCCGTATGTACCGCGCTTTGCTGAAAGGATAATGTGTGATAACCAAGGCGGTCGCAACGGGCGACCGCCTTGGTTGCGCTTGACTCTTTACAAAATCATCGCACAGCATGTATGGAGAAAGGAGGGGACACCGTGGCAAAGGGATTGACATTTCAGCGTTCCGAGAAAAAATATCTGCTCACCACCGCACAATATACCGCACTTCGGGAAGTGCTTGATGAGCATATGACGGCGGATAAGTACAAACAGTACACGGTGTGCAACCTCTATTTCGATACGGAACACAACGATTTGATCCGCCGTTCCATCGAGAAACCCCAATACAAGGAAAAATTGCGCTTGCGCTCTTACGGTGTTGTCACGGATGACGACAAGGTGTTTCTTGAGATCAAAAAGAAATATAAAGGTGTTGTCTATAAGCGCCGCATCGTGCTTCCCTACGGGGAGGTCAAGGCGTATCTATATAACGGGATTCCGCCTTCTGAAACGGGGCAGATCTTCCGTGAGATCGATTATTTTATCAGGTTTTATAAAGCGATACCCAAGCTTTATTTGTCCTATGACCGCATCGCGCTTTGCGGCATCGGGGAGGAAAAAGGGCTTCGCGTGACCTTCGACCGCAACATCCAAAGCCGTACTTACGATCTGGATCTGGCGATCCCGCCGAGCGGTGAGCAATTGCTCACGCCCGATCAGTGGCTGATGGAGCTCAAAGCTCCGGGTGCTGTCCCGTTGTGGCTGAGCGATGCCCTGACGCGACTCGCCATCTACCCGAATTCGTTTTCCAAATACGGCAAGGTGTATGCCCGCGATCATAAAAAGGAGGAATGTTAAATGTTTGAAAGTGTGTTTACCTTTGATTCGGTCACGGGTAATGTGACCAATATGACCGATATCCAGCTGTTTACCACGCTCGGCGCATCGTTGTTGCTGGGTCTGATTATCGCCGTCAGCTATTGGTTCGGAGGTCGTGCCTCCAAGCATCTGGCGGTATCGTTGCTGGTGCTTCCTATGATTGTCCAGACGGTGATTATGATGGTCAACGGCAATGTCGGTGCGGGCGTTGCGGTGATGGGCGCGTTCAGTCTGGTGCGTTTTCGCTCTGTTCCCGGCAGTGCGCGCGAGATTTCCTACATTTTTCTGGCAATGTCGATCGGTCTTGCCACGGCAATGGGGTATATCGCCATCGCGGCGATTGTCGCAATCGGCATCAGCCTTGTGCTGTTGCTCCTGAGCAAAGTGCCCACCTCCTTCGGACAAAAGCAGGAAAAACTGCTTCGCATCGTGATGCCCGAGGATCTGGATTACATCGGTGTGTTTGACGATATTTTCGAGACTTACACCACCTCGCATACGATCGACCGTGTCAAGACCACCAACCTCGGCAGTATGTTTGAGGTGAGCTATATCGTGGTTCTTAAGGACGAAAAGCAGGAAAAAGCGATGATCGACGATATCCGTTGCCGCAACGGCAATCTTACCATCGTCTGCTCGCGCTATAATGCTCCTAACGATCAACTGTAATCGGCACATATAGGAAAAGGAGTGGTTGGATGAAACGCTTGCTATCCGTTTTGATTTGTATATCGATGCTGATATCCTTGCTTGTTGTCGGCGCGGTGTTGCCTGTCGCGGCGGCAAACGGCGTGGATTTTCTGCGCCAAAGCACCCTGTCATGTGTCGGCGCAACGGCACAGCTTAAAAACGGTGCTTTGACCATCACGGCAACCGCCGCCGATCAGGAGGTCAGTCTGGTGGCAAATTCCGCGGCGAATTTGAATGCCTATCCGTACTGGGAAGGTACTGTGCAAGCCGATGTGCCGTTTGATATCGTGTTTTACGACAAAACCTACAACAAATGGATCTATGCCTCGGCGAACTTCTGCTATGAGTTTGAGGGGAACAACGGCGCTTCACAGCCGCTTCCCGCAGGCCGTCATGAGGAAGCGTTTTCCATTACAGGTGCCTACACCTGGAACGGTGACGCGTTGCCGGCCGATGCGGCGATCCGCTCCATCATCTTCATCCTGCGCGCCCCCGGTACTCTCACGGTGGAAACATGTGCGATGACCGACGGTAAAGCGTTTTCCCGCGCATACCCCGACACGGTCTATCAGATGGATGGAACGATGATCAAAGCGATTCCTGCAGGAACAACGGTGGAATCGTTTTGCGCCAATGCCCGCCTGCAGTTTGATACCGTGAAGACCTCGGTGGATAAAAAGAACAGCTCGTCTGCGTATATCGGTACAGGTGATACCATCACGCTGAACAACGGCAAGCAGACCACTTCCTACACAGCCGTTGTGCGCGGTGATGTGGATGCCAGCGGCACAACCTCAACTTCCGATGTGCGCGCCTTGCTGAAATATTGTATTGATCCGTCCGTGTTCGGCAAAGCGCAACAAGCCGCCGCAGATCTGCTGACCGATCAGACGGTCAACACCAACGATGCGCGACTGCTCTTGCAATCGTCGCTGAATCCGCCGTCTATGCAGTTTGCGCAGGAGCGGGTGGTGCAAACAGAGACATACCTCTCCGAAACCAAGTACGATGCCTTCCTGAAGGCGTCCACGCGCGGTGCAACGGTCGCAGGACTGACAAAGAACCTTGTGCCGCAGGGTTTGGCGCAAAGTCACAAAACCGATCTGCTGTATATGTCGGCGTATGCGAGTGACGGCGGCAATTCGGCAATTCTGGTGTATGACGCTGCCGGACAGCTCTGTGCGGAATATGTGCTGTACAATGCCGACGGTTCGCCGTGCACAAAGCATCTCGGCGGTCTCGCTGTGACGGATACCACATTGTTCGTTTCGTATGACGGGGATGGTGCGTATCGCGTCGCCGCCATTCCGCTCGGCTCGCTGGTAACGAAGGGTACACAAAAAGTCATTATTAACACTTTCTATGAAGTACCCGTTGCAACAAGCTTTTTAAGCTTCTATGACGGCTGGTTGTGGATGGGCAATTTCTATCTGCCGAGCGGCGGATATGACCTGATGCGCATTCTGAACTTCACCACCTCGGATTACGGCTGCTATATCGCGGGCTATGATCTGAGCGCCCTTGGCAATAACCGTCTTGTACCCGCAAGCGGACAAACCTACCCGACGCCTGATGTCCTGATGGCGGCACCGCAAAAGGTGCAGGGTATGGCATTTGACACCAAAACAAACACCGTGATTCTCAGCCATTCGTGGGGTCGAAAGAACGATTCGTCGCTTGCGCTGTATACCGTCAACCTGAACGGCAAAGCGGATACGACAATCACGCTGAATAACACCGCTGTCAAGTGCTTTGTGCTGAAAAATTCCGCAAAACAGGTCAAAGCCATCCCGATGGCGGAGGGCATTACCCTGAGCGGTGACGGTGCTGTGTGTGTTCTGTTTGAATCGGGTGCGAACAAATACAGCGACGGACTTCATCGCACGGATTATATCTGGAATTATCTGTATTGATTCAAAAGAAAAAGCCGCAGTTTTCAAACTGCGGCTTTTCCTATTCTATATACACGATTTTAGCGGAGAATATCCCATCCTCATATCCAAGGATCAGTTTGCCGCCTGTGGTTGCCGTCAGACGGTTGACCTTTGCCAGTCCCACACCTTGGTGCGCACCGCTTTTGGTGGTATAGCGTTTACCGCTGAGCAACTCGTTCATATTCGGCGGCGAGCAAGGGTTTTGGATGCATAACATATGACGGTACGCGGCATCGGTCTCTTTCTCGCACGAGAGGATTACGCGGATGAACCGTTCTCCTTGCGCCATGTCCACACCGTCAAAGGCGTTATTCATCAGATTGTCGACCATTTCCACCAGTTCGTAGTTTTTGACGGGGAAATGGGGTAATAACGGCGTGGCATCGAGAATAAACGGAATTCCTGCGGCACTCGCCTGCGCGCGACGACCGTACAACAGCACGCGCAGAACGGGATCGTCCAGATGCAACAGAATCTCGTCTTTTTCCGACCGTTCCAGTAACTCCTCGCAATACGCGTTGACATCCTTGATCAACCCATCAAAATCCCGTTGTTCGCTGTATACATTCACGGCGTTGCGCAGATAGCGGATGTGTTTGTTGAAGTCGTGGGTGTTCTGGCGGCTTTCGTCAATAAAGCGGTTGAGATCGGTCATACGGTCTGCTGTGTGGCGGCGTCTGGCCCGTTCCTGATCGTTGTGGATGACCCACGCAAGGATACCGATTGCCGCAATACCGGGCAAGATGACGGCATAGGGGAGCAGAAATACGACAGATTCACTTCCCGTCAGGCGAAACGCTTCAAGCAGAGTTGCGGCAAAGGCGAACAAGGTGATGAGCATAAACGGCAATATGATAGCACCGCAGAGAATACGCAGGGTCAGGGTTTGTTGCTGCACCCAATGCGGAACGCGGCAACGCCTTGCGACATACGCCAGCAGCGGCAAAACAACGGCAAGAGGAACATACATAATAAAGAGCGTCGGCGTTCCCATTGGTAAGACCAGTCCGAAAACGACTTTCAGCAGTTGCTCGGCGGTATAGGCGTATAGTGCTGTCCACAGTCGGTCGGTTGCGGAAAGCTCCCGAAACCCGATAAAGACGATCAGTCCGAACAGGAACATATCAAACAGATTGAAGGCAGATACGGAAAATGTCTCCCACATTTCGAAGTAAAAGTCGCTCATCAATTCCGAAAAAACCGAATTGCTCACCGAGCCGGAGGTAGCCATAAGTTGGATCATGAGAGAGCGGCACAACATCACCGTGGTGTGAAATATGCCTACAAGCGCTTGCTTTTTGAAAGGCACCCACATATTGCAAAAGATGTTCCAGAGTGCCAGCAGGATCACGCTTTCCGTCAGACAATAGAGCAGAGAGGTCATCATCGAAACAGACACCATCACCGATCACTCCTTACCTAAAAATTCTGTCAGTTGCTCGCGGTAGCGGTTGCCGACGGGTTTGGGGATATCGTCGTAAAACAACAGCACTTCACCGCTGTTTTTCTGCATCGTCAGTTGCCTGATCTGATGCACATTGATAATAACCGAACGGTAGATCTGCCGCAAATGCGATAACCCTGCGTTGTCGATCTCGCTGAGCAATGCTTTGAAGCAGCCGTGATTGCTTTTAAGCGTCATTATCTGACCGTCGGTGTAATGCACGGTCAGCTCTGAGCGGATCAGCTCGATACAGCTCACACGGTACGCATCCACCTCCACATAGCCGTCACGCGCAGGGATGGTCAGCCGCGCCTGTCCGTAGGCTTGCTCGGCATATCCTGTGATCCCCAGCAAAAGTCCCGCTTTGGCGATCAGCGCCTCGGCGGAGAAGGGCTTTGGCAAAAAGGTGCTGTGGGGAACAGAGGAGAGAACGAACCGCGAATAATGCGAATACATACTGATAAATAAAACGGGTGTCTGCCGATAGCAGTCTTCCAGTCGCAATCGTTGCGCAAAGCGGATGCTTGAGCCGTCCTGCCTGGAAAGCTCAATATCCAATATAAAGAGACCGACCGTATGCGTTTGCAGGAGGTGTTCGGCATCCTGCGCGGTCTGGGCGATGCAGATTTCGGCATGCAGCGTTTGCTCCAGAGCCGTCAGATGCGGCGCCAGATCGTCAATATGATCGTCAATACAAAGAACAACCGGATGTTCCTTCACTGTCATCACCTCACTACGCTTAATCATATTGCAACCGGGTGCGTTTGTCAATGCTGCCGACACCAATGGGGAAAATGCTTTATTGGTGTTGCGGCTCTTGCTTTTTGCGAGGATGTCGTGTATAGTGGGAATAAAGAAAGGGCGTGACGCCATGAAAAAGTCAGTAAAGAAAGACCTCTGGATTATGTACGGCATCGGTATGATCCTGCTCGGACTGTTTGCCTTTTCACCGTTTGTGCTCCGGGAGACGCTTACAATTTTTCGAGCAAGCTTATACGGGTTTTACATCGGCACATTTTATGTATCGACGGACGCATTCTGGCTTGTCTATATGTTTGTGATGTCGGCACCGCTTGTGATCTACGGCATCGTCTGCATCGTGCAAGCGTACGGGAAATCCCTGCACACCCACACACTCGCGCAAAGCGTTTCTCCGAAAACGCTCACCTTATCGGCATTATGCGGTGAGCTGACGGGTGTATCGCTGGCGTGTTTTGCCTATACCGTGAATTTTCCGACCAGCTATTTGCGGTATCCGTTGGAAGATTTTTGCGGCGCACTCGGGGCGGTGGTGTTTTATGTTTTTGCTACCGTGGTGCTGATTTTCTATGCCCACGCCCGCCGAAAACCGTTCGTGAAAAAAGGCTTCCTGTTTGAAATCGGTGTGGCGTTTGTCGGTGTTCTTGTCGGGGCGTGGCTGTTGAGTGTTGCTCACAACTTCATTGAAATCTGGGAAGATCAGTACGGACTTGTAAACGAATTTGTAGAGAAGTTTGCGAAATAATTTACAAATTGGTGGTTTACTTTTCGGGAAACCGTGATATACTGATACTATAATCAAAAAGGGAGTAGTTGCACGCCGCTTTGGCGTGTCCCGTCATTCGTCATCACGAGCCAAAAGCTCCGGGTGTCGGGCAACCTCAAGGATGTTGAACAAGACTTTTTGTGTACACTCGGTGTATGCAAGAAGTCTTGTTTTTTTGCATATACTGAGGACATTGAAAGGAGTAAATGCCCATGAAACCAACCTATCAACAACCGCGCGAAGAGCTCTTGAAGAGCGTCGACCTTTCGCAAGGACTGTCCTCGGAAAAAGCCGCTCAACTGCTCAGGGAGCACGGCGCCAACGCGCTTGCCGAGGGCAAGAAAAAAAGCATCCTGTCAGTCTTTTTGAGTCAGTTTGCCGACCTGCTTGTCGTCATTCTGATTGTCGCGGCAATCGTCTCGATGCTGTCGGGCAATGTGGAAAGCACCGTCGTCATTCTCGCCGTCATTCTGCTCAATGCTGTGCTCGGCACGGTGCAGTATGTCAAAGCGCAGAAATCGCTGGATGCCCTCAAAGCGCTGTCCTCGCCGCAGGCAAAGGTGCTTCGCGACGGCGTCAAGCGCGAGATCCCGTCTGTCGAAGTCGTCAAGGGTGACTTGCTGTTGCTGGAGGCGGGAGATCTGATTGCCGCCGACGGACGCATCCTTGAACACGCATCGTTGCAGGTCAACGAAAGCTCGCTGACGGGCGAGTCGACCAATGTGGATAAAGCCACCGACGATATCGCTCAGGAAGTGCCGCTCGGTGACCGTGTCAATATGGTGTATTCCGGCACGCTTGTTACCTACGGCCGCGCCACAGTGCTTGTCACCGCAACGGGTATGCACACCGAGATGGGGCATATCGCCGAGCTGATGAATGAAACGAAGGAAAAGAAAACCCCGTTGCAGGTCAGCCTTGACAATTTCAGCAAAAAGCTCGCTATCGCGATTATGGCGATCTGTGCGGTGGTGTTCGGTCTGCGTCTGTGGCAGGGGCAGGAGATACTCGATTCACTGATGTTTGCCGTTGCTTTGGCGGTTGCCGCCATTCCCGAAGCGCTCAGCTCCATTGTCACCATCGTGCAGGCAATGGGCACGCGCAAAATGGCACAGGACAACGCCATTATGAAGGAACTCAAAGCGGTGGAAAGCCTCGGATGTGTGTCGGTCATCTGTTCGGATAAAACAGGAACGCTCACCCAGAACAAAATGACGGTGCGCGAGGTCTATGCGGACGGCCGCTGTATGGAGCCTGCCGAGCTCGATTTAAACAGCCCCGCGCAGGTGCTTCTTTTGTACACCGCGGTGCTGGATAACGATGCCGCCGTGGATGGCGACAAGATCATCGGTGATCCCACCGAAGCGTGCCTTGTGACAATGGCGGAAAAAGCGGGTGTTCAGCGCCTCGGCGGCACAGTCGAAGCACTCCGTCGTCAGCACCCGCGATTGTCTGAGTTGCCGTTTGACTCCGACCGCAAGCTGATGAGCTGTGTGTGCGAGATCAAGGGGCGCCCGCTGATGTTCACAAAAGGCGCTCCCGATGTGTTGCTTGCCCGTTGCACCGCGATCGCTGTCGGTGACAAGGTGCGTCCTATCACTGATACCGACCGCGCCGCCGTTATGGCGCAAAACGATGCGTTTTCCGAAAACGGACTGCGTGTGCTGTGCTTTGCCTGCAAAGAGCAAACAGGCGCAATCACCGCGGCAGATGAACAAGATCTCATTTTCCTTGGTCTCGCCTCAATGGTCGATCCGCCTCGTCCCGAATCCATCGGCGCCGTTGCCGATGCGATCTCGGCAGGCATCAAACCCATTATGATCACGGGCGACCACAAGGTCACCGCCAAGGCAATCGCTAAGCAGATCGGTATTTGCACCGACGACGATCTGGCCGTCACGGGTCCTCAGCTGGATGCGATGACCGACGCGGAGCTCGACGAGCATCTCGAAAAGATCGCCGTCTATGCCCGTGTATCGCCCGAGAATAAGATCCGCATTGTCGACGCGTGGCAGCGCCGCGGGCATATTGTCGCGATGACGGGTGACGGTGTCAACGATGCCCCCGCACTCAAAAAAGCGGATATCGGCGTTGCCATGGGCATCACGGGTACGGAGGTATCCAAAGATGCCGCGTCGATGATTCTCAGCGACGACAACTTCGCTACCATCATCAAAGCAGTCGAGGGCGGCAGAAATGTCTACCGCAATATTTTAAATGCCATTCAGTTCCTGCTGTCGGGCAACCTTGCGGGAATTCTGGTGGTGCTTATCTGCACGCTTGCCGCGCTGACGACGCCGTTTGAGCCGGTGCATCTGCTGTTTATCAACCTGCTGACCGATTCGTTGCCTGCACTGGCGATCGGTATGGAGCCGTCTGATCGCGCGCTTCTCAAAAACAAACCGCGTCCCGCAAGCGAGGGCATCTTCACGAAAAAATTTGCCCTCAATCTGGTGTGTTACGGTGTGCTGATCGCCGCTGTGACGATGATCGCGTTCCTGCTCGGCAGTCGTGTGGATGCCGCGACCGCTTCGACAATGGCGTTCGCCACTTTGACGCTTGCGCGCCTGTTCCATGGCTTCAACTGTCGCAGCGACCGCTCGCTCGCCGCGCTTGGTATCAAGGGCAATTTCTGGAGCATCGCCGCGTTTGCCGCAGGTGTGTTGCTTCTCAGCGCTGTTCTGTTCCTGCCGTTCCTGCACGGCATCTTTGCCGTTACCGCCATCACGGCACAGCAAGCACTCATAATCCTCGGACTCAGCTTTGCCCCCACAGCACTCATCCAACTCACCCGTATGGTACGGGAACTGAAGAAATGAAGCAAAAGACCTCCGCGCAGTTTTCTGCACGGAGGTCTTTTGCTTTGATATGATCGTTCATTGACGACGGGGATGTGAGGTGATATTATCGTGTATAAATGATGTTGATATGCAACCATCGGTTGGTTTACTTTTTACATCATGTGTGGTAAAATGGTTTTACAAACTTTCGGGAGGCGATTCGTTTGAGTTATTTCCTCATTTCCTTCAAAAACTCCATCGTGTATCGCTCCAGCGTGATCTTCAGTATCATTGGATCGATTATATGGATGCTGATCTCTATGGCACTGTGGACATTTGTGTATCAGCACGACACCGATCAGATTCACTATATGATCACATATGTCATCCTCTCTCAAATCATCGGCATGTTTTATTCGGGTGGTATGAGTGATGCCATTGCAGGAAAAGTGCATAGCGGTGATTTCGCTCTGGATTTGATCCGTCCCGTAAATTTTCTTGCTATTGAATACAACCGTTTGCTTGGTGCGATATGCTCGTCGATCTTGCTCAGAGGCATTCCGGTCGTGCTGGTGTTTTTGCCTGAGCTGATCCGAAATGCACAGTTCAATTCCGCAGGTCATGTAGTATGTGCTGTGTTCGCGGTGATGCTCAGCCATTTCCTGTACATCGTCATATATTCACTGATCGGGTTTATGGCCTTCACCTTTTTTGAGGTATGGCCGTTCAACCGCTTGATGAACGATACCATACGGTTGCTTTCGGGATCGTTTATTCCGCTTGCTTTGTTTCCGAATTGGCTTGGGACGATCGCAAACATTTTGCCGTTTCGCTTTATGTATTCATTTCCTATTGAATTGTTGATCGGGGAGATCGGCTGGAGCGAGATTTTACAAAACTTTATCATTCTGTGTATTTGGCTGACCGCCTTAGGAACAGTATTGTTGCTGACATATAAGCGGTCGATCAACAAATGCATTGTGCAAGGAGGTTGATCGATATGCGTGAATTTTTCAGCACCTATTGGCTGTATATCAAAACCTTCTTTAAATCCCGTGCAGAATACCGGGCAGGATTCTTCTTTGGTATGTTTGCGAATTTCTACTGCTATTTTGTCACATATGCAACTTACTGGGTACTGATTAACGGTATCGGTAATGTGGACGGTTGGGATTTTTCCGATTTATCCATTTTATACGGGCTGTCGCTGTTGACCTATGCTATATCGGGAACGCTGATATGGTATACGGTATATCATTTGGGTGGCATCATCACAAGCGGCAATCTGGATATGTATTTAACGCGTCCGCTCGGTGTTCTTCGGCAAATGATCTTTCAACGGTTCGGCGACACATTTCTCGGACAGATCTTGGTCACGATCATTTTTCTAACGGTTGCTATTGTTACAAAAATCGATACACTCACGCCGCTTTGGGCGCTGTATCTGATTGTCAGTATCATCGGCGGTGTACTCATCCAAGCGGCGGCGATGATCCTAATCGGATCGCTCAGCTTTTGGACTCAGCGTTCCACTGAAATCGGTCGTATCTTCTACTATGATTTTCGCACGATCACACAGTATCCATTGACCATTTTTCCGAAGTGGATTCAGTTAATGCTTACCTATATTTTCCCGTGGGCATTTATTAACTATTACCCTGCGCTGATTTTGCTTGATAAAACGGAATCGGTAACAGATATGATTCTCGGTTGGCTGTCGCCGGTGATCGGCGTGCTGTTTTTGCTGTTGTCGCTGTTTGTATTTAATAAGGGGCTTCGCAAATACAGTGGTGCCGGCTCGTAAAAAGGAGGGATATCCTTTATGAATATCATTGAACTACAGAATGTGCATCGCCGGTTCAAGGTGGCAAAACGCGACGGCAGTTTTCTGAAATACATGTTTCATCGCCAGTACACAACCGTTGAGGCGGTAAACGATGTGAGCTTTTCGATCAAAGCGGGCGAGCTTGTTGGCTTCATCGGGCCGAACGGTGCAGGAAAATCCACCACCATTAAAATGATGACAGGTATTTTGGTGCCGACTTTAGGAGAGGTGCGTGTTCTCGGTAAGGTTCCTCATCAACATCGTAAAACGATAGCGGCGCAGATTGGCGTATTATTTGGACAGCGTTCTCAGCTGTGGTGGGATCTTCCCGTAGAAGATACATTCAAATTACTCAAAAAGATTTATAAGATCCCCGATAAAGTGTATGAAGAAAATGTCAAAACATATGGCTCGCTTCTCGGTGTAGAGGAGTTTATCAAACAGCCCGTTCGGCAGCTGAGCCTCGGTCAGCGTATGCGTGCCGACCTTTGCGCTTCGCTTTTACATGATCCGAAGATCCTGTTTCTTGATGAGCCGACCATCGGGCTTGATGTGGTGGTGAAAAAGCAGATTCGTGAAATGATCCGTGATATCAACAAACAGAAAGGCGTAACGGTCATTCTGACAACACACGATATGAAGGATATCGAGGAAATCTGTGAGCGTATCATCATGATCGACAAAGGCAAAATCATTATTGACAGACCGACAGATGAGGTCAAGCACACCTTCCGAGGAAACAATATTATTGAGGTTGTGTTCGATCATGCGCCGACGGTATTTACCATTGACGACGCCGAAACAGTGAAATGGGAAGCAGATCACGCTACCATTACCTACGATCCGACCAAAACAACATCTGCTGTTATCATCACTGAAATTATGGCACAGCACAAAATTGCCGATATCACCATCAAAGAACCGGAGATTGACGACATTATTCGCAATTTATATCAAAGCAGTGACAAACCAATATAAACAGAAAGATAAAACAGCCTTTGCGGAATATTTTTCCGCAAAGGCTGTTTTATGCTTTTTGAGTGTTGTCTGCATCACTCTCTACGAAAACCTCGCTGCATCCACCGCAGGCGGCGCTCGCTACGCGGTTCCTCTGCGCGCCGTAAAGTATTATGGTTGATAGCTGTCTGCATCCTTATCCCAGAACGACTGCAAAAACGCAAGTCCCTCCTCGGTGTGGGGAAAGCAGATAAAGCTGTCTTTGCGGGCGCGGTCAAATTCATATTCGCTGTTATCCACCAAACAAATAAAATCACATTCTCTGTACATCTGACGAATAACGACCCGTTGAATATCCTTGACGGCAACTTCTTTGTAAAACCCACCGAACAAGCCGACGCGGCAGATGTGGTCATCCTCGCGCCACACGGAGCACATCAACCGATTGGCAGTGAAGAAGAACAGCGCCGAAAACGCGGCAAACACCACCATGCCAAGCGCCGCAGCGCCCGCGGCTTCAAAGTCGCCGTGAATGACAGAGTCGATCGCGTGGATCAAGCCGTTGATGACCGGCAGGATGCACAATGTGCCGCCGACCAGCGACGCGATTCCTGTCGAGGTGAAATTGCGGATCAGTTTCATAAGCAACCTCTCTTTCTTTTGAGCTGAAGTCGCGGGAGAACATAGTCCAGTGGTAACATCGTAGGGCGCGCAGCCCTCTGCGCGCCGGAATCCCCAAGTCGCCCCCTTTTAGACGGGGGGACAAGAGACTTTATTATAAACTTACTTCACCCGCCGCAGTTCCACCGCACATTCACAATGCGCCGTAAAGGGGAACATATCCACAGGTTGAATCTTTTTCACTTTATACCCGCCGATGCGCAGGGTATGCAGATCGCGTGCCAGTGTCTCGGGGTTGCAGGAGATGTATACCACTCGCTCGGGTGCGAGCGAGATCAGGCTTTTTAAGAATTTCGGACTGCATCCGGCGCGGGGCGGGTCGGTGATCACGACATCGATGTGTTCACCGTTCTTTGCCAGATTGTCCATAAAAGCACCTGCGTCGGCGGCGACAAAGCGGATATTTTTAATACCGTTTGCCTGAGCATTGGCGATGGCATCGCGCACGGCGTCGCGGTTCGACTCCACGCCGATCACATCCTTGGCGTGTCGCGCCATGATCATACCGATTGTGCCTGTGCCGCAGTATGCATCCAGCACGCGTTCGTTGCCTTTGAGACGAGCGAACTCGACCGCTTTTTTGTACAGCACCTCGGTCTGCACGCGATTGACCTGAAAGAAGGACTTTGGACTGATGCGGAAATGAAGATCGCAAACCGTGTCTGTAATATATCCGTCGCCGTAGTACACTTCGCTCTGATCGCCGAGCATCAGTCCTTTGTCGGTATTGTTGATGTTGCGCACAACCGTAGTGATCTCGGGGTGGAGCTGAACGAGTTTTTTGACAAACACACTGCGGCAGGGGAAATCGCCCTTCGTCGTAACGAGTACCACCATCGTTTCGCCGTTTTTCGCAGTTCTCACGAGTACATGGCGCAAAAATCCGCGACCAGAACGGTTGTCGTATGCGTGAATATTGAGTTTTTCGCACAACTTGCGGATGCTGACGATGATCTTGTCGGCGTTTTGATCTTCCAACAGACACGAATCCACGGGAATGATGTTGCCTGTCGCCGATTGATACACGCCCGAAATCACGCGCCCGTGACGAAACCCGAATGCCGCTTGCACTTTGTTTCGGTAATGGAACGGGTTATCCATGCCGATGATCTCGTCAAGGAAGGTGAATCGTCCGAGAAGCCTGACGAGTTTTGCCTGTTTGAAGGACAGTTGCTCGTCGTAGTCCATATTCTGTAATTGACATCCGCTGCATTTTTTCGCATGAGGACAAAGCATATACTATACCGCCTTTTTGTAGAGTTAATTCCGTGTAAGCCGCGCGACACATTCGACATTCGATTTTCCGTCCAAACCGAAATTCAGGTCTTCCTCGATGATCGGTAGCTTGAATTTGATGGACTTGAGCCAACGGCCGTTTGGTTGCCGTTCTTCGAAGACTTGAATTTCCTCAACCATGGTTTCGAGCAGCTGTCGCTTTTCGATTTCGGTCATAAGATCGTACAATCTGTCGAAGCAGAGAAGGACTTTATAGAGGTTTTGTGTGGTGAGTTGTTCGGCTTCCACCGATTTCTTTTTCTCTCTGGCTGTTTGAAGCTGTTGTTCAAAATCTTCTATCTTATCATACATCTTATCAAGGCGATCGGCAAGGTCTTTTTTGCGTTTTGCGTAATGTTTTTCGCTCGGATCAAGTTCGTCGATTTCATCAAGCAGTCGGTCTTTGGCAGACAGGGCAAGGCGGAGTTGTTTTTCATAACCGCTGATTTCTTGGCCTATGGCATCGATGTCGATCTTTTTGCTGATCTTTTGTTGCATCATAGCGGCAAACCGCGGTGTGCTGACAAGACTTTTGATAATTTCGGCAACTGCCTCATCAAGCAGTTCTTCGTGTATTTGCTTTTTGTAATCACACTTATGTCCGCGTGTCATACTGCGGTGTTTGCATCCGTAGTAATAAAAGTCTTTGTATTTGGTACCGTCCGGTTTGCGCTTTATGCATTTGTTGGCATACATCCCGACTCCGCAGATGGGGCATTTGACAATACCCGTCAGCAGATGCGTGCGGAATTCCTGACCACGGTCGATCCGTTCGTATTTCCGGGCTTGCGAACGCAATTTGGCTTGTGCCTGATTCCAAAGTTCTTCGGACACAATTGCTTCGTGCAAACCATCTACCAATAAGTAATCGTCTTGTTCTACAAGGCGGTACTCATTTCGTGTGCCGTGTACTTTTTCGGTTTTTCGTCTGCCGTAAGCAATCTTGCCGCAATATACGGGATTTTCAAGGATCCTTCGGATAAGTTGAGCGTTGAATAGAGGACAGGTGCCGTTTTGTCGGGGAATCTTTCCGATGCCGAGAAGTTCGAGCTGTTTAGCAATTCCGGTGGCACCTTTGCTTGTGTTTACATACAGGTCGAATATGGTGCGAATGGCGGGTGCTTCGTCTTCGTTGATGATAAGCTTGCCTTTCTTCAGTTTGTATCCGTAGGGGGCAAAGCCGCCGTTCCATTTTCCTTCTCGCGCTTTTTGGATTCGTCCTTCCATCGTTTGAACGCGGATGTTTTCACGCTCGATTTCAGCGACGGCAGACAGAACCGAGATCATCAATTTACCGGCTTCTTTGGAAGAATCAATACCGTCTTCCACGCAGATCAGATTGACACCGTGATCTTGCATTATTTGGAGAGTGGAGAGTACATCGGCGGCGTTTCTTCCGAAGCGGGACAACTTGAACACCAGCACATACGATACGCCGTCTTTGTCGGCACAGATGTCTTCCAGCATACGATTGAAGGCAAGTCTGCCTTCGGTGGATTTGCCCGATTTACCGGCATCTTCGTATTCGCCGACAATTTCATAATCGTTGAATGCGGCGTATGCTTTCATACGAGCTTTTTGAGCATCCAAGGAATATCCTTCGATTTGCATCGTGGTGGATACTCGTGTGTAAATATATACTTTAACATTGTCTTTTTTCATGGCATCATCTCCTTCTTGTTATGGGAATCCCCCACACCAAAGGATTGCCTTTGGTGCGGGGGATAGGGGTGGTGTTTGACGCACACACAACATATCACACAACCTTGTTGATATCCATTGAATATCGCAATAGTAAGAGAACGTTAACAATTGTCGTCGAATGACTCGGCGGCAACCGTTGGTTCGGGCAGATGGGGGATATCCAAATCTGCCGCGTACTTCTCAATCAAGGTTGCGAGCAGATCGGATAAATTGCTCCATTCATCGTGAATGTATTCCGGCTTTTGTTTTGCATTTTTCTTTCGCATACGCTATCGCCTGCGACGGTTAGCGTTTTTGCGTTTTCTCTATCTACCTTCTTTACTGCATCCACTTGGTGGATTGCATAGTTTGTTGTCCGTTGCCGTATGCAACGGACGGGTGTACTTTAATCTTTATCATCTTTACATACCTCCCATTGTGGGGCCGTGTTTCTTCTTGCGTTCACGCGGGAATCGTTTTGTCGTGCAATCTTCCTTCGGGTGATCGTCATCGATCACCCGCCCGAGACGACCGACAAGACGTGCCGCACCAATTCCAATATCAACAAGATCACCGACGGGATCATTGCTATCAGCAACATCCGTTTGGTGAACTGCCGCATAGTCGATTGTGCCTGTTCCTGAAGCGAAGAGAGATTCTTCGAAAACTCCTCGCTCCGTTTCCCATCCTGTTTCTCGGCATTCTCCGTCAGCTCCGCAATCGTATCCGTGACCGTTTTTGCCGACGCCTTCATCGCTTCCTGAAAATCTGCGGTGGCGGTCTTGCTCTGTTCGACGTGCGTTGTCAATTCGGTCAGCTTCGTATCCATATGCGCCTTGATCTCGTCGCGTGTCGCCAGTGTCGGCAGTGTGTGGAGGATCTGCGTGAGGATTTGAATCTGTCCTTGCTGTGCGTTGATCATCGCGCTCCAGTTCTTCTCGGTCACGGCGACGCACGGATGTACCGCCGCGGCGGTCGTGATGTCTTCCTGTGCTTTGGCTATAAAATCTTGCGGTGATCTGCGATCGGTAAATGAATTCATATTCCATATTCTCCTTTAAAAACTTATCATAGTGTAATTTGCTGTCCCGACAGCGTTTGCCATCAGGGGTGGTGTAGGTAATGTTCTTGCGTGTATCCGTCCACGTCACACCGTATCCTTCGAGTTCCATCAGACGAATAAAGTGTTCTCTGGACGATGCCAACCGCATGGCGTTGCTGATCATCGCTTCCAAGCGGATCTTCCAGCTTTGCCCGTTTGCGGCGGATCGGTATTCGCGGTCGGACATCGGTTTGGAGTGTTGTTCTTTCGGTTTCGGTTCCAACACCGATAAACCGTATTCACGGCAGATCCGATCCGACAGCTGCATCATCGCATCGATGTCGCGTTCGCCAATGTGAAACTTTTTGCCGTTCTCGGCGCTTACGCTGTTCATCACAAAATGCGAATGAATGTGGTCGCGATCACAATGCGTGGATACGACAATTTCGAAGCCGTGAAGTTTTTCGGCTTCTTCGGCAAATCGCAATGCGATCTCATGCGCCGTCTGCGGTGTGATGCTTTCATCGGTAGAGAACGATTGCAGAAAATGATAATATTGTCGTCCATCGGTTTTACCGTAAAGTCGCTTTGTATTATTGAATTCGGTATAAGCAGAAAGCGGCGTGCAGTTCACGCCGCTTACATATTTCACACCGTCATCGGCAACCGTTTTCTCGTCCCGCATCGTATACCGAAGCACATAGCGTAAACCGCCTGCGGTCTGTTTTGCCTTGCTGTTGATAAACCGTATAATCGCCATCCGATCACCTCCCGTATAACTCGGCGGCAACCAGATCGTAGATGCGATTGAGTTCCTCTTGCACGGCGGTGAGATTGACGGTGTTGATCTTTCCTTGCCGTGCGAGGATTAGAAGCTGATTGACATTGTTGCCGAGTTTCTTGACCTGCGTGGTCAGTTCTTTAAGACTGTCGTAGTTGACGATCTTTCGATCAAGCGCACTCAGTATGACATAGCTTGTCAGACTCATACCGGCTTTGTCGGCGTTGATACGGATCAGTTCGTCTTGCCAATCGTATACGCGAAAATTTAAGCGTTTGGATTTCATAAGGGCATCCGTCCTTTCGTGATAAAATTTGAAGTGGGTTCGGGCTTCTGCCCGATTATTCTGTTGCCGAAGGCACGCCACCGCCGTTTTGGGCGATGGCGTACAGCCAAAGGCGATGCTGGTTCTCTCCCAAAGGAGAGACAATAAAAAGGCGGTATCGGTGTATAAAAACAGTAACAATAGATACATTCGCATGGTGACGGCGTTTTGAAGCGCAACGTTTCAGTGACAGCAACCGGAAAACAGATACGTTGTCACACATTTGTTGCGCACTTCGTTTAACAGAAAGCACCGCCGCTATAACGGTTTTACAGCACTTGTCACTGTTGTCACACATTTTTACGAACCATCCTCGGCGATAGCGATTGCCTTCGCTTTGTTCAGGCATACAACGCGTTTGGTCACGCTTCCGATGCGAACGGATTTCGTGTTCTGTCCTTCAGCGGTTTCGATCAGACCTTCTTCCGCAAGCGCTTTGAGCAGTCCGCGTTCGGTGATCGTAAAGCTTTCACCTTGCTGATCGCACAACTTCTTCACTGCACAATGCGCGGCGGTTTTATTGAGGTAGAGGTATTGCTCGTCCTCATAACCGATCACATTCGGCGGCGTAAGGATATGCTCGCCGTTACGACTTAACACCGTCACACTACCGCTTTCAATAATAGAGAAGAGTTTGCGGATAAAGATGTGTGTCGGCTTGTCTTGTTCGATGTTTTCCGCTTGCGCTTGTGCCAGACGGAACAAGATGTCAGCAAATTCCGTTTCATATACATCTGCTTCTTCTGCGGTCATCATATTGTGCTTTTGCATAAACAGAAGGAACAGTTTCATACCGATGCGAAGCCACGCGACGATCTCGGGAACACGACCGTGGCAACGGACGCCACTGTCCATAAATTCCTGTCGGTACATTTTGAACGCATCTGCAAGGGATTTTACAAACAACATTTCGTCCTGATTGACAAGCGTTGTCAGCATCTCGATGTAGGCATACATCGCGCGTTTGAACACACCGTTTTCAGCTTCTCCTTGAAACCACGAGAGCGTTTGCAGATCCACATCACCGTTTTTCAATTCCAACCCGAAGTAACGCGCTGTGCCGCTCTCACCGATGTCGGGCGCGAATTCGGCGGTAACGACGGCGTTTCCCTGCGGCGGTCGGGATTCTATAGGGGTGGCATCCGCTTTCAGCCGTCCGCGCCCCGTTCTGTCGCCGTACGAGCGCATAACGGCTTGCGCTGTCGAGGTGAGCTTGTGTTCGTCTTGTTTCCCACACGGATGAAAATCATCGATGCAGGTTGGCACATCTTTCAGTGCGAACGCATGAAGCAAAATGCTGTTGGCGGTGTCACGAAACGAAAGCGGAAGCTCCGAAGCCGTGAACTGACCGAAGAAGGATAAGAACAACGCCGCCAAGGTACTTTTACGTGTTCCCGTTTTGCCCAATAAAAAAAGAACGAATTTCGGTTCACAGTTGGCTCTACGAAGAAATTCGTTCAAGGGAGACAGGAATGTAAAAGCGAGAAGCGGATAGATCACTTCTTTCGGTGCAAGGGGAAGATCGAGAAACGCCTTGGCGGTCACAACATCATGTGCGGAGTATTCATGGGCACCTTCGTAGTGTTTCAGCTTACCGGGCAACTCCACCGTGACATCCGTACACCCGGGTAACAGAAACCGCCACTTACCGTTGATGCGTTTCCAGCCTGTCACGTTGTAGATGACTTGGTGCCGGGCAAAGAAAGCTGTATGCTGAATGGCAAAGCGCAGGTTCTCTTTGAGATTCGAAGACACACCTAAAATACAATCGGCACCCCAGTGTTCGATCACCCAATGGAATGCCGCGAGATCACTGCTGGCGATCTCGATGCCTTTGAGTACGCGACCGGATTCATGTACACCTCCTAATACCAGTCGCTTGGTTTCGGTCGCTCCGTCATCGACGGTGATCTCTGCGACGATCCGCGGTGAGAAGTTACACAGCTTTTGTGCGTACTCACCGTGCTGACCTTTCCGCACCATATATAAACAGTTCTTTTCCTGTTTATAGTTCGGCGGATACAGTGAATTTGACATATAGACATCAGTCCTTTCGTAATGGATTTTGAACACGCTCGCACCTCTCCCGAAAAGGTGGGAGCAATATTCATATTGCAAACGAAAGACTGATGTGCTATATTGAAAGTATCGGAGGTGAATATTATGTCGCGTCGTTATACGATTTATCGGTTATCAGCCAAAGCGTTGCTTGGCTACGCGAAGGAAACCGAAGACAATATCTATACATTTGATTTGAACGCGCATGCCACCGCGCGTTGCAAGGTACCGACCGCTACACACGAGCAGGAAGATACCGCGCTGTTCTTTCAGATGCTCTGCGTGTTGTACGGCGATGACTATGTGCAGACGGATAGCACCGAGCGCATCACCGATCTTGCCGACGCCATTTGCTTTATCGATTTTGCCGAGATCTTTGATCGTGACAGTTCCCAGCCGCGATATGCCCTGCGGCAGAAGAAGGCGGAGTCGATGTTCCGTCCCGAAGGCATCACACTCGATTTCGGATCAGGCAAACAAACGTATGTGGCATTTGAACGCTCGGCGAGTATGAGCCGTAACGCAAGGTTGTCGTTCATCCGCAAGGATTTATACGAACCTGTCCGTCGCCGCATTATGATGGATATGGAACTCGGACTCTGTCAACTCTCCAAGCTGTATGCCTATAACGGCTTGATGCTGTCAGGTGGCACACGCATTGACGGCATTGACATCGACAAGCCGCACCGTGTCATCGTGGTCGACAACAATACTATCGATGCATCGGCACGGGTGATCACCGTCGAGGATGCAACAGGACACGGTGCCGTAAGACAATATAATCGCGTAGAGCGCATCGAACAATTTACTGTCACCGAATTTGACGGCGAAGGTATTATTTCTAAAGAGTACGCCAAGCGTATTGATAAGGTATTCTGCGGTGAGCATTGCCACTCGTCATTTCAGATCCGCATGCCGTATGTCAAGGGTATGCTTCACGAAGTGGATTTCAAAGACTATTGCAAAAGCGGCGGCACCTATGTGCTGAAAGATATTTGGGGCAAAGAACATCCCGTTGACGATGTCGATATCATCCTGACAAAAAGTATGTTCAAGGGGTACGGCTGGCTCAAAGAAAACGGAATGTCATGGAAGGATTACTGGACGGCGTTTCGGAAATATCACCACGCGCTGTATATTACTGCCGTCAACAAAGAAAATCCCGAGCGTTTCACACAGCTCAATTACCAATTTCTCAACACGCTGTCGATGACGGCGGAGGAATTCCGTCCTGCCGATCTGCCGCTTGGATGGGATCACGATCCCGAAGAAGACGAACGGCAATGGATTACGAAGCAAACCGAAACGGAGTATTATCGGTTGTGCGCCGATGAAGATTACCGCAAACAGTATTTTCTGAAGGTGCTGAATCAAAAAGGTATTGATCGAACATCCAAGGCATATCGCTTGGCAAAGATTCTGCAGAAGAATCCGCTGTTTATCCATGAAAGCATTTTCGCGGATGAACTTGCCGACCATGCGGAGAGTATATGCAAAGATTACGCACTCGGCACGTTGCTGATTGAAGGTGACAACCGTTTTCTGTCATCCGATCTGTTACGGTTTTTGGTTCTGCTCTGCAATCCCGACCACCGCAATATGAATGCTCGCCAACGCACCTTTTACGCGCAGACGCTTTCCGTTACGTTTCAAAAGCAATCGTTTTATGCACCCAAAGCATCGTATGCACACGACGATGTTTGCACCTTGCTTCGCAATCCGCATATTGCCCGTAATGAAGAACTCCAGCTTCATTGCTATTCATCGGTCGAGCAGATGCGCAAACACTATTTAGGACACCTGTCGGATGTGGTGATGGTCGATTCCTCGATGTATGCCGCCGAACGATTGGGCGGTGCGGACTACGACGGCGATATGATCAAAACGATTGCAAACCCGATTTTGAATGCGTGTGTGCAGCGCAACTATGAAGGTGATACCACGCTTAAAAACATCGCGAACATTCCCTTCCTGAAGATTCCGACTGCTGAGGCACAGCTGCGGGATGCGAACGATTGGTATGCACGGTTTGAAACGGTGAAGAGTACATTTTCGTCCCGCATCGGGCAGATCTCCAACGCGGCACTCACCCGCAGTTTGATTGCCTATAACGAAAACAGCGATGCGGCTGACCGTCAGCGTTGTCGGGAGGAAACCGAAACGCTTGCCATTCTGACGGGCTTGGAGATCGATTCCTCGAAAAGCGGCGTGAAGCCGGATCTGTCGCGGTATCTGGAACGCGGCGAGCGACAGAAGACGGTCTTTTTGCGCTATAAATATATGATCGAAAAGAACGGCGGCCGTTCGGAATATTACGAACCGACGCCGAAGCAAAAACTCAAAGCGTTTATGGAAAACACCGATTGGTTGAAGGTGGATTCCAATGTGGAACGCTTGCCGTATTATGCGTATATGCTTCGCGAGCACACGCCGCGTATGAAAGCAAAACCGCAACCGCCCGAGAAGCTGTTTGCGTTTGCTGTCGATGAGCATTGGAAAGACACGCTTGATAACGGCACACTCGCGCTGATGAGTGAGATCATCGGCGAATACGATGCGTGTCTGGCGCGTATTCGTATTTCCAAAGCCAAGATCAAAGACCGCCCAAAAAAGACGGATATTGACCGCATCCTGTACTCCCGCGGACAGGAAGAACTCTACGATGTCGATGAACTGTATGCGGTGTTTTCGGCACTCGAAGCATACTATGTGCGTTCGCTTCGGTTAGCGATCCGTGAGCAGTCGTGGCAATGGATGGATGAAATCGAGCGCGAACTGTTTTTGCAGGAGCATCTGCCCGAAGAGATCGTGGCAGTATACGGTGACTTGCTGTGCGATTTCCGTCAAGGCGGTTACCGCATCCTCGGTGATCTGATCTGCGACATTGACGATGCGAACAACGCCACCGAGTGCAAAGTTTTAACCCGCGACGGCGATTCGGTGCTGTGGCAAATGATGATAAGTGCCTATGAGACACGGCGATCGGATGAAAGCTACCGCGATGCGGCGGCAAGGGGGTGCCGTGCCTATCTCGAGACAAAAATAAAACCGAGCACCGCGGTGAAATACGCCATTGCACTCGGTAAGAAATCGTTTGTATGGGATGTGCTACTGGATAAAGTGTCGGAAAATGCGTTGTCGGAAAGGAGGGTGCCGCATGATTAACGAACGACAGGAATTTGAAGCCTATACGGGTGCGGTATCCTACACCGCTGTCAACAAACACGATACAACCTATCTCGGCCGCTTCTCTTTCGATACGATCGTCAAGGGCGAAGGGCTTGCCCGTGTGTTGATGATCCTTGCCCGCGGATTTTATTGGGACAACGGTGGCGATATCGACTATACACGGCGTGCGCTGTGCGCGTGGTGCAGTATCCCCGACAAGAAAACCGCCAAGCCGAAAGAGGAGTGGCAGTTCCGCACCGACTTCCGTGAACTGCACGAAGAGTTTCCGTTGCTTGTGGATGCAAACGGCAGAGGGTGGTTCTATCGCCATGCGCACGCGGTAGCGGATTTCATCGAGAATAACCCCGACAAGGTATACGCAACCGCTAAAAAGCAAGCGGAGATCATCCGTACCAAATGGGACAAATGGTGGCGGGATCACGTTGTGAAAATGCAGATGCCGCTGTTTGCCGATCGCACCAAGGGCGGGTTTATATTAGTTTTCGACGGCGTGATCGCCGATGCCATCGAACAAGGCGCACTGCGTGACAAGAATATCCCTCTGTCGCCGTCGCTTCTTGAGGTGATTGCCAAGGAAACTCCGAAGATTCGGGAGGATATATTGTCGACACTCATCGCGTATTACATCGCAAACAGGCAACCCGACACCGATTGGGTGGTGTTGCCTGTCAGCAGTTTTGATGCCTATTTCGGCACGACATCGTTCAGCCATAAGATCTTGAATACAATTCCCGAGACGATTCTCGTCCGCGACCGCTCCACCTGCGGTGTCAGCCGTTACAAGGTGGCGGAGGAGGTTTTATCCTTAATGGAGGATGTATAACCACCCGTAGGTGTTGTCCCATTCATTCGGGCGGTATTCGGCAACCGCTCGCATCGGATGACCTGCTGTCAGGCCACGGCTTTCAAGCGTGATATCAATATGCAGGCGAATGAGTTCTTTCTTCTGCTCAAAGGTTTCGCCGTGATCCCAAGTAAGCGGCGGCATAAATCCCGCATTGCTCGGTGTCGCGGTATAATCAATCTCCATACCGAGGCTTTTGAGGTAAGCGTTGGCATAGGCTTCGGCTTCGGCGAGCGTCATCGTTTTCGGTACTGCCGTTGTGGTTGTTGTTGCCTTTGTCGTGGTGGTTGTGCGTGTGGTTGTGATCGTCGTCCTGAGCGTTGTTTTTGTTGTAATCGGTGCTTTGGTGATCGTTGTAGTCGGCATTCTTGTCGTTGCGGCAGTTGTTTTCTTCGCGGTCGTCTTGACCGTGGCGGCAACGGTTGTTTTTACTGTTGGTGCGTTCGTTGTCATTCTTGATGTGGTTGATGTTGCTTTGGTTATTTGACCGGCGGTTGTTGTTGACGACCGCTTGATGGTTGTTGTATTTGAGGTTGTTGTAGATTGACTCGTTGATGGCGCTGTATTGGTTGTTGTGCGGCTTTCCGTTGGGTGCACAGCGGCGGTTGTGGATGTAGTGACTGTTGTTGCCGTTGATACATCCTCGGTGTGGGTGTTCGATGAACATCCGCTTACCATCATTATAATTAGCAGTACGGCTAAACTTGTGGTGATGTTTCTCATATTTGCTTCTCCTTTCATGCATCCTCGACGGTTTCAAGACCGTCCATGACTTCGACCATGATCCGTGTTGCCAAGATGAATCCCGTTCGGAAGGCCTCCCGTTCACCGAGGCACAGCAGTTCATCCTGACAGTTCTTGAATTTGAGGAAGGTTTCCTTTTGCTGTTCGGTCAGCGTAGCGGTTAGTGATTCTTCGTTTTTGCAGAGCAGACGGAGTAGCTTGTCCGTCGGCGATCCGCGAACAACATCCCGCTCACATGGGTGAATATTGCCGTAATACAGGTCATCCAGTATGGTCATGTGCAACCAACTCCTTTCTTTGGCAACACAAACATATACCACAACACTTTCCACAAGTCCAGATATTTTTAAAGAATAATACGCTTCAAACAAGGGGGATAAATATAATGTACTATTTTGTCGATATGCATGATGACAAATTAAATTTTCTTAATGGAATTGAAGAAACCTCGTGCCTTGAGGTGGCACAAGCGTCTGATGCCACAAAGGATGTACTCGAATACTATTTTTTAAGAAAATGTGTTGCCGAGGCGTGGGATCAGTTAGCTTTATGGAGCAGTGAAGCGAATTCAAGCGGCAACTATCTTATGAGAAATTTACATACAGCTGAACGACTGGTTAGAAATTTCTTATTCGAATTCCGAACGTGTTTAGATCATATGGAAACGGATATAAAACAAAAACACGGTGAAAAGTCTGATTTGTGGGAGGTATTTAAGGAAGGAACAAGTAAGGCGTATGACGATCACCTTGAATATGCATTTACTTATCATTTGCGCAATTGTTCGCAACATTGCAAAAACGTTGTGCACGGTTTTAATAGCACTACAAATATAGGTTTATCAAGCAACACGGAACGCTTGTTAGCGGAGTATAGTCGGTGGAATCAAGTCGATAAGAGATATATGCAAAAGGTAGGAAAAGAAATTGATTTGCTGAAAACTTTTTCAATAGCTTTTTCAGCATTTAATACGGCATTGGCACCGGTTATACAGCATATGCTAAACACCAATGGCGTTGGTGGAGAGTTATCATATTTGCGACAATGGGGAGAATGGTTTACTGCGAATTATAAACACAGCGTACATTCTTTCCATGTTGTTAAAATAACATTTAGTGACGGAAAAGAAGCCACAAAAGAGGATATGTCATCGGGAGATGTTGTAGTAAATGCATATCCTATTGATTGGGGATTGGTTTATGAGTTAACCGACTCTATAACACAACATAAAACGTCATAATGTAAACCTATCCTGTACGCTTTCCAACTTGCGGTTGGAAACGATTTTACCATTCAAACTACTGCGTTATTGTTTTTGCTCTCTCCGGACGGTACAATATAGTTGCAAGGCGGCCTGCAATCCAGCGTAAAGGAGATATGACCTATGACATTACATAATCAAATTGCGTTCCTACGCAAGCAACACCATATGACTCAGGAGGACTTAGCACAGGAACTCGGTGTGACCAATCAATCTGTTTCCAAGTGGGAGTCGGGACAATGCTGTCCGGATATTCAACTTTTGCCTGTGATTGCCGATCTGTTTTCGGTATCAATTGATGAACTTCTCGGACATACGCCGACATCGGCGGCGGATGATATCCTTCTGCAGGTTCGCGCTCGCACAACCGAACTTGCCGAGGGTGAGGATTACAGTTTTGCGAATCGTATTGCGGCGATCACCCATGCGGCACTTTTTGCAAAATATGTTCATGCGGATGAATTTACACCCGAAGATATGGCAAAGCAAGCCGGAACAAAGGAATGGGGCTATTCTTCAATCAATCTGCCTGTTATCACTACTACTATGAAACGGGGGACGGTGCTTTTCTCGAACAACAAGAATTTGATCTATGAGCCTGAGTACCGTCCGATCGCTGCCAAGCTTAAAGCTTTTGCGGATGTACAAACGTTGAAAATCCTGTCGGCAATGTTCGAGTTGACGGCGGACGGATCGTTTGCTTCCGCCCGGCAGATTGAAGCTCACAGCGAAACGTCAGTCGAACTGGTTATGGAGCGACTGACCGGTACGCTAATGCCGTATGTGGATGAGCGGTTCGACGGTGACGAGCGCATGTTCTGTATTCAAGGACAATCGCGCAATATTCTGCCCATCCTCTCTATGTTGTGATCGTAATAGAAACGACCGCGTTTCTCCTTTCAGGAGGAAACGCGGTCGTTTTTTTCGCTACTGGTATTATACCATATCTCACCCAAAAGAACAAGTCTATACATTTGCAGAGTGGACATGTATACTGTTAGGTGAAAGGAGTGAGTGCATTGCTGTATCATGGTAGCCCTATTGGCGGACTGGATATCCTTTTGCCAGAATTATCGGAACATAGAACACCGCTTGTGTATTTTGCAACCGATCCGCTTGTTGCCCTTTTGTACGCTGTGAAACCCGTGCCAAAACCGTTTAGTTATTATCCATATGGGTTTGATGAAAACGGTCATGTTGTGTATTCAGAGTATTTCGAAGATGCCTTTCGGATTCTTTATCAAGGACAGCAAGGATATTTGTACGAATGTGAAGAAACGGCAGACATGACACAGCCCACACTTATTGCTTGTGCATACGCATCTTCACAGGCTATAAAAGTGAGACGTGTAACCCGTATTTCAGATTTGTATGAATACTATATGCAACAATTGGATATGGGTATGTTTTCAATTCGTCGATTTGAGGATGTGCCACAAGCAACATACGAACATATTATAAAAACACTTCGAAGTGAGATTGCGCCATATAACCTGCAAGATTATCCCGAAATGCAACAGTTTTTACAGCGGTATTTTCCTTTGGTTCTTTCCGATGGTGAAGGAGCGATGTGAATATGAATGAATCTGTTCGTCGTCAGTTATACACACTCCACAGGAATGGGGAGTTGGCGGCTCTTGAATCATATTGCAAGAAACTGTTGTGTAGCGAAACAGATATATTGCTTCGAGGGTGTCTCCTATGGAATCTGTCGGATATCTATGCGATGCGCCGAGAGGCAGATGCACTTTATGATAATCACCGTCGCTTTGAAGCGCATATTAGCGCAATGCCGGCGATGTACCGTTTATGGCTTGTCAGCGATGCTACACAGCGCCTTACCTTGGAACAAGGCGATTTCGGGAATGCCTGGTGGCAATGGTACAACGAAACAACGGCCAATTATGATCCTGACTGTGAAGTGGCATTGTTCAACGCACATCGTGCGGCGTTTTACAAAAGTCCAAAAAAGCAGTATGACTACCCTCACGCATTATGGGTGAAGGAGCGTTTTGAATCGTTTTTGAAGTCTGCTTGTCATTCTTCATCGGCGGCGTTCTATCGTTTGATTTTCACAGCACTTTGTTTGAAACATTTCGGCGAAGCGGAACAAGATCTGTTCACTTGCTGTGAACCGTTTTTTGCCGATCTGCGCCATTCCACTAA
The DNA here is from genome assembly GCA_045651865.1 of Acutalibacteraceae bacterium. Classification (GTDB taxonomy): domain Bacteria; phylum Bacillota; class Clostridia; order Oscillospirales; family Acutalibacteraceae; genus RGIG1959. The sequence continues at coordinate 42,433 of JAZRTC010000047.1, forward strand.
AGAACCGCTCTATGCTCCGGGAGAATGGGATGCACTCAACAGCCACCGTGCACGATCCACACAAGCACAGATTTGTATTAACAATGCGATAAATGCATTGATCGACAGCGGCAATGTGAAGCAAGCCCGCGAATTGTATAAAGCCGCCCGTGAGTATGGAATGAATGCCAACAATTTTATTGAACAGCGACTATAGACGAACAGCCGTGGGAGATTCTCCCACGGCTGTTGTGCGTATTTGAACAGTAGTAGGATTTTTTCAACATACGCTTGTATAGGATATAAAGACGGCTGATTGTGGTTTTGATGGGTGCGTGATATACTGTGAATGAAATTTCTACGAAAATATAGGATTGAATGAGACTTTTCGTTATCCCGTTCGTTTAATAAGTGAAAGGGCTAATAAAAACCTTTCGGAAAGGAGTAAGTCGATGGATAACGGTGCCAGTAGCTACCGCCGTTTCCTTGATGGTGATGACAAAGGTTTTGCAGAAATTATAAGAGATTATAAAGATGGGTTGATTCTTTATCTAAACGGTTTTGTGAACAATATATTTGTTGCCGAAGAACTGATGGAAGAGACCTTTTTTAAGATCATAACAAAGAAGCCACGATTCAACGCCAAGTACTCTTTTAAAACATGGCTCTATACGATCGGGCATAATGTGGCAATCGACTATCTGCGGCGTAATTCAAAACATTTAAATGTGCCGATAGATGATGCTGAGAAGTATTCAAAGGATGAATATGATCTTGAAAAAATGTACATCGTTGAAGAACGTAAAATAGCGGTACATCGTGCATTATGTAAGTTGCATTCCGAATACCGACAAGTTCTTTGGTTGATATACTTTGAAGGACTTTCCAGTGCCGATGCGGCATACATCATGAGAAAGAATGCTCGTCAGATGAAAAATCTTGTATATCGTGCAAAAAGCGCTTTGAAATCTGAACTCGACAAGGAGGGCTTTATTTATGAAGAATTATGAAGAACTCACTCGTGATTTGCTCGAACGTAGAGACCGTTATGTAACACAACAGAAAGCGAGACAAAAAAGAGGGTTGCGTGTTGTTGTATCTCTTTGTTGTATGTGTATTGTTGCTTTATTCGGTGTTGGTGTTTGGCAGAGCGGATCGTTCGGCGTAACACCCCAAATCCAGTCACCCACAGAAACTATCGGTGAAAGCGATATTACTACAACCACGACTCTTTTTATCAGCGAAGAGCTTGGCTTTATTGTCGACAGCCACACCACCACAACAGCGGCACCTGTCATCATTCCTGATAAAGAAGGGGCGCTATACAAATTCTATGATTATCGTATTGAAGCCGGGACATTTTCGTCGTTTGTCAATGGTAAGGTTATCGCAGAAGATAAGCTTGATGGTAAGCTGGGTGATGTCACGGTAATGGCAGGATGGAAGGCAACCGATGGTAGTTGGCTTTCCGAGGAACATCTTCGCGCAGAGCTGTATTCGATTATCGGTGTGACAAACGATGTGGCAGTTGCAATAAAATTCCTTGACAAAGGTGATGGCGTGACCGACACACACTATTATGTGATCATGAACCCTGAGGCGGATTTATCTGTTGTTGAGGAATATATCATTGATTCGATCACCCCTAATACTTCGGGGGAAGAGTTGGAGGAATAATTATGATTAGAAAAAATAGTGTGATTATTATTTTATTGAGTTGTTTGTTTTTGCTGTCTGGTTGTGTTGGGACACATTCGGGCGTGACAAACCCCAATACCGAAATCTCTTTGATTCAAAATGCCTATGATGAAATGCGGTTGTTGTCAACGGAAAATCAAAGTTGTGATATTGAATATATGGCTTATGAGCAAAATCGAATTCGCGATACATTACCATCAGATACATTATTGCGCTTTGCAGATCCTGACGAATGGTCCGGTGTACCAGCACCATCGGAAAAGTCTAATAACTATTGCACAATTAATACAGAAGGATATCGCCTTGATTTTTATGACAATGACTGCCTTTGTGTGACAGGTGATACAGGAGATGTCGAGTGGTATTCAAAAAAATCAGAAGATTTTGTGACGTTTTATGTATATTGTAATGATAAGATGTTCGAGCTACAGTACCACGAGGACATGGGGCCTTTTTGATTGCACGGTGTTTATAGAGAGTGTAAAATAGTGATACAAAGCCAGCCGTGGGAGCATCCCACGGCTGTTCGCGCATTTATTCAATATTCACGTGCGCTTCATTTTCAGTGGCGATTTCAAGGCGGACTTTCATCTGTGCAAAACCATCATGCGCTTCAAAATAGGAGCTGAGTTCGCCAAGGCGATACACAAGCATCCCGCGCTCGCTGCCTTCCCAACACTTGAAATACTCCGCAGGATCATACGTGAGCGTATTGACGAATGGCGCGGTGTAATGATGATCTGTCAAGGTATCAAAAGCGGCGGCGTGGTGTTCGGCTTTCAGCAGTTCCTCAAACGCCGTATCGATGTCGCCTTTCAGCAAATACAGTTCGCAAAGGCGGCGGTGATTCCAACCGACAATGCGATGGAAGAATTGGAAGTTCCCGTCGGGCATCAAGAGTGCATACAGCTCGTTTGCCGTTTTGACATATCGGATGCGTTCATCAGCCGACAGCGACAATGCCATTCCGTATTCCTTGCGAAACGCCATATTCACAAGCGTAGATGCAACATAATCCACCGCTTTGAGCATCGTATCTTGAAGTTGATGCCGTTTCTCGTTACCTGTCAAGATCTCACCGAGCAACACTTCGCGGCAATGTTCAAAATCAGCAACACCGTTTGCCAGTTGCAGAGCTTCGCTTGTGTTGCCTGATGCAGCATAATAACGGCACAGAAGCAGAATTGCGCGCAGACGTTCCGACTCTTTCTTGCAATCCTCCAGCACACGTTCACAAAGTGCGCGTATCCGCACAGCAAATTGACCATCCACATATTCTGCACGCTCCGCCGCCGAACCGCCTTCAAAATGTTGCAGAGATTCCGCAAGATTCATCATAAAATGATGATCGCGCGGGAATTGTTCCAATGCCTCGCACATCGTGACACGGCAGGCGATAAGGTTGCCGCTTTGACGATGATCTTTATATTGTTGTTCATACCGTTCGCGGGTGCGCTCACGGTCGGAGGTATTCATATCAAACAACGTATCCGTTGACACCTCAAACAGCCGCGCAATCGTCGGCACAAGCGTAATATCGGGATAGGACAACCCGTTCTCCCAGCGGCTGACACTTTGGAACGACACATTCAGCGCTTCGGCGACCTGTTCCTGTGTCATGCCATTTGCCTTGCGTAATTCCTTTAAGATCTCGCCAATCGTTTTGCTCATATTGCTCCGTCCTTTCGGCTGTGATCACAGTTGTCTTGTCAAGCTTGCAAGGTTATTGTACACCACTTGGCTGAAAAACACCATCGCTTTATGCGAGAAATGCAATTCTCGCGATTTGGAAAACAATCCACAGAGGGAAACTATCTGTTGATTGACGGTTGTCGAATGCGGTGGTATAATCGTGTTAAAGGTGGTGAGGCGGATGAAGCAGCATATCAAATTCCCCAAAATGATCATTTTTGATTACGGCGATACGATGTTGTGTGAACCCGATTGGGATACAGATCGCGGTAATGCTGAATTGCTGAAATATGTTACCAAAAACCCGAATGGCTGTGCGATAGATGATATTCGAAAAGGTGCCGAAACGATTTTCGGAGAGCATATCGGCAATATTCGCAAACTGGGTTATGACATTAGTGGTCAAGTCGGTGACAGATTGCTGTATGATTACCTCGGAATAGAGTTTTCGTTGTCTCCGCTTGAGATGGAAACGGTTTTTTGGGATGCGGCGTGCAAAGGAGCTGTGATGCCCGGCGCCGATAAACTACTCGATTACTTAAATGCAAACGGTATACGCACAGCGGTTATCAGTAATAACCTTTGGTCAGGCGAAGCACTGACAGCACGCTTCAACCGCCTATTACCGAACAATCGGTTTGAGTTCGTAATGACCTCCAGCGATTATTTAGTACGCAAGCCGAATCGACTCTTGTTTGATATCGCTCTTCAAAAAGCAGGACTTCAAGCAGAAGAGGTGTGGTATTGCGGTGATAATCCCACAGCAGATGTTGAGGGGGCGGCGCAAGCCGGTATCTATCCGATTTGGTATAGTGCTGATAGCAACGATTCGCCTACATGTCAACATACTCATATTCATAAATGGGATGAGTTAATAGATTTGTTGGAAGACATTAAAGAATGAAAATTCAAGGTGGTGAGGCGGATGAAACAGCATACTTGGCGATTCGTTGATGTGCGTGATGCATGTGTGAACGATGGCGCAAACGCCACACTTTGTAGCTTGTTGTCATACAGTATGTATCAGCCGACCGCCCATAAAATCAAAGTCAGACTTGCATCCTACCAATCACCGAATACGTACATATACGCTTGCACAGACGGCAACACATATCTCGGCTTGATTGTTTACCACCTGAGCGAAAAAAACGCCACCATTTTGGATATCGCCGTGCGTGACGATATGCGCGGACAAGGTGTCGGCACATTTTTGATCGACGGATTGATACAGACAACGCGCACCACCGAGGTGCTTGCCGAAACCGACGATGATGCTGTGAGGTTTTATCAAAAATATGGTTTTAAGGTAACACCCATTCAAACGGCGTATGATTGTAAACGATAT
>JAZRTC010000048.1:0-3864 GCA_045651865.1 Acutalibacteraceae bacterium
AACAAGAAAAATATACTCATACTCCAAATTGCAACAAATTTCGCAAGTTTCATAAGATACAATCTATGCGGGGAGGTGCGAAAAATGCCGCTATCTGTAATAAATTACCGATCAGAGAAAAAAGAAGGTGATTGAAAAGAAAGCAGCATTATTTTACATCGCACAACTTTTTGAAAACCATGCAGCACAATACGATTATTTGAAATGTCCTTTATGCAAGCGCGGGCGGTTATGTGACATCCCGCATGGTGGCGTCGTAATCACGAAAACCACAGAGGATGCGTATGCGGATTGTGGTGGTGCATGTGTTGTTGTGAAGTGTCCGAAGTGTTCCTCCAAGTTTATAATCTATCTTCAAAATTAAAATGATGTTTCGTACATAGTTCAACCGCCGCGGGCATACGCGAGTATCGCTAATGCGGAAAAGAGCCTATATCCGTCTTGAAAGACGAGAACAAGGACTGTCGAGTTAGGGCATGACAAACAGCTTTTAAGCTGTGTTGTCATGCCCTTTTTTATTTGCAACCGACGCTTAAAAGCGGAAAGGTTGCAGTATGAACAAGGTATGGCTTTGCTACATAGCCAAATATCCGTGATCTCCAATTTTGTTTCAAACCAAAACAAAAAAGGAGATTGCAGCTATGTGTAACAAAGCATTTAAAAGAAATCCGTCCCCAAACCGCAGTAAATCCAAAGATAATCCGTACAGGATATTCACGGTCGGCCCACCAAACAATCTGCATTATTATTTGTCGTTTGTGGACGGTCGCGGTGTAGGTATCTGTATGGAAATCAACGAACAACTGTATGCGGCATTCGATCAATTTGAACGAGATGACATGTCCGCTATAAACGAATACACCCGGCATTATGAACACTCCGTTTTAACGGAAATAACCTTAAACAAGCGAGCTATCAGAAAACTCGATCCGCTGGAGGATGTCGTAGAACAGAAAATACAGGTAGAACGTGCTCTGGACACTCTTACACAAACGCAACGGCGACGATTGTATCTGTATCATTTTTACGGTTTCACATACGAAGAAATCGCCGCAATGGAGAAAAGTTCTGTTAAACAAATCTATAAAAGTATCAAGCTCGCCGAAAAGAAAATAAAAAATTTTTTGTCAGAGGGGTAAAAAACAGCCCTCTAAGTGAACAAACAAGTGAAGGGGCTTTTAAAAATCTCTTCGCCTGTTGCTCTTTGTGAGCAGGCTGAACCTTGACAAGTGAATAATTTTTCGGATGCCGATGACATAAACGCATTGGATAAGCTGTCGGACGTGGGCGCCACGACCTCTTTATGAGCGAGCGATCAACCACGCGTCGAGTCGGGATGTACTCAACACCTCCCGATTGGCCAAGACTCCCGTGCGGAATTAATGATACTTCCCCTGTGGGGCTCGCCGGAAGGCGGGATATGGCATACATACGGTACGCCGTATGCGTGAGGTATATGATGCTCGGCATTGTGCTTTTGCACTTTGTGTGTGTTGCGAGATCGTCGGCATCCGGTTATATGAATCTACCTTCCCGACTATTGGGAGTTGGGCGGTAGAACCTTTGCACAGAAGCACCCCGCGTCTGTGCAACATTCTGCTGCTCAATGCAGAGCATTACTTAATCAAGGAGTGAGAACTATGTACGAAATCAAATATAACGATCAGGACGTGTTTCGTGATCTGATCGCCGATCAAAAAATTCACCGTAACGGTGAATACGATTTCACCTATGAAAACCGCTTCATTCTTTATCATATCCGTAAATACGGCAAACTGCACTATGTCGCGTTCGATCTGCTGACCGACCGCGAATACAGCATCACCACCACGAAGAAAGATGACTACCTCGAAAACACCTATACGCGATTGATCCCGCTGATCATCGAACGTACCCGAAACCACACCACCCGCGATTGCACAAGGATGATGGTGGATCGCCCTTTTGAGTTTATTGATCTGATCTTCCGTTTCGTGCTTCCCGAAAACGGCTATGCCGTTCGTGAAGAACAGATCAAGCTGTGCAAGCGGATGTACCACGGCTTTCTCAACAAACAAGTGTCCGTCTGCGAAGCCGAAGTCGGCACAGGCAAAACCTTCGCCTATCTCGTCGCCGGTCTGCTCGCAAGAAAATACAACATCGACAAACACAACCGCGTCGAACCCGTCACGATCGTGACCGCAACCATCGAACTTCAAAAAAGCCTCGTCGAAAAAGAGATCCCGCGACTCTCACAGATGCTGTACACCTACGGGATCATCGACCGTCCGCTCCAAGCCAATCTGCTTAAAGGGCGTAAACACTATTTTTGCCGTTTGCGGTATCAGGACTATATCAAAGGTTTGCAACAACACCCCGAACTCCATCATCGGGAGATCAAAAATGCCGTTGCTGTCGGAACGCTTCCGCAGGGCGTGGATCTTGACCGCTATAATCTCGAAGCTGTCGTGAAACAGAAAATATGCGTCGACGGAGCTTGCAGTGAGTGTCCGTACTGTGATACCTGCGAGTATATTCGCATGGTCAATACGATCCGTGAAAATCGCGGTGCGGAGTTTCAAATCCTCAATCATAACCTGTATATCGTTGCCATGAAAGAAGAAAGCACCCGCACCCCCGAATTGCATCCGAGCAGCTTTATTGTAATCGACGAAGCCCATAACTTCCGCAACACCGCCGAAGAACTGTACGGCGAACAACTGAGCGAAACCATGATCCCGTGGTATATCTCCGATACGCTCACACGCTGTGAAAACATGGAAGTCCGTCCGAAACACCGTGCGGCACTCTCAGCACTTCGGACGGAGAATACGGCGTTGTTTGCGGATCTCCGATCGATCCTCAATGACCTGTCGGATTTTGGAAATGATTTCACCTTCACCATTTCTCATCGCCGAAGCCTCACACGGATGGGTGTGATCCTCCGTGAATGCGAAGGATATCTACCTAACCGTAAAGGCGAGATTTCCCCTTCGGGCATGAAGGTCAACAACGCTCTTCAACTGCTGACAAAAATGTCCGACAACTATTATTGGATCGAAAGCGATCAAAACGGTGAGATCACCCTGTGCGGTGCGCCGAAAAATGTCACCGATAAAATGTACGATTGCATCTGGAACCGAACCGCCAGTCATGTGCTGACAAGCGGCACGATGTCGGATGGTAACGGCTTTGGCTTTTTTAAGAAAGAGAACGGTCTGGACAAGATCCCCGAACACTTGTTGTCCGAAGTCCAGATTGAGTCCCCTTTTGATTATACCCGTCATGCACGATTGTATATCCCCTCCGATCTGCCGCTCCCCGATAATCACGATCGGAAATACATTGCAGCGGTAGCGGATCGGATCGAAGAACTTATCCGTGCAACAAACGGACACACGGCCATCCTGTTTACATCGTATTACGCGCTCAATGCCGTTTATTTAGCCTTACGGGATCGCTTGATCGACTACAATGTGATCCGTATGAATTCCGGTGATAAGACCGCCATCCGTGACTTTCAACTCGCCAAAAACGGCGTATTGTTTGCATCGGGATCGATGTGGGAAGGTGTGGACTGTGCAGGTGATTGCCTGTCATCGGTAATCATTGTGCGGTTGCCGTTTCCGCGTCGCTCGATACAGATGCAACGCAAGAAAGAACAATGCGACAGCCATCGTGAATTCATCGACAACCATTGTGTGCCGAGCATGATCATCAAGCTCCGACAAGGTGTCGGGCGGTTGATCCGCACCGAAACGGACACAGGCGTGGTATCGATCCTCGATCCTCGTGCCAGCCGCGTCGACTACCATAAAGCGATTGTCGCGGCACTCGGCAAATACCCGATCATTCAATCGGTCGACGATATCAAGGAATTCATCC
>JAZRTC010000049.1:0-5465 GCA_045651865.1 Acutalibacteraceae bacterium
AAGGAGGATGCACAGTGAAAAAGCGTTTCACATTCAGCCGCATTATTAACAACGATAAGTTAATGATGATCGTGGCGTTGTTGCTTGCGGTGGTGCTGTGGGTCGGCGTGGTGTCGGGCCCTGCCAATATTCAGGAACGCCCGATTGCCGCCACGGTTACGGTGGATCTGACCAACACCTATGCTCATCAGAGCGGACTGCGCGTGCTCGGCAATTCGACTTTTGATGTCAAGATCAATGTGTCGGGTACCTGGTCGGTCATCTCGAAACTGGATGCGGATGATATCCGCGTCCGTCCCGACCTTTCCTCCATCACGGGTGCGGGCGATGTGGAGGTGCCGTTGACCGCCTCCCGCAACAGCGACGAGACGGATTATGACATTCTGTCCATCACACCTGCCACTGTTACCGTGATGTGCGATTATTGGCAGGAGGGCTCGTCTTTCAAGGTCACCACCGATGTGGCGGCGCTGACGGTTGCCGATCCGACCAAGCATCAGATCGGTGAACCTGTGCTGGATACAACCGCCTTCCCCGACGGAAAAATCACGGTCGACGGTCCGCAGTCGGTGATCACGCAGATCGATACGCTGGTTGCCCGCGTAACGGCGGAAGAGGTCTTGTCGGAAATGAAGCAATATACCGTTCCGTTGGTCGCGCTCGACAAAAACGGTGCGGAAGTTGATATGACCTATTGCTCGTTCAAGCAAGTGCCGACCGGTACCGTGACGATGACGGTGCCCATCTGGGAGCAACGCCATATTGATATCGGTTACACCTTGAAAAATGCACCGTCGGGCGTGGATACGAAGCATATGCTCACGGTTGAGCCGCAAGGACTGGATGTTCTCGGCCCGTCTGCAGAGCTGGATGCACTGGAAGCACAGCTTGCCAATGTCGGCACTGTTGATTTTGCAACGCTGTCGGTTGCCAACAACAAGCTTACTTTCCCTCTGGCTATTCCGTCTACGGTCCGCGCGATCGACTCGCCCGAAGAGATTGTGGTATCGCTGAACACCGACAATCTTTCTCAGAAGAATGTTGTACTGGTTCCCACTGTTAAAAATGTGATCATCAAGGGTGACGCCAAATCGCTCAAGATGACCATTCCTCAGCAAACTCTCGAGGCGATCACACTGATTGGCGACGAAACAGCGATCAATGCCATCTCGGCGGCAGCGCTGTCGCTGGAAATCGACCTTGGCGAAGCACCCAAAGCAGGCACGAAGCAATATGTTGCCCGCTTGATCATCAACGGTTACGATGATGTATGGGCGTATTACGGCGATGACAGCGAAGGCATCAAAGTGTATATCACACTGGCATAAGATAAAAAAGAGATTGCGTAAAGCAATCTCTTTTTTACTTGCCTTTTTCGCGGATTTACGCTATAATACAGTATACTTTTTCTTGGAGGCGTTTTGAAAATGGATAAAGCGCGTATTGAAGCGGCCGTCAGAGAGATTCTGATTGCTATCGGTGAAGATCCCGACCGCGAAGGTCTTGTGGAAACTCCGCGCCGTGTTGCCAATATGTATGAAGAGGTGTTTGCGGGTATGACCGAAGACCCCAAAACTCATGTCAAGCTGTTTTCCGAGCATCAGCCCGATGAGCTTGTCACTGTGCGGGATATTCCGCTTCACTCCATGTGTGAGCATCATCTGTTGCCGTTCATCGGTGTGGCGCACATTGCCTATATCCCGCAAAACGGTAAGGTGATCGGTCTTTCCAAGCTCGCCCGTATTATCAATACATATGCCCGCCGTCCTCAGCTTCAGGAGCGTCTGACGGCGCAGGTGGCGGATTTTCTGGAGCAGGAGCTTCAGCCCAAAGGCGTGGCGGTCATTATCGAAGCCGAGCATCTTTGCATGACCATGCGCGGTGTGCGCGCGGCAGGCGCTACCACGCAGACCTCCGCACTTCGCGGCTTGATGCGTTCGGATGCCCGTACCCGTGCGGAAACGCTGTCTTTATTGACCAACCGCAGCTGAACCGCATATACTGAGAACAGAACACACCCACAGGATCGTAAAAGGCGATGCTGTGGGTGTTTTGTTTTGCGGAATCGGTTATCTAAGGAGAGATGTGCGTTGGGAACAGCGTTGAAAATTTCCTGTATCAATATGGCGTTAAACGCGCTTCTGGCTTTTATCAAGATCGCGGTCGGTGTTCTTTCGGGGTCGGGGGCTTTGGTTTCGGACGGCGTTCATTCGGTTGCGGATGTGTTCAGCTCGCTGGTTGTGCTGGTCGGTATCAAGCTTTCTGCCCGTACTTCCGACCGACAGCATCCCTACGGCCATGAACGGATGGAATGTGTGGCGGCGGTGTTGCTGTCGGTGGTTGTCGGGATCACAGGGGCAGGGATCGGGCTTTCAGGCGTGCGCACGGTGATTGCCTCGACAACAGCGGATACGGTGCCGCCCGGTGGGGTGGCACTGTTTGTGGCGATTATGTCTGTTGTTGTCAAAGAGGTGATGTTCCGCTATACCCGTCGGGTAGCTGTCAGAACAAACTCGGGCGCTTTGCTTGCCGATGCGTGGCATCTGCGTTCGGATGCACTGGCGTCGCTGGGTGGCTTTATCGGGGTGTTGGGCGCGAATTGCGGTGTAGCGGTCCTTGATCCTCTTGCGGCAGTTCTTATCAGTTTGTTTATTGTGAAAGCGGCGGTTTCGATTTTTGCCGATGCAATGCGCAAAATGACCGACCGTTCATGCGATGAGAGGCTTGAAGATGCGATACGGCAATGTGTCTGTGAGCATGAGCAGGTTCGCGGCGTGCGCGAACTGAAAACGCGGCTGTTCGGCAGTCGGATTATTGCCGAGACAACCGTTACAGTGGACGGAGCGTTGTCTTGCTGTGAAGCATTTGTGGTTGCACGAATGATCGAAAGGACGGTGTGCGAGCGGTTTGAGTATGTAAAAGACTGTTCCGTGCATATTTATCCGCTGTAAAGAACACGGAGGTGTTGCAAAACAGACATCCGCGTGATATAATAACATCAATGTTCTAAAGGAGGTGGGGCAATGGTCTTTGAAACGCACAGCGCGCAGGAAACCGAAGCGGTCGGTGCACGGCTGGCAAAAGCTATGGATCGCGGCGGTGTTGTAGCGATGTTCGGCGGACTCGGTATGGGCAAGACGGCTTTTGTGCGCGGTATGGCGACGGGCCGCGGGATTGATGCGGAAGTTTCCAGCCCCACATTTGCACTTGTGCAGGATTACGGCGGCACGCCGCCTCTGGTTCATTTTGATATGTACCGCATTGAAACCTGGGAAGATCTGTACGCAACAGGTTTTTTTGAGTATATCGATATGGGCGCGATTCTGGCGGTCGAGTGGAGTGAGCAGATTGAAAATGCACTTCCCGAGGATGCCGTGCGCGTGACTTTTGAACGGTTGTCGGATACCGACCGCCGTATCACCATAGAGGGGGCAGAGCTGTGAAATACTTGACAATTGACACCTCCTCGGTGACGGCATCGGTGGGAGTTGTGGATACACAGACCGATAAAGTGTTGTCGGAATGTTTTGCCGATGTACCTTTGACGCATAGCCAGACAGTCATGCCGATGACGCAGTCGGTGCTGTCGCAGGCAGGCATATTGTTCGAGAATGTGGACTGCATCGCGGTCTGCAGCGGTCCCGGTTCTTTTACGGGTGTGCGCATTGGTGTTGCCGCGGCAAAGGGACTCGGTTTTGAAAAAGATATGCCCACCGCTTCGGTTTCGACGCTTGAAGCACTCAGCTTGAATTTTGACGGAATCCCTTGCGATGCTGTGATTTGTGCGGTGATGGATGCGCGGTGCCGTCAGGTGTATACGGCGTCGTTTTCCTGTGACAACGGCGCGATTACCCGCCTGACACCCGATGAAGCGATGTCGATCGACGATTGCAAAGCGGCTCTCAAGGCACTTGGCCGTCCCGTGATCTTCGTCGGTGACGGAGCGCAGCTTTGCTACGACGCCTGCAAGGATGAACTTGACTGTGTTGCGGCACCTACACCGCTTCGTTTTGTTCGTCCGCGCGGGATCGCGCTTGCCGCTGAACGGCTGGCTTCGCAGGACAAGCTCATTCCTGCGTCACAACTGCAGCCGACCTATCTCCGTTTGCCGCAGGCGGAACGCGAGCTGAAAGCAAAACAAGGCTTGAAATAATTTTTACATACTGGAGGTATTTTTATGAAACCGTTTATTTCGGATCACCCGCTGATTCGTCACAAGGTCACCTTCCTGCGCGACGAGAACACGGGTTCCAAGCAATTCCGTGAGCTGATCCGTGAGATCACGCAACTGCTGATTTATGAAGCAACCCGCGATCTGCCGATGTGTGAGGTGGAGGTCAAAACGCCCATTACCGTGACCAAGAGTGAGGTTATCGCGGGCAGAAAACTCGCGTTTGTGCCGATCCTGCGTGCAGGTCTCGGCATGGTGGACGGTGCACTGGATCTTGTGCCCGCCGCACGCGTGGGTCACATCGGTCTGTACCGCGATCCCGATTCGCACACGCCCGTGGAATACTACAACAAGCTCCCCGGTGATATCGCTGACCGCGATGTGTTTGTGCTCGATCCGATGCTCGCAACAGGCGGTTCGGCGATCGATGCCATTACGATGATCAAAGAGCATCATCCCCGTAGCATCAAATTTATGTGCATCATCGCCGCACCCGAAGGCATGAATGCACTGACAGAGGCACATCCCGATGTCAAGGTGTATTGTGCGGCACTGGATGAAAAGCTCAACGACCATTGCTACATTGTGCCCGGTCTCGGTGATGCAGGCGACCGCATCTTCGGTACGAAATAATATTTGCGTAAAAAAGGAACCTTTCCGTGGAAAGGTTCCTTTTTGTTATGCTTGGTTTATTTTTTGAAGCTGTCTTTCAGGTTAACCGAACGGTTGAAGACAAGTGCGCCTTCCTTGCTGTCTTTGCTGTCTGCGCAGAAGTAGCCAAGACGCATGAACTGGAACGACTGCGACGGGTCTGCATTGGCAAATGCTGCTTCGAGCTTACAGCCTTTGAGCACTTCCAGCGAGTCGGGGGACAGACAAGCCATAAAGTCCTTGTCCGCCGCATCGGGATCGGCATCGTCAAACAGCGAGCCGTACAAACGCACCTCGGCGTCCACGGCGGTGCGGGCATCTGCCCAGTGGATGGTGCCGCGCACCTTGCGACCGTCTGCTGCGTTGCCGCCGCGGCTTTCGGGGTCATACTCGGCAAGCACTTCGATGACCTTGCCGTTTTCGTCCTTCACACAACCCGTGCATTTGATGATGTATGCCGACTTGATACGCACTTCATTGCCGGGGAACAGACGGCGATAACCCTTGACAGGCTCTTCCATGAAGTCGTCTTCTTCGATGAAGAGATCGCGCGAGAAGGTCAGGGTATGCGTGCCTGCCTCGGGATCCAGCGGGTTGTTCTCGGTCTCAAAGGTCTCGGTCTGACCCTCGGGGTAGTTGGTGA
>JAZRTC010000050.1:0-26183 GCA_045651865.1 Acutalibacteraceae bacterium
CTTGGTCATCGCAAAGAACCACAGGCAGACCACCTCAAGAAGCACCACGGGGATGCCCCACAGCACAAACCGCATCACACTTGAGGTATCGGCAAATACCGCGATCGCAATCGCCGCGATAAGCGGCAACCCCATTGCCGCTGTGATGCGGCCGATCTCTTTCCAGAAGCGGCCGATCTCCAGTCCGATGTGGCGGCGGTAATACCAATTCATCAGCACGCCTTTACCGACAAAGGTGGTAACACCCGTGCCGATCGCCGCGCCGAGACCGCCCCACAGCATCGCCAGCGGGATACTGACGGCAATGTTGGCGACAGCCACAATCGCGTAAGCAACCGCGCGGAAGCGATGCTTGTTTTTCGCCTGCTGGATCTCAATGCCGAGGTTCTGCACCGACGGAATAATCGTCGGGATCATCAGAATCAGCGCGATGATATACGAGCGTTGCGGGTCATAAATGCCCGCCGTGTAATACTGCATAAAGCCTTCACCGATCGCGATAAAGCCGATGAGGATGGTGATCATCATCATATACTGCAGACGACCGACCTTGATGAACAGATCGCTGACCTCACGGTCGGGACGCCCGCTTGCAATCAGACGGTGGGCGCGCGGCACAAACACATTGGTCAGCATCGTTGCCAACGACATAAAGTAAATATTCAGTTGGGCGGGATTGGAATAGAGTCCCACCTCCACCTCGGCATCCGCCGCGGCAGAACCCGCAAACATACCGAGGATGACGCGATCGGAGTTCCAATCAAGCTCACCGACGAGATTGCTCAGAAACACAAACGAGGTGAACACCAGAATTTCTTTGAAAAAGCCCTGCTCCATCCGACCGAATGCAACGGGCATTTTCAGTTTTTTAAAGCAATAGATCACATCGGCGACACCGACACTGACGGTCAAGGCAATCGCCAGCACCGTCACCGCCACCGAGCGGAACCCGAGGACGACAAGCACCATCGTCAAGGTCGGATTGAGCACCATTTTCAGCGCCGCGACCGTTTTCTGAAACACATACGCTTCGTTGACTACGATATGCGAGGTGAACACATACACGGGAAACGACAGACCCATATTGATCGCCATCAGGCGAAGAAGCGTCTTGGCGAGGGGTACATACTCCGCTGTGACATTCGGAAAAATGCTTTCAAACACCGCCGACAAACCGAAGCCGATGGTGATCGCCACCGCACCGATAATGCTGTACATCACAATGAACAAACCGTTGAGCTTTGCCATTTTGTCGGTCTCGTTGTTCGTTTTGTATATGGAATAATAGCGGGTGTACACACTGCCCAGCCCGAAGGTCAGCACCGTCAGCATCGATACCACGGGCAGCACCAGCTGATAGACACCGAACTCATTTTCGCCGAGGTGGCGTTGCAGCATCGGGGTGGACACGAGGCCGAGAAGCACCGACAGCGCATAGGACACATAGGTCATTACCGCGCCGAATTTCACCTGATTGATCTTCACAGCCGCACACCTCCCGCATTTTATATTACATACTTTTCTATTATACCCTATTAAAGCACATTTGTAAAGTGGCGGAATTGTGAATTTTACTACAACATGTTTTTGCGCCGATTTCGGTCTTGCCTCCCTTGTGTAAAGGGAGACGGCAATCCTACGATACGCTATCCCGTATTGTCAACCGCTCAAAAATCTGGTATACTGTCGTTATACCGAATTCAGGATGTGAAGCTTATGGCAACGCTGTTGTTCAAAACCCGCGGTAAATCTTCTCCGCAAGGCAAACCGAAGGTGTATTTCTGTTGTCATCCCGACGAGACAAAGCGCTTTCTGGACACAGTCAGCGACGAACTGCTCCAAAAGCAGAACTGCGCTGTGTGGCATCTCAGAGATCCGCACACCGCACGGACTGCCGAATTTCTGGACGACCTCAAAGATATGCAGCTCTTCGTGATACCCGTCACGAGGACATTGCTCACCACGCCCAATCCCGCAATGGATATCGAATTCCCGTTTGCGATCAAGCATCACATCCCTGTGTTACCGTTGATGCAGGATGACGGACTGGACGAGCTGTTCAACCGTCGGTTCGGCAACCTGCAATACCTCAGTCGTTTCATCAGCGACCCCACCGCGATCCCCTACGATGAAAAGCTGACGGCATATCTGTCCGCCGTTCTCATCGGTGACGAACTGGCCGAAAAAATCCGTGCCGCCTTTGATGCGTATGTGTTTTTAAGCTACCGCAAATGCGACCGTCAATATGCGCAGGAGCTGATGCGGCTGATCCACAGTCACGAATTCGCGCGGGATATTGCCATCTGGTACGACGAATATCTCACACCCGGTGAGAGCTTCACCGACGCCATCCGCAAGGCGTTGCGCGACAGCCAGCTGTTTGTGATGGCGGTCACACCGCAACTGACCGAACCTGACAATTATGTGATGACAACGGAATACCCGCTGGCACGCGAGGAAGGCAAACCGATCCTGCCCGCGCAGATGTGTCCGACCGACCGCGCAGCGTTGGAGGATGTCTTTGAAGATCTCCCCTCCTGCACCGATGCCCGCGACAGCACGGCATTATCCAACGCATTGCTGTCCGCGTTGCGGGCGATCGCTTGCCGCGAAAATAACACGCCGATGCACGATTTCTTCATCGGGCTTGCATATTTGAGCGGTGTGGATGTCGAGGTAGACCACGACCGCGCGTTGGCGCTCATCACCTCCGCCGCCGAGCGCGGATTGACCGAGGCGCTGGATAAGCTGGTGGATATGTACCGCAACGGCATCGGCGTGGAACGGAATTTCCGCATCGCCATCGAGTGGATGATCAAAAAAATCGCCGTTGCCGAAATACAATACCGCAAAGCCGCCACCGAGGAAAACGCACGCCGCCTGATCTGGTATTATTTCCATTGCGGTGATGCCTTAAAAGATATCGGTGAGCTTGAAAACGCCAAACGATATTACCAAAAAGGTATTGACCTTTCCGTGCAATATATGGCGCCGCAAAAACGCGGTTTCTTCCGCCGTACCGTTAAGCCGCGGGACACCACACTGATCCTCAGCGATCTCGCGGCGGGTTACAGTAATCTCGGCGATATTTTTGAATCGATGGGCGATCTGAACAGCGCGGAAACATATTATCAAAAAGGACTGGAATTGTACCACACTCTTGAGAGTAAAGTAGACGACAGCCAATTGCGTCGCCAACAGATTTCCTGCTATATCGACCTTTGTTCCCTTGCCAAAACGAGAGATGACCTCGACGGTGCCGATCAGTATTGCCAAAAAGCGTTGGATTTAGCGCTTATCGTCGTCAAGAAAACGGGCGCGGTCAAAGACCGCCTCAATCTGTCGATCATTTATCAGAACATCGGTACGATCGCGTTGCATAAACACGACTACGGACGCGCTGATCGGTATTTTGGCAGCAACCTGAAGCTGATCTCCGCGCTGGTGGAGGAAACGGGATCCATCCAAGCACGCGAACAACTCGCCGCCTGCTACGACCGTTACGGCGAGTTCGCGGAAGATCACGACAACCTGAAAACCGCGTGGAAATATTATCAGAAAGAACTGGCACTCACCCTCGCTCTCGCCGAGGAAACCGGTACCGTAACCAGCCGCCGTAATCTTTCGGGCAGCTACCAAAGACTCGGTGTCGTCGCCCGCGACCGCGGCAACCCCGACGAAGCGAGGGGCTATTTCCGAAAAGCCATCGCCATCCGTCAAGCGATCGCCGCCGAGACTGATACGCCCGAAAGCCTTGACGATCTGGCAACCTCCCATTATTATTTATCGACCGTCACTATGCGCCCCGACAGTACCAAAAATCTTCAGGAAGCCCTGCGGCTGTTCACCGTTTTGTGTGAACGGTGTCCGCAAATCTCGTGGTATCGCAAACGCCGCGATTTTGTGCAGGAAGAGCTGGATGATATGTAACGAAATCTCCGTGTATCGCTTTGATACACGGAGATTTCGTTTTGACATCGTTAAACCGCAAAGGAGAAACCGCCGATGCGACCACTCGCATCTTCGGTTTCCCGAAAAGAGGTAAAATAAAACAGAGAGATTAGCAAAACAAATTACGCGACAATGTCGATCCGTGCCGCGGCGCGCTGACGGCGCACCAGACGCAAAGGCTCCATCGTGTTGTACATATCGGCACGGAAGCGGTTGCGCAGACGCACGCGCGCTTTATATTCCTCACGGTCGTTCTTCATCGCCACCGCGCACGCACCGAGGATCACACCGCGTGCCGCTAAAAGAAGCAGCATCACCGCCGGATTCGTCACACCCGACAGCAACCCGAACAGCGCCAGCTCACCTGCCACTGCCAGCGCTGCAATACCTGCCACGCGGCGCGTTGCCACAAAATGCGCTTTCAAAACCATATACCCCGTCATCATCACAAATGCCGTGATGCTCACAATGCTGATAATCATACTCATAATGCGTACCTCCTCGAACAACACTTAGAACAAATGTTCAAATATATTATACCGAAAATCCGACAAAAATCAAGAGGTTTGATGCAAAAAGAAATGCCAATTTTGTAACGAAAGGTGTCGCAAATCCGCACACCTTGTGGACTTTTCCACGATTTCACCGCAAAATGTGGGTATTTCGGGCGATTTTAGAGCATTTTATGCACAACCGCCTTTTTGATGTGGAAATGTTCGTTTGTTCGCTCGTTTGTTCGGTAAATTTGTTCGTTTTTCGGCAAAAATTGGAGCGGATATTTCACACACGCGATGCCACACTATTCTTGCAAACGCGAACACGACTCGCGGCGAAAAACGCCGCTGTAATAAAGGAGAATACACGCTATGTCTAAGAACAAGAATATGGTTCCCGAAGCCCGCGAGGGTCTCAACCGTTTCAAGATGGAAGCTGCCAACGAAGTCGGCGTCAACCTCAAGCAAGGTTATAACGGCGACCTCACCTCGAAGCAGGCAGGCTCTGTCGGTGGCCAGATGGTCAAGAAGATGATCGAGTCCTATGAGAACAGCCTGAAATAACGCTTCTCTCCTCGGACAAAAAAACGCGGGCGACCCAATCGGGTCGCCCGCGCGCTCATTTTACATCGGGTGATCTTCAAAATACTGCACGATGGCGGCGGCGGTGGGTTTGGTCATGCCTTTGACCAACAGCAATTCTTCTTCGGTGGCATCAGACACCGCTTTGACCGAACCGAAATGCTTGAGCAGCGCCTTGGCGCGGGTCTCGCCGACGCCGTCGATTGCCGTGAGCGTTGTCGAGATTTTACGACTGCGCGTCTTGCGATGGTAGCCGATGGCAAAGCGGTGCACCTCTTCCTGCATGGAGGACACCAGCGTGAATGCGGCGCGGTGCGACTGCACCGACAGTTCCTCCCCGCCCGCTGTTACCGCACGGGTGCGGTGATGTCCGTCTTTGACAAGACCAAAAAGCGGCACATCCATCGCCATCTGCAACAGCACTTCGCTGACCGCCTTCACCTGCAATTCGCCGCCGTCCAGCAAAATCAGATCGGGCAGACGGTCGAACCCTTCCGTTCCCTCTTGATATTCCGCAAAACGACGCGCCAGCACCTCCTGCATCGATGCGGGATCGTCGCCGCCCTTTGCAATACGGATCGCAAAGCGGCGATAGGCGCTTTTGAGCGGTTTGCCGTGTTCATACACGATCATACCCGCAACGGGATCCTGCCCTGCGGTGTGAGAAATATCGTAACACTCGATATACTGCGGCGGCGCAGACAATCCCAGCAAGGTTGCCAATTCATTAAGCGCGGCGGTTTCCCTGCCGCTCATCCCGAGCTGATCGGCAAGATACTGCGAGGCATTGTCGCGGCACATCGAAACGAGCTTTGCCTGATCGCCTTTTTGCGGGCACACGATGTGCACCCGCCGTCCTGCCTGCTCGGATAAATATTCCTCAAGAATCGGCGCATCCTCGGGCAAACCGTCCACGGTGATCTGCGGCGGGATTTCGCGACCGCCCGCATAATAGCGGGTGAGAAATTCGCCGCGGTCTGCCGCCTCGCCCTCGGTCTCATCCACAATGAATTCTTCGCGGTCGGTGAGCGCACCGCCGCGCACACGGAACACTTCAAAGCACGACTTGCCGCTCGCGCGCACCATCGCAATGACATCCTGCTCGGCAACGCGCGACATCACAACCTTCTGGCGGCTGTCGATGCGTTTGATCGCCGCGATGCGATCGCGCAGTCTGGCGGCTTTTTCAAACTCCAGATTCTCTGCCGCCTGCAGCATCTCATCCTGTAATTTAGTGATCATGGCACCGCTGCCGTGCGTCAGCAGATCAACAGCGCCCGCGACCCGCTCGGCATACTCCGCCTCGGTCACGCGCCCCGTGCAGGGCGCACAACACTGCCCGAGGTGATGGTTGAGACACGGTCGCTCGGTGCGAAGCGGCTGTCGGCCATACTGCAACACCCGCGCACAGGTCGACAATCCGAACACCTTGTTCGCTTCATCCACCGCCTGCTTGATGCCGTAGGAGCTCATATACGGCCCGATGTAGCGCGCGCCGTCCTCCTGCTTTTGCTTGACAACTGCGATGCGCGAAAACGGCGGCGGTGTCACACGGATATAGTGATAGCCCTTATCGTCCTTGAGCAGAATATTGTACTTTGGGGCATATTGCTTGATGAGCGAGCATTCGAGCACCAGTGCTTCAAATTCGCTCCCGACCACGATATATTCAAACCGCTCCACATTCGCCACCATCTGCCGCACCTTGGCGGAATGATTCGTTTGCGAGCCGAAATATTGACTGACGCGGTTTTTGAGTTGTTTTGCCTTACCGACATAAATCACCTTGTCGGACTTGTCGTGCATCATATATACACCCGGTAAAAGCGGCAACGCCATTGCCGTTTTTCGCAGGCGTTCCATCCGTTCATCGTGCATGGCTGTCACCTCGGTTTTATTTTACATAAAAACAATCTTTTTTCCATCGAATCGGGTTCGTATTGATATAGTCCCAAACGCGGTCATAATCCCGCTGATTGCGAATAATATGGTCATGAAAAGAGCGTTGCCAAAGTACACCGCCATATTGATGGGTTGTGAAAGATTTTAGCTGTCCCACCCACTGTTGTAGGGGAGGGCCTCCGTGCCCTCCCGTGGAGTGAATGTGCAACAAACAATGTATATGATTGGGCATTACAACAAATTTATCCACCGATATATCCTCGTAGGTATCATCAAGATGAAGAATTGTGTTTTCAACAACCTTACCGATGGATGTAAGTTTCTGCTGCGGGAGGGCGCAGAGGCCCTCCCCTACGATTTCGCAAAGCAACTTTTGTTTGTTTCTCGTACAAACAGTAATAAAATACGCACCGTTTCGGCTATAATCGTATCCTTGAAGCCGTGTTGTTTTCCTGATTGGAAACGACATATTCATCACCTTCGCTTTTCACTCACAGTATACCACAAATCTCTCCCGAACACAAATGCAAAAACGCCATCGGTAAAAACCGATGGCGTTTTTCTCAAATCCAACCCTTAATATATGGCTTAAATGTGGAGGCGTTAGCATCACCGAGTTCGCACGGTACAGCATAAGACTGCACATACTCCGTAACCGCCGAGGCTACTTCTGTCGGGACGGTATAATACGCATAGGCCTTTTCTCCCCGTGGTGCATATCCGTTATACACTGCAGCTTGCCCGCCTTCGTACAACTCCGCAATATATAATTCCGCAAAGCGCAATGATATCATCGGTGCTTGCGCAGAAGGCTCTTCGTCGGACAACACCCATTCGTCAAACCGCCATATTTCCGCAAACTCTCTTGAACCGTACAATTTGGAATAGATTTCTCCTGTTTTCGTCAGGATATACGACCCCTCGCTTCTCACATTCTGCTGCAGTCCTTCCACAGTACACAAAGTATTCAAAGGCTTTGCGCAACCGTTAAACAGCATCAGCAAGCTCACCATACATACCACCAAACAAATCAGCCGATGTTTCATAGTATAAGCCTCCTTACAGATCATTTTTTATATTCTTGGACGCAGTCACGCTGTGCACGGCGACAGCACCATTTTATTTATATTCTTATTATACCACACATTCACCTCAAACACAAATGCAAAAACGCCATTGGTAAAAACCGATGGCGTTTTTTGATCTTCAATTAGTCAGCGAAGCCGGACTGCACGAGAGCGACAAGCGCCTCAACTGCATCTTCCTCGTCTGCGCCGTCCGCAATGATGCGGATGTCGGTGCCGCCGACGATGCCCAGCGACAGGACACCGAGAAGGCTCTTCGCGTTAACGCGGCGCTCTTCCTTCTCAACCCAGATGGAAGCCTTGAACTCGTTTGCCTTCTGGATGAAGAAGGTTGCGGGACGAGCGTGCAGACCAACCTGATTCTGAACCATTACGTCTTTGACATACATAATTCATCTATCTCCTTTTTACGCACAAAATATAGCACGGATTGACTTTTGGAAACACGCTTATTATACCACAAAAATATGCCGCGTCAAATGCTTTTGCGCCGCTTTTGACCATTTTTCGGCAATTTCGTACAACTGCCTTATTAAACTGTGATTTAAAACCTTCTATTTGTCACTTTTGACATAAACTTTTCATACTTTTTTGGTTTTCCTTTATAAAAAGTTATGCCCAATATCGTTATTTTAACCGAAAAATACGCCGATCATTCGGGATCGGCGTTGTTTTCTTTCATAATAGCCGCCAAAAAACCGATGTCTTTTGGGGACAGCTCGGCGGTCTCCAGAAGTTCGGGGCGGTGACGGTATGTACGGTACAGCGATTGGCGGCGGCGCCATGTCTCGATCCGCTTGTGATCGCCCGACAGGAGTACCTTGGGGATCTCGCGTCCTTCCCATTCGGCAGGGCGGGTATACTGCGGATATTCCAGCAAGCTGTTGTAATGGCTTTCATCCTCAAAGCACACATCCTCGGACAGCACGCCGGGGATCATACGGGAAACACAGTCTGCCAGCACCAGTGCGGGCAGTTCGCCGCCCGTCAGCACATAATCGCCGATGGAGATCTGCTCATCCACAAATGCATCCAGCACACGCTCATCCACACCCTCGTAATGTCCGCAGAGAATGCACAGATGCTCCATTTGCGCAAGCTCCTTGGCGCGCTCCTGCGTCAGGGTCTTGCCCTGCGGAGACATATAAATCAGGTGCGGGCGGTGGCCGCTTTGCTCGCACACCGCGCGGAAGCAGTCGGCAATCGGCTGGGCATACATAATCATGCCCTGTCCGCCGCCGTAAGGGTAGTCGTCCACCTGCTTTTGCTTATTCAATGTATAGTCGCGGATCTGGTGCGTGTGAAACTCCAGAATCCCTTTTTTGCGCGCTCTGCCGATGATGCTTTCCGACAGCACGGTCTCGCACATATCGGTAAAGAGCGTCATAATATCAATCCTCATCGTCAAACAAGCCTCCGATGGGTGTGATGCGGATCACGCCGCCGTCGATATCCACTTCCTTGATAACGAGCGGCACGGCGGGAATGAGAACCTCGCCGTTTGCCGTCTTCACATGATACACAGCGTTGGCTCCTGTCTGGCTGACATCGGTCAGCGTGCCGTATTCCTCGGCACTGTCCGCGTCGATCACCCGAAGTCCGAGCAGATCGCGCACAAAGTAGCGATCCTCGGGCAAATGAAAATCCTCGCGCTTGGCATACAGCAGTTTGCCGCGCAGAGCCTGCGCCTCCTCGACGGTTGTTACGCCGTCAAGCGTCATCAGCGCGATATTTTTATGGGTGCGGGCACGCACCTTGACAGGCTTTGTGCCGTTTTCATCCCAGAAAAGGGTCTTGATTTTGCTCAGCTGATCGGGACTGTCGCACCACGGCTGCACGCGCACTTCACCGCGCACGCCGTGCGTGCCGACGATCTCGCCTGCTTCCAAATACATCATTTTCGGCATACCAATGCCCTCCTTATTTCAGCCAAAGTGCTTCCGTTTCGTGTCGCATCGGGCGGCACATCAACGCCTTGAGCGCATCACGCGGCGATGCGTCCTCGTAGCAGATGCGATAACATTGCTCGGTGATGGGCATATCCACACCGACACTTTGTGCCAGACGGAACGCCGTCGCGGCGGCAAAATAACCCTCGACCGTGCCGACCTCGGCAATGGCATCCTTGGGCGCTTTCCCCTTACCGATGAGCATACCCGCACGGCGGTTTCGCGAGTGCATACTGCCGCAGGTGACGATCAGATCGCCCATGCCCGACAGACCGGCAAAGGTCTCCGCACGCGCTCCGAGCGCCGTGCCGAGTCGTGCGATCTCAGCAAGTCCTCTGGTCATCAGTGCCGCTTTGGTGTTGTCCCCCATACTCAGACCGTCGCAGATACCCGCCGCAAGCGCAATGACATTTTTCAGTGCACCGCCGAGCTCCGCGCCGACCACATCGTCGGTGACATAGATACGGAAACTGCTGTTCATCAACAACTCCTGCACCTGCTCTGCTGCCGATACATCGGGACTTGCGCACACGATGGAGGTCGGCACCGCACGGGCAACCTCCTCGGCGTGAGAAGGACCTGTCAGCGCCACCACACGCGCTGTCGGAAGCGTTTGAGCGATCACCTGTGTCAGGCGCTTGAAGGTCGTATCTTCGAGACCTTTGCTGACATTGACGATCAAAGCACCGTCCGCAATCACACCACGCAGCTTTTCTGCGGTTTGTGCAATGGCAAAGGACGGCACCGCCATCAGCACCGCATCCGCATCCTTGACGCACCCGATATCAGTCGTCAGCTCAATGGATGGCGGCACGGGAACACCCGGCAACAAGCGACGATGCTCGCCGTGGCGGCGGATGTCGCAAAGCTCCTCCTCAAACGGCGACCATAAACGGACGGTATGCCCCTCACGGTCGGCCATCACAGCAAGAGCCGTGCCGAAGCCTGCACCCAGTACAGCGATCACTGCCATAGCGAGCCCTCCTTACGATTTCTTCTGACCGATCTTGTTTTCCGTACCGTTCAGAATTCGTTTGATATTCGCGCTGTGTTTCATCACGGCAAGACCGACGACGAAAATCGTCACAGCGGTCACAAACACCGTCGATGCCACACTTGCCTGCGCGATATATTTGAAATGAATAAAAATCGAGATACACAGCGAAACGCCCGCCAGAATCGAGCCGAGCGACACCATTTTGGACAATGCCACCACGACAATAAATACAGCAAGGCCGATCAGCGCCACGGGCCAGTCCAGCACCAGCATCAGACCGAGCACCGTCAGCACACCTTTACCGCCGCGGAATCCGAAATAGAGCGGATACATGTGACCGACGACGCACGCGGCACCTGCCACAAAACCGCCGTAATACCCCAGATGCGCCACACCGCACAGCGGGAACCACACGAATTGCGCCAGAAGCACCGATGCCACCGCTTTGCCGACATCGCCGAGCGATGTCAGCGCTGCCAGCTTTTTGCCGTGGGAGCGAAGCACATTGGTCGCTCCCGCGTTGCCGCTGCCCTTTTCGCGGATATCTTCATTGGTAAACGCTTTGGTCACGATGATTGCAAAATCGAGACTGCCCAGCAGATATGCCGTCACGGCGGACAGCAACAACGGCAACCACGCCTGACCGAGCACCGACATCATAAAATCCATCATAATCGCTCCTATTACTTACTCGATTCGCCGCGCTCACGCACGATAAAGCGGATGGGTGTACCTTCCAGACCGAAGGTCTCGCGGATCTGGTTTTCGAGGTATCGCTGATACGAGAAATGGAACAGCTCCGCGCTGTTGACAAAACACACAAAGGTCGGCGGTGCCACCGATGCCTGCGTCATATAGAAAATACGCAGACGGCGACCCTTATCCGACGGCGGTTGCACACGGGCAGTGGCTTCGGCAAGCACATCGTTGAGCATACCCGTGGCGATACGGGTCAGATTTTGCTCGTGTACATAGCAGATCAGTTCGTACAGACGGTCAAGACGCTGTCCCGTTTTCGCGCTGATGAACACAAACGGCGCGTAAGACATAAAGCTGAAGTCCTCCATCAGCTTTTTGCGCATATGATCCATGGTTTTGTCGTCTTTTTCGACGGCATCCCATTTGTTGACCGCGATGATGCACGCCTTACCCTGCTCGTGCGCGATGCCTGCCACCTTGCTGTCCTGCTCGGTGAAGCCTTCGGTCGCGTCGATCATAATGACGCACACATCCGCGCGCTCCACCGCCATTTTGGCACGAAGCACGCTGTATTTTTCGACATCGTCGTTGACCTTGCTCTTGCGGCGCAGACCCGCCGTATCAATGAACAGGAAACGACCGAATTTATTTTCCACCTCGGTGTCGATGGCGTCGCGCGTGGTACCCGCGATATCCGACACAATAGAGCGCTGCGTGCCCGACACTTTGTTGATGAGCGAAGATTTGCCCGCGTTCGGGCGACCGATAACGGCAACCTTGATCAGGCTTTCGTCCTCCTCGATCTCCGTCGGGTCGGGCAGGTGTTCCGTCACCGCGTCAAGTAGGTCGCCCGTGCCGTGACCGTGCACCGAGGACACGGGAATGGGATCACCGAGTCCGAGGTTGTAAAACTCATAGAAATCGGGAGGCACTTCGCCGACACCGTCACATTTGTTGACGCACAGCACCACAGGCTTGCCCGAGCGCTGCAACATACTTGCAACCTCGGCATCGTTTGCCGTCAGACCTGCACGCACATCCGTGACCAGCACGATCACATCCGCCTGATCAATCGCAAGCTGTGCCTGATAACGCATCTGCGACAGAATGACATCGTCGCTGTACGGCTCGATACCGCCCGTATCGGCAAGCATGAAGGTATGACCGTTCCACTCACACGGCGCAAAAATGCGGTCACGCGTGACACCGGGAGTATCCTTTACAATGCACAGTCTCTGTCCGATGAGCTTATTAAACAAGGTGGATTTACCCACATTCGGGCGGCCGACAACCGCCACAACCGGTCTTGCCATTCCAAAGCCCTCCTTTTATATATAGTATAGCTTAATTTTCGTCTTCAAAACAGATCGCCTCAAACAGCGCATAGCCATTGACGGCAACCGGTACGACTTTTGCACCGATTGCTGTGCTGACCTCCTCGACCGTGAGATCGTCAAGAAAGCAATCGCCTTCATAGCGGAGCATACAATCGGGGATGAGAACACGCGAAGCGTCACAACCACGCAGCTGTGCGATCAGATCCTGACCTGTGATCAGACCTGCAACCGTGATCGTTTCACCAAAAAAGTCGTTGCGGATCGCCTGCACCTCGCAGTCAATCTGCGGGAACTGCTCCTTTGCCTGCGACACCAATTCTGCAATAAACGGTGCAGCGGACACGCCCGTTGCGATCACCGTCTTGCCTGCATGGGGTTCGCCCTGCACATTTTCAAGCGCATCGGCAAACTCCTCGCGTTGCAGACTGAGCACACCCACACCGTTTTCCAGTTGCGGATAGTCGCCGTAAAAGGACGGCGGCGGTAATTCGCGCCCGGCAATCAGATAAAATTCATCCGACGGATACACCACACGACGACCCGTCTGGGCAAATAAGCGGTCGCCGAACGCGGTCATCGTGTCGATCACCGATGCCGCTTCTTCTTTTGTAAACAGGCGAAGCGGGGTCAGTCCGTCGCGGTATCTGGTCAGTCCCACGGGAACTGCCGCGACGCTCGACAGCGACGGGAGCAGTTTGGACAGATCTTCCAAAGACCGCTCAAGCTCTTTTCCGTCATTCCAATCGGGACACAGCACCAGCTGACAGTTCAGCTCCAGTCCCGCCGCCGCAAAACGGTCAAGCCACGACAGTGCCTCACCCGCAAAGCGGTTGTTCATCATCTTGCAACGCAATTCGGGATTCGTTGTATGTACCGATACATTGATGGGGCTGATGTGCATATCCATAATGCGCTGACCCTCTTGCTCCGAGAGGTTGGTCAGCGTGATATAGTTGCCGAACAAAAAGGACAGGCGGCTGTCATCGTCTTTGAAATAGAGGCTGTCGCGCAGTCCTTTGGGCATCTGGTCAATGAAGCAAAAGACGCATTTGTTGCGGCAGCTGTGCTGTTTATCCATCAGATAGGTCGCAAATTCCAGACCGGGTTCTTCCCCTTCGACGGTGATCACGCGGGTGCAGGTATCATCCGAACTGCGGAATACCATCTGCAAGCGGTCTTCGATCACATAAAACCGATAATCCAATCCGTCGTTGATGTCGTGTCCGTTGATCTTCAACAGTCGGTCTCCCGCCTGAATGCCTTTGTTTGCACAAGGACTGTTCGGGGTCACGCCGGCAATCACGACTGCCATACGAGCCGCCTCCTTTCCTTCGATTTTTCGGTAATAAAACAAAAAGAGCTCTAAAAAATGGCAAAGCAGAACCACCCGCCCCTTAAACGCTCACAAAACAGGACAATCCTGCCTGTGGCGATCCAAGGGCAGTGATCCTGCCAATGACCATTTGTTACAGCTCTCTGTTACGGGCAAATGGAGATTAGTCCTCCACCTTCACAACTTGTCTGCCGTTGTAATAGCCGCAACTGCCACACAGACGGTGCGGGCGCTTGTAATCGCCGCACTGCGGGCACTTCATCAGCGCCGGGGCGTCCATCTTCCAAACGTTGTTACGTCTCTTGTCACGACGAGCCTTGGAATGTTTTCTCTTCGGAACCGCCATGTCAGCACCTCCTTAAATTTGATAATCAAGAGTCACTCTGTTTCTTCTGTCAGCAAAGATGCGAGCACCGCCATACGCGGGTCGACCTTTTTCTCATGACAGCCACAGAGTCCGTCATTAAGATTCTTGCCGCAATGCTGACATAAACCGCGGCAGTCGCTTTTGCACAGAGTTTTTTGCGGAAGATTCACATAAATATCCGTTTCTGCGAGAGGCTCAAGCTCCAGCTCGTCGTTTTCAACGAGAATCAGCTCGTCCGAGTCTTCGTCATTGAGCGAGGACACGAGAATATGCTCCGCAGAGATCTCTGTTTCGAAGCGGACAGGCGACAGGCAGCGATCACACTCGCCCTCAAACACATACGCGTATGTCACGGTCAGCCAAAGCATCTCCGCACGCGCCACGATCTCGCCTTTTACCTTCACAGGGGTCGCCAGTGGATGCGTTCCCTGAAATTCAAACGACGATAAATCAAGCTGTGTATCGATCGCGAGACGGTCGATCTCACCCGCAAAAAGCGGTTTTAACTGCAAAGTCATAATCCACCTCTAAGCGTCACGCAGAATATTATATCCGCGCAGGTCAAATTTGTCAATACATTTTTTAAGGTTTTCCCGAAAAATGCACCGACTTCTTGCTTTTTACAGAAAGAGGCGGCACCCGCGAGGAGCGGATGCCGCTCATTTTTGAACTCAGATTTCCTGTGCAATGCCCTTCAGGCGCTCGGGAACCTCAGACGGATCCGCCGAGATGGACATCACAATGTTCGTGTTTGCTTTCTCAGCAAGGCCGCTCAGCTTCTCCACGAAGGTCGCCAGAGCTTCCATATCACGACCGCCGATCTTCAGCGTGGAATCCACAAAGATATCGGTGATGTCGTAGTTGCCGGCACACATACCGGCGATATAACCGTACAGAGCCTCAAAGCCGGCGATACCGTACTCATCCGCAACTGCAAGACGGGTCTTATGGCTCAAATCAAAGGTGAGCGTGCTGTCCTTTTCGATAAACACGACACAGCCGTTCGACGCTTCCGTCGCCGCCGCGCACATATCGAGCAGACGCTTCGTTTTTCCCGAGCCTTTGTTACCGAGAATCAAAGTGATCATAGTATTGTCCTCCTTTATCTATCACACCGTCAATGACGGTTCTATACATGTTTAGCGACCGAGGCGAGCCTCCAGCGCTTCCTTTTCGCTCTCATAGCCGGGCTTGCCGAGCAGAGCAAACATATTCTTTTTATAGCTTTCCACGCCGGGCTGATCAAACGGGTTGACGCCGAGCATATACCCCGAGATCGCGCAGGCTTTTTCAAGGAAGTAGATCATATAACCGAGGGAGGCTTCGTCCGCCGCGGGCATACGGAGCACCAGAGTCGGTGTGCCGCCGTCTGCGTGAGCAAGCACGGTACCCTCAAATGCCTTTTCGTTGACAAAGCTCATCGGGCGACCCGGCAGGAAGTTCAGACCGTCCACATTCTCGGGATCTTCCTCGATGACCAGCTCCGAGGGAGCCTTGTCGATCATCACCGCGGTCTCAAACAGGATGTTGGAGCCGTCCTGCACGAACTGACCAAGCGAGTGAAGGTCGGTCGAGAAGATCGCCGACGCCGGGAACAAGCCCTTGCCGTCTTTGCCTTCGGACTCACCGTACAGCTGTTTCCACCACTCGCTCATCAACTGCCAGCAGGGTTCATAGCTGACCATCAGTTCCACTGCGCGACCCTTGCGATGCAGGACGCTGCGCAGAGCGGCGTAACGGTAGCAATCATTTGCCGCGAGATCGGGGTTGGCGAGTTCTTCCTGCGCCTTGCGCGCACCCGCCATCAACGCTTCAATGTCGCAACCCGCAACCGCGATGGGCAGAAGGCCCACAGCCGTCAGCACTGAGAAACGGCCGCCGACATCGTCGGGCACGACGAAAGTCTCATAACCCTCACGGTCCGCCAGCGCCTTCAATGTGCCGCGGGCACGGTCGGTGGTGACATAAATGCGTTTTTTCGCTTCCTCAGCACCGACTGTCTTTTCCAGATACGCGCGAAGCACGCGGAACGCGATCGCGGGTTCGGTCGTGGTGCCGGATTTCGAAATCACATTGATGGACACGCGCTTGCCCTCACACAGAGCGAGCAGGTCGTTGAGTGCCGCGGACGAAATGCTGTTGCCCGCGAAATACACATCGGGAGTGTCCTTTTTCTTGTTGTTGTAATACGGCGATTTCAGGAACTCAATCGCCGCGCGGGCACCGAGATAAGAACCGCCGATGCCGATCGCGATGAAAATGTCGGTGTCTTCCTTGATGCGTGCCGCCGCCGCCTGAATACGGGCGAATTCCTCTTTGTCATAGTTGGTGGGAAGATCCAGCCAACCGAGGAAATCGTTGCCCAGACCCGATTTTGCGTGAAGCATATCGTGTGCCGAGGCGATGGACGCCTGCATCGCGCCGAGCTCATGCTCGCGGATGAAGCCGCCGACATAACGGGAATCTAATGTAACTGCCATAAGGGTACCTCCACATCCAATGGGTATTCGGATATTGTACCCTTATTCTACAATATTTCTTTTCAATTTGCAACACTTTTAGGCGATTTTTTTCGGACTATTTATACATTTTCGACAACTCCGACCGCCATCGCACCGAAAAAGCGACAGAATGCGCGACCGAAGGTCATGCGCTCCACCGTGTACGCCGCCGTCAGAGGCGCACGGGTGAGTTCTCCTGCGTCGGTGTAAATCACCATCTCGCCCACCGTCTGCCCCGCTTCGACGGGCGCTTCGAGGTCGGCGGCACATTCGAGGCGCACTTTGATGTCGCCGAGCATGGTTTTTAAGACGGAGATACCGCTCACCGCAGGCGGCGTCACCTCTACCGTTTTTTGTGTGCCGTGAAGCACTTTGATCGGCTCGCATAAAAGTGCTTCGGCAGGCGGCGTGTACTGTGCGTAGCTGGCAAAGCCGTAGTCGAGCAGACTGCGCGCACCGTTGAAGCGGTCGTTGCTCGACGGCGCACCGAGCACCACCGACACAAGTTTGAGTCCGTCGCGCTCTGCGGTCGCCGCCAGACAGCACCCTGCCGCCGAAGTCGTGCCTGTTTTGAGTCCCGTAGCGCCATTGTAGAACCGCACCAGGCGGTTGGTGTTGACAAGCTCCGACTGTCCGCCGCGCAGGCTATCCATCCAAGTGGTCGTATACTTCTGAATATCGGGGTGATGCAACATCAGCTCGCGCGACATCAATGCCAGATCGTGTGCTGAGGACACGCCCGTATCATCCAGTCCGCTGCAATCCACAAAATGCGTATCGGTTGCACCGAGCGCCACGGCGCGCTCGTTCATCGCCGCCACAAAGGCTTCCAGCGTACCGCACAGATGCTCGGCAAGTGCCGCGCACGCGTCGTTTGCCGACACGATCACCGCCGCTTTGAGCAAATCTTCCACAGTCATCTGCTCGTTTTCCTCCAGCCAGATCTGCGACCCGCCCATGGACGCCGCCCGCGAGGAGGCTGTAACGACCTCATCATAACGGAGTCGTCCGCTGTCGATCGCCTCCATCACCAGAAGTAGGGTCATCACCTTTGTCACCGAAGCGATCGGCAACGCTTCATGACTGTTCTGCTCAAACAGCACCGTGCCACCCGTCATATCCATCAGCACAGCCGATTTCGCATTGACCGTCAGTGCCGATGCCTCTGCGTTCGCCATAATCGCCGCCTCGGTATCGTCATCATCGGTATTCACCATCCGCTGTGCTGACACCGACATCGACAAACACATACACAGCACCAATACACACACAAGCACCCGTTTCATACCACCGTCTCCTTTATAATAAATGGTATACAATATATATGTTCCGCGGTATAAAAATATGAGGCGGGTGCTTTACACCCGCCTCATAACGTTTGAATAGAACAAGATCAGCCCTATTTCCGCAATCCGCTGATTTCAGCATACGGAATTTCGA
Organism: Acutalibacteraceae bacterium; assembly: GCA_045651865.1. Lineage (GTDB taxonomy): Bacteria > Bacillota > Clostridia > Oscillospirales > Acutalibacteraceae > RGIG1959. The sequence goes on from JAZRTC010000050.1 coordinate 18,638, forward strand.
CCTTTTGATAATCTCCTATGGAATGCGCAACCGGATATGCGATCCCGACACCGGTCTGCGTAAAAAACGCATAATAGCCGTTTTCTTCCTGAAGTCCGGATAAAAACCGCTCTTTCGGACACAGCTTTGAAAAATCCAGATCATTCAACCATTGCTCATCAGCTTTCCGAACCAGCGCTTCATAGGCATATTCCCGAAACTTATCGTATAACGTATCATTCACGGTGTACACGTCGCCGAACAATATCGGTTCTTCTGTTGCAGAATCGACATTTAAGGAAAAGAAACAATATGTCGGATGCGCGCTGCCTTTGCGATTGGCGATTCCTTCAAAGATCACGCTGATCATATCGTCGGCTTTGCAGACAATCTCGCAATCAATATCGATGTAATATGCGCTGTAATCGTGTTTAATATCGATATCAACATCTTCTGTATCAAGAGATAAGTCGATGTGGACTTCAAAAACATCTTTCAAATACTCCGTGGCGCACGTTTGATACAACACATTGATCTTTTCACTCTCAAAACGCGGGATTTGAACCGAGATCTGATATTGCGGCGAAACAGCCGTCATATAGGCGATTTCGCCCAAAACCTCGGCATCTTCCTCTATATAAATATGTGTTGTTCCGCAGGAAACGTTGCTGAAAACGAACACCATCAGCAGAAGGAATATCCACATTTTCTTCAAGTCCATCACACCTTTTTATCCTATTTGCGGCGCGCAGAGGTCTGCGCGCCCTACGGTGTTGCCGCGAGTTTGTGTGTTGCGGCGCAGAGGCACTCCCCTACTGCCCCAATGCTTTTGCCAATGCCATACATACGGGCATGGTGAAGATGGCAAGCATCGTCGTGAAGCCGCAAAGCTTGGAGGCAACACCTGTGTCGTGTCCGTATTTTGCCGAGAACATCACGGTATTGGTTGCGGTGGGTGCCGCAAGGAACACCGACGACGACAACAGCAGTTCTCCGCGGATGCCGATGAGATACAGCGTCGTAATGCCGATCAGCGGCCACACAAGCAGTTTCAGCACCGCTACGATATAATTCTCTTTGCGGCGGAACATTTCCAGCAGATCGGTATGCGCAAGGTATGTACCGAGCATCAGCATCGCGAGCGGGGTGTTCATCGAGCCGAGATAGCTGACGGGTGACGCCAGCACCGTGGGGAGCTTGATATTCAGCAAAAACAGCGGCAGACCGATCAGGATGCCCAGTGCGCCCGGATTGATGATCAGTTTTTTCCAATTCATCGCGCCTTTTTCGCGTTGCATCAGCTTGACACCGTGGGTGAACGCAAAAATGTTGAACACCGCGACAACCGCCGAGCAATAGAACACACCGAGTTCCCCTGCCACTGCCTGTGCCAGCGGGAGTCCCATATAGCCGACATTGCCGTACATCGTGCCGTAGCAGAATACCGCACGATCCTTTGCTTTGCGGTGTAAAAGCGGCACAACGAGCATCATCAGCGCATGAAATGCCGCCGCGATCAGCGCCGAAAACAGAAACCCAAGCCCGTTTTGCGCCGTCAGCTCCACTTTCTGGAACGAATTGACGATCACCGACGGGGTGATGATGTAAAACAGCAGATCATTTGTCGCTCGAGCGGTTTTTTCGGAATAGATATGACATTTGTCCGCCGCGAAGCCGACCGCGATCAACACCGCCAGCATCGCCACCTGCGTAAACGCGGTCGGGATGTAGGAAAGAAACAGCTGCATAAAGTTCTCCTTATTTTCAAACAATCGTACCCGCCCGAAAACGCTTCGGGCGGGTACGGTTATTTATGAACTCAGATCTCAAACACGACTGCCTGATACGGCTTGAGGATGAGCTTGTCGCCCTCGATTGCCACATCGTCGTAGTTGGAGACGACCACGCTCTTGACTTCGCACGGCAGGGTAACTTCGTGCTCGGCCTTGAGGTAGTTGTTGATAACGAGCGCCTTGCTCTCTTCGCCGATACGCTTGTAGGCAATGATATCGCCGTCCTCAAGCAGTGCGGGCTCGAAATCGCCGAGGCTGAGTGCTTCGGACACGACCGACTCCTTGCGTGCCTTGACGAGCTTCTTGTAGTAGCTCAGCACAGAGTTGGGATCGTTCTTTTGCGACTCGACATTGATCTCGGTGTGGTTGGGGTTGATGGGAAGCCACGATTTACCCGTGGTGAAGCCCGCATTCTCGCCCGCTGTCCACTGCACGGGGATGCGGTTCTGATCGCGGCTGTACTCCAGACCGTACATCTTCTGCTCGAGCGGCAGACCGGCTCTCGTCCAGTTGCCCCAATGGTTGTGAGTGGAGATATCGTTCACTTCGTCGATCGAGTTGAACTTGATATTCGTGGTGCCGATCTCCTGACCCTGATAGATAAACGGCGTGCCGCGCAGGTTCATATACATGGTCGCGAGCATCGTGACACCGTGGTAATCGCGCTGATCACCGCTGGGGAGATACTTGTTGACCGAACGGGAATAGTCGTGATTCTCGAGATACACCGCCGTCCAGCCGACCTTCTGTGCATCCACCATATGCTTGAAGATGCTGTCACGAAGCTCGGTGGTGGGAATGTCTTCCTTCAGGCGGGCATTCTCCCAGCCACGACCCCAGAAGTTGATCTCGGAATAGGTGAAGTCAAACAGCATGCTGAAATAGCCGTTGTCGCCGACATAGTTTTTGAGGTCTTCCTCGTTGACACCGGGTGCTTCGGCAACCGTCATGCAATCCGCCTCATAGCCGGTGAATGCCTTATCACGCATCTCGGCAAGGAAGATATCGATACCCGGGGTATTGCGCGCCCAGCCCTGCAGACCGCACATACCGTCGTCGCCGTCTGCGGGATGAGATGCAAGCGCCTCTTCCTTTTTAATATGCACGATTGCATCGACGCGGAAACCTGCGATACCGCGGTCCAGCCACCAGCGGATGTTCTCATACAACTTCTCGCGGAGCTTCGGGTTTTCCCAGTTGAGGTCGGGTTGCTTTTTGCCGAACAGGTGCATATAATAGCGGTCGCCGCCGACATTTTCCCATGCCGAGCCGCCGAACATCGAGCGCCAGTTGTTGGGAGGGCCGTCCTTGCTCTCGCGGAAGAAGAAGTAATCCGCTTCCTCGCAGTTGGGGTCGGCAAGCGCCTTCTGGAACCACTCATGCTCGTCGGAGCAATGGTTGATGACAAGGTCCATAATGATCTTGATGCCGCGTTTTTTGGCTTCCTCGATCAGTTCGCACATATCTTCGTTGGTGCCGAACAGCCGGTCGATGCCATAGTAGTCGGCAATATCGTAGCCGCAGTCGTCCATCGGCGACTTGTACAGCGGGCTAATCCACACCACATCGATGCCGAGTTCCTGCAAGTGATCGAGCTTTTCAATGATGCCGCGGATATCGCCGACACCGTCGCCGTTGCTGTCTTTAAAGCTGCGGGGATAGATCTGATACGCCACCGCACTTTTCCACCACGGTTGTTTCATAGAGTGTTCCCTCCTGAGAATACAAATTAAGGTAAGATTAGTGTAACACAAACAATATAAAAAAACAAGATTGACAACGAATTTTTAAAAAAAGAAAACATTTATAAAAGAAAACATCGCTCTTGACAAATTATGGTTTTGGAGTATACTAAACAATAGAAAAACATTTATTATTGTTTTTCACAGAAAGGATGAAGCAATTATGATGAAACGACTTTTAAGCGCCATTTTGGTAGTCGTCCTATGCCTGGGTGCATTCCCGCTCAGCACCGCTGCCGCCTCCGAAGAACAACTCCTGACCGCCCGTCTCGAGTCGGTTGACCGTGCCACCTTTGATGTCAACGACAACCTGTTTTATGAGGTTGAGCCCAACGACGATTTCAACATTGCCGATCGCATCTACAACGACTACACGGTTTACGGCGATGTTTCCGGCTATGATGTTGATGTTTTTAAATTCTCAACGAGTGGCTCTGTTTCCATTGCGATCCTCACAGTCGGCAACAACAGCCACCTGATCACGGGTGTTTACAACTCGTCGGAAGAGATCCTCGGTGCCGCAAAAACCTCCTACTCTGACGGTAATTACAGCTCTATCCTGGACGGAACCCTTACGGGAGGCACATACTACATCGTGCTTCTGAACGATAGTGAGTATTATTCGAACGAATACGGTTTCTACCTTTATTACACTTCCGGTTCGTCTTCCCACACGCACTCCTACACCAGCCGTGTAACACCTGCCACCTGCACCAGCGGCGGTTACACCACCTACACCTGCTCCTGCGGTTACAGCTACACCGGCAACAGCACCACCGCTTTGGGTCACAATTACAGAACCTCCACGGTAGCACCTACCTGCGAGAACGAGGGTTACACACTGAAATCCTGCACCAGATGCTCCTACAGCACCAAGAGCAACTATACAGCCGCTGTCGGACATAATTACGAAGCTTCCACCGTTGCCCCCACCTGCACAGAACAGGGTTACGATCAGGAGGTCTGCAGCAAATGCTCGGATACCTACAAGTATAATTTTGTCAGCGCACTCGGCCACACTTACAGCGACGACAGTGGCATTTACTGCACCGTTTGCGGTGAGATCGACAGCGGTGTCACCTATCCCGATGTCAAGAGAGGTCAGTGGTATTACACCGCCGTTCATTATGTAACTTTCTTTGGTTTTATGAGCGGCTATCAGAACGGCAAGTTCGGCCCTGCGGATAACCTCCAGCGTCAGGACTTTGTTGTGGCTCTCGCCCGTATCGCCAATGCCGATCTGACGCCGTATATGAACTCCAACGGTGGTCTGAAGGATGTTGTCAAAGGCAGCTATTACGCTCCTGCTGTGGCATGGGCTGTGGATCAGGGTATCATCACCGGTTACCAGAACGGTAAATTCGGCGTTGGCGACACGGTCACCCGTGAGCAAGTTGCCACCATTTTCTACCGTTATATCGGTTCTCCCAAAGTTGAAAATGTTATGACCACGCTGAGCTCTTATCCCGATTTCCGTCGCATCAGTTCCTTTGCTCAGATCCCCATGGCCTGGGCAATCCAGAACAATGTTATCTCGGGTATGCAGAACGGCAGCCTCTCTCCCACGACAGGCGCTTCCCGCGCTCAGATCGCCACGATTATGATGCGTATGAATGAGGCCGGTATGTTTGATCCCGTTCCCGAAGAGCCGATTGAGCCTGAAGAGCCGGTTGATCCCGAAGAGCCGGTCGAGCCCGAGGAACCGATTGATCCCGCCGCATAATCCCTGTAATTCATTTGCAACTGTAAAAAAATGCACACCCTGCGAACAGGGTGTGCATTTTTTGTTTGCAACTGTGTAGTATGGAACAGGAAACCCGCCCTACATCGTTACCATACGCTTTTTAATTCTTCTCTCACGGCATCCCAATCCACTTCACCGTCACATCCTTTGATGTGAAGCGCTTTGGTATCGGTGATGTGAAGCAGAGTGAACTGCGGTTCGAGCTGATACAGCAAACATTCGCCGTCGTTGCGGTCGCTGCCGCAAACCGTGACAAGCAGAACCGTTTTCGGCTTTGCGATCGGCGGACGGACACCGCGGATAAACCGCTTTGCCCAGTAGCATTGCAGACGGTCGATGATCGCCTTGAGCGGCGCGGGAAACGAGCGGTTATAGACAGGCGTCACAAACACCAGCCTGTCCGCCTGCTCGAGCGCCGCATAGAGATCGTCCATATCGTGTTTGACACAGCCGTCGTGCGTGTAGCATCCGCGGCAATCGTTGCACGGCGCGACATTTCGTGCATAGCTGTCAACCACCGTGACCTCGCCGTTAAGCTGTTCTCTGAGCATCGACAGCACGGTCGCCGATGCGCCGTTTTGACGGGGTGAGCCGTTGAAAATCAGCGTTTTAAGGGAGCAGGGTGTGTTCGTCACAGTAGTCGCACACAAGCATATCGCTCTCCCTTCGGAAGCTTCTGGGGACATAGTCCTCGCGGTTGGTGATGCAGTTCGGATTGCCGCAACGGTGCAAAGACCCGACAGGCAACGAGGCAAGCTCCTTCTTCGGCTCTTTGAGCATCGTCATAATCAGCGCCATACGAGCATACAGACCGTATTCCGTCTGTTCAAAGAACTTGGCGCGGGGATCGTCATCGACCTCAATGGTAATCTCATCCACACGCGGCAGGGGGTGCATCACGATCATATCCTCTTTGGCGAGTTTCATCTTCTCGCCGTCGAGAATATAGATGCCGCTTTGTTCGTGATATTCCTCCATGCTGGCAAAGCGCTCCTTCTGGATACGGGTCATATACAGCACATCCAGCTCGCCGATCACATCGACAAGGTTATCCACTTCCACAAATTCGCAACCGCTCTTGGTGAGCTGATCGCGGACATACAGCGGAATACGAAGCGACGGCGTGGAAATAAGCACAAAGCGGTTGCCCTTGAAACGGCTCATCGTTTTGAGGAGCGAGTGCACCGTTCTGCCGTTTTTGAGATCGCCGCACATACCGATGCACAGATTGTCAAAACGACCCTTTTCATTGCGCAGGGTCACAAGATCGGTCAGCGTCTGCGTCGGATGCAAATGTCCGCCGTCACCCGCGTTGATCACAGGCACACGGGAATACATCGACGCCACCTTTGCCGCGCCCGCCATCGGATGGCGCATGGTGATCAGGTCGGCATAGCCGCTGATGACGCGCACGGTATCCTTGAGCGACTCGCCTTTGGAAACCGACGAATTTTCAGGATCGGAGAAGCCGATCAGCTGTCCGCCGAGGCGCAACATTGCCGTCTGAAAGGACATCTGTGTGCGGGTGGACGGCTCATAAAACAGCGTTGCCATCACGCGGCCGTCGCACACATGCGCGTATTTCTCCATATTGTCACGGATATCGCAGGCAAGGCTTGTCAGCTCTTCCCACTCTTCGGTCGACAGATCGCACAGGTCGATCATATGTCTTGTTTGCATAGCGCATTCTCCTTTGTTGTAAAAAAGCGGCGTGCCCTGAGGCACGCCGCCTCTGTATGTTACAGGGATTCGACGATCGCTTTGGTATCGCGCGCGATGACCAATTCTTCGTTTGTGGGGATGACATACGCCTTGACGGTCGAGTCAGCACCGCTGATCTCGATCTCGGTACGGCGGGTGTTGTTGGCTTCTTCGTTCACGGTCACGCCGAGATACGAGAGCGAATCAAGGATTTCGCGGCGGAGCTGCGTCTGGTTCTCGCCGACACCGGCGGTGAACACGATCGCATCCAGACCACCCAGCGCCGCAACATAACCGCCGACGAGCTTCTGGATCTGGTAGCTTCTCATATCCCATGCAAGCTGAGCGCGCTTGTTGCCCTCTTCCATGGCCTTGGCGAGGTCACGGTCATCGGTCGAAACGCCCGAGATGCCGAGAATACCCGACTTTTTGTTCATCAGGTTGTCCATTTCGGTCGGGGTGAGACCTTCTTTTTCCATCACGAATGTGACAGCAGAGGGGTCAATGGCACCGCAGCGCGAACCCATCAGGAAGCCGTCCAGCGGGGTCAGACCCATTGTGGTATCGATGACCTTGCCGTCCTTGAC
>JAZRTC010000051.1:0-18940 GCA_045651865.1 Acutalibacteraceae bacterium
CTTTTCGCCCACACAAATGTTGTGTCTTTTTTGGAGCAGGGTACGGGAGTCGAACCCGCCTTAACGGCTTGGGAAGCCGCTGTAATACCGATATACCAACCCTGCGCGGTATGTGTATAATCATAGCACATCCGTTTTTGAAAAGCAAGGGGAAATTTGTATCTTTCTGCGGGTTGGAATCTCTCTTTTACAGAGTGCCGTTTTCGTCAGCAGGAGGATGAAATGTCGCTAAGCCAAGACGGAAACACCGACAGCAACACGGTTATGATCAGACAGTATGCCGGCAAGCAGGTAACAGTTTTTTCCATGGATAGCACCTCAATTCGGGCAGGTTCACAAGTTCATTATAACGGCGGATCGGTCATCCGGCAAGGTTTTTACAATTTTTTGTTGTGTTTCGGTGCGCGGTGTGGTACGATAACGGTAAGAAAATCGGATGGAGGTTTGGTTATGAATTTTACCGAAATTGCCAAGCGGCGCTATTCGTGCCGCAAATACGATCCCGACCGCGAGGTGGAGTCTGAGAAGCTGGAAGCGATCCTGCAGGCGGCGCGATTGGCGCCGTCGGCGTGCAACGGACAGCCTTATCACATCACGGTGTGCAAAGGCGCGGTTGCCAAAAAGGTCAGCAAAGCGGTCAGTGGTATGGGCATGAACGAATTTGCCGTGGATGCCCCTGTGATGCTGGTGATCTCGGAAGAACCCTATGTGAAACTCGCGGCAATGGGTGCCAAGCTGAAAAAGAACGATTACCGTTCGATGGATATCGGCATCGTCACGGCGTATCTCACCGCCGAAGCGGCGGCGCAAGGGCTGGAAACCTGCATCCTCGGTTGGCTTGACGGCAAGAAGTTAAGTGAAATCTGCGGGGTAGAGGGGACGGTGCGTCTGGCGATCACGCTGGGGTATTCCAAGCACACCTATGAGCCGCGCGAGAAAAAGCGCAAGGATCTCAATGAGCTTGTCACCGTGCTGGAGTAAAAAGGATATAAAAACATCCGTCGTATTAAGAACGGTTCTTAATGCGACGGATGTTTTCGTATTCTTACGGCAAACGGTGGCCTGCAGCGCGGTAAAGCGCATACCACTCGGCGCGGCTGAGCGTGACATCCGCCGCTTTGCAGATTTCTTCAAGACGCGTGGGATTCATCGTTCCTGCGATGACCTGCATATTGGCGGGATGACGCAGGATCCACGCCGCGGCGACACCCGTTTTGGTGATGCCGTGTGTGTCGCCGATTTCTTCAAGTGCCTTATTCAGCTCGGGGAAATCGTCATTGTCAATGAATGTTCCGCCGAAAAAGCCGTGTTGGAACGGCGACCACGCCTGAACCGTGATGCCGTGGATGCGCGCATATTCCAGAAATGCGCCATCGTGCATCACCGACTCGGCATTTTTCATATTCACATTGGTGCCCGCGGTGATCATGCCTGCTTCGGTGACGGAAAACTGCAGCTGATTGAGGAACAGCGGTTGTTTCACCGCGGTTTTGAGCAGTTCCATCTGCATTGCGTTATGGTTGGAGACACCGAAATACCGCACCTTGCCCGCTTGCTCGAGGATGTCAAATGCCTCGGCGACTTCCTCGGGTTCCATCAGGGTGTCGGGACGATGGAGCAGCAGGGCATCGATATAATCAACGCCGAGGCGCGACAGACTGCCGTCCACGGCTTTGAGAATATGCTCTTTGGAAAAATCATACAACCCGTCGTGCAGGGCGCATTTGGTCTGGATAAAGATGTTGTCGCGCACCCCTGCGTGACGGCGCAGATACGCGCCGAAGCGCTCCTCGGCATCACCGCCGCCGTAGATGTCGGCGTGGTCAAAAAAGTTGATGCCGTTGGTAAGGGCGGTATCCATAATCGCGTCGACGCGCGCATCATCCAGTCCGCTCATACGCATACAGCCGAGCGAAACCGCAGAGGCATTCATCACCCCTCCGAGAGACAGCATTTTCATGGTGTAATCTCCTTTATCATCTGATCGTATTCCAAAAATTCAAACCCCAGGGATTCATACAGCTTGACAGCGCCTTCGTTTTCGCGTTCAACCTCCAGTCGTACGCGTTTGATCTCGGGCGGAAGGGTTGTCAGCAGGTCGTTGAAAAATGCGCGCCCCAGTCCTTGGTGGCGATAGCCTTCCTTGAGATACAGCTCCTCAATCCACAGCACATGGCCGCCTGCTTCCTGCGAAAAGGTCTTGGCAAGAAGCGCATAGCCGATAATGCCGTCGGCGGTTTGACAGATATGGCACGCGGTGTAGGTGTCCGCGCGCATCAGCTCGTCAAAGGTTGCTTCCATATGCGAGCGGGGGATGGGGTGCATCACCGCATTGGTGTTGTAAAACGCGGTCGCCATCGCGAGATATTCCTCGCGGTCGGCGGCTTTGATCGGTCTCCAGCTCATGGTGTTGTTCTCCCTTTTTTCAGTCCTCATTCGCGGCGGTGTTGCCTTCGAGCAGCGCCGCTGTTTGTGTTTCATCCAGCTTTTCCACATCGCGCAGGTGACGGCGAATGGCGCGGGTGCGCGTGCCGACGAGCTTGTCGAGCTCTTTGTTCGCCTGCTCCAGACGGGTCTGGGTCAACAACAGGATATCACCGAATTTGTCAAACTCGGTGCGCACCGCACCGAGCAGTTTCCACACCTCACTGCTTTGCTTCTGGATGGCGAGCGTGCGGAAGCCCATTTGCAGGCTGTTGAGAAGCGCCGCCATCGTGCCGGGGCCCGCGAGATTGACTTTGTATTCCCGTTGCAGGATCTCCACCAGTCCGCGGTTGACCGCTTCGGCGTATAGTCCCTCAAACGGCAGGAACATAATCGCAAAATCGGTGGTATAGGGCGGCTCAATGTATTTGTCGTGAATGTCTTTGGCAAAGCCTTTGATGCGGGTCATCAGCACCTGTGCTGCGGCGCGCACCGTTTCGGCGTTGCCGCTGTCATACGCTTCCTGCAACGCGACATACGCATCGGCAGGGAATTTCGAGTCGATGGGCAGATACACCTGATTGCCGTCCGTGCCGGGTAGCTTGACGGCAAATTCCACGACATTCTTGCTGTTCGGCACGGTGGCGACATTCACCTCGTATTGCTCGGGAGCGAGGATTTCCTCGAGGATGGCACCCAGCTGGATCTCACCGAGGATGCCGCGTGTTTTGACATTGGACAGCACCTTTTTCAGATCGCCGACACCGCTTGCCAGCGTCTGCATCTCGCCGAGTCCTTTATACACCTGCTCGAGGCGCTCGTTAACCAGACGGAACGAGCGCGACATGGTATCTTCGAGCGATTTTTGCAGTGTTTCGTCGACGGTTTTTTGCATCGCCTCCAGACGGCGGTTGTTGTCCTCCTGCAGGTATTGCAAGCGCTTTTCCACCGTTTCACGGATGGCATCGAGCTTTTGCTCCTGCAGTTTTTCCAGCGTGCCGATGCGCTGTTCCATCTGTGCGACCGCCGCTGTCACCTGATTGCCGACGAGTGCCGCCTGCGCGGTTTGTGCGCCCGACGCGGCATTCAGTGAACGGTCGGTGGCGGCGATGAGATCGTCTTTGGTGCGGCGAAGGGAGTCGTCGTGTTGCCGCCGTGTCGCCAGCACGACGCACAGCGTCACAAGCGACAGTACTGCCGTGACAGCGACGGCAACAAATATCACGGTCTGGGTCATGCCAGTTCCTCCTTTAAGATTTCAAAAAGATCGGACTTTGCGGGATAGCGCGGTGTGCGCACGCGATCACCGTCTTCGTGACCGCATACCGCTTTATAGGGGCAGTAGGTGCAACTTGGTGCGACATCGCCTTTGGGGGAAAACGGCTGAGCATCAATGTCGCCGCTTCGCAGGGTGAGTGCCATTTCGGTGAGGATCGACTCGACTTTTTTGCCAAGCAGTCCGAATTGTTCCAGACTTGCTACGGGACTTCCCGCGTACAAGTCTCCGTCGTTTTTCATCCGCACGGGAATGAACACACCCTTGACATCCGCCTCCATGGCGCGAAGCACCTGCTTATCGTCGAGGAGCAGACCGTTCATGCGCATTGCCTTTGTGTGCGATTTTTCCAGTGTGGCGGTATCGGGTTTGCCGTCTGTTTTGTAAAGCGGTGTGGTGGACGGCATATACAGCAGACCGGCGGGGAGCACCTTGCCGTAACGGTCGGTGCCGTTTTTCCACACAGTCAGCATATAAATCAGCATTTGCAGGTTCAAACCTTCGACCACATCGCTCAGGTGGAACACCTTGGAACCTGTTTTGTAGTCAATAACGCGGATATACCGCTCGCCGCCGATGTCGCAGATGTCGACGCGGTCGATTTTGCCGACCATCTGTATGGTCGAGCCGTCGGGCAGGGTAAACACCAGTGGTTTCACCGCTTGCGGATCGTTGGAGTGAAGCGAAATATCCAGCTCATAATCGGTGGGGACAAAGCAGCTTTGCGACAGCTCGCGCACGGCCTGCCACAGGAAATTGCCGCACACGCGACGCAGGCGTTTGAGCTGATACAGGAAACGCGCGGGTTTATCGTCGATACCGCCCATTTCCTCTTCCACATAGCGGTTGACACCTGCCTCGGCATCGGCATAGCATCGGGATTTCGTGATGGTGCGGATGTCTTCCTCGATATAAGCGGGCAGGGTGTTTTCCATGACATAGTGAGTCAGTGTGCCGAATTCCGGAAAGCCGATCTCCGCGGCGCGGAGCGGGCGTGCTTTGACGCCGTATTCGCAGAAATAGGCAAAGCGGCATTTCTGGTATTGATCGGCCTTCGAGGCGGACAAGATCATCCTGTCTCCGAAGAAGCGCTTGGCGGTCTCCTCATCTTCAAAAGTAATGGGAAGCTCGTCGGCAAGAAGCTGCATCTTGGACAATCTCGGGCGAAGTGTCTCATCGTTCCACAGCACCTCAAACAGCGCGCGCGACAGCGGTGTGCCGGCGCGGAAGCCGAGTGCCATCCGCTCAAAGGCTTCATCGGCGGTCTCAATGTCGCCGCCGTCATCGGTAAAGCCGGTTGTTTCGTGGATATTAAGATGGGTTTTAATGGTGTTGCCGATGGAGGACATCTCGCCTTGCTCACCGTCGGGAGTAGCGAGCAGGTAGCTGACCGACACATAGTGAGAGGCGGCGGACAGCGCCGAATACGCAAGGAATTGTTCCGTGGCGGTGTGACGCTCGCGGTCATCCTCAAACGGCACACCCGCCTGAATAAGCGTGCGGCGTTCACGATCAGTGAGGATTCCCTGACCGCCCGGCAGAGCAGGGAAGATTCCTTCGTTGGCACCCAGCACAAACACTGCCTTCGGTGCGGTGAAACGGATGCGGTCTGCCGCACCGATCTGCACCGCGTCAAGCGATTGCGGAATAGCGCCGATATCTGTGCCGATCGCCGCCGCGCGCAACAGCTCGGTGGCTTCCTCGGCGGTGACGGCATCGGGAAGCGTTTGTGCCAGATCATCCAGAAGCGCCATCAGCGCGTGCCACACCTGCTCGGTGTGTTCGGCAAGTGCCGGTTCGCCGTGCGCACGCAGATGCATAATCTGTCGCTTGGTCAGGCGATCCAGCCGCGCCGCCTGAATGTAGCGGTAAACCGCTTTGGCGAATTGTTCGCCCGTCAGCGGTTTGCTCAGTGCGGCGGCAAGGGTAAGAAGCGGTGAAACCAGTCGGCGGCGCAGGCGATTGAGATGTTCAAGACGGGATATATCGCGCTCCTCCATAACCGAGGAGAAGCCGCGCGGGTGCGCTTGCCATTCGGTTTTGAACTGTGCACCCGAAAGATTCCAGATCCATGCATAGTTTTCCAGCAGGGATGCCGATTGCACCGAGAAACCGAGAAGTCCTGTCTTGACCAGCTGAAGCAAGGAATCAGTGCGCCATTTGCCCGTTGCAATGCGCAGGGCGGTCAGCACCGCTGTGACCAGTCCTTCCGAGACAATAGGCGCGCGGCGGTCGAGATAACAGGGGATGTTTGCCTGCTCCAGCGCGACATCCAACACACCGATATAGTCGGTAAGGTTGCGCGCGACAACTGCAATGTCGCGGGCGCGCAGACCCTCTTTCCGCATCAGACGGCGGATGGATTGCACCGTGTACCGCGCCTCGGCATAGACATCCGCGCAGGAGGTCAAGGTCACCTCGCCGTTCACGGCAGGTACTTCGGCATCGGGATCTTTCGGGCAGAAGGCGCGTTCTTCCAGCGTCCGCAGGGCATCGTTTTGAAAGCGATAGGGCGTCATCAGAAATACGGGTGCGGCAATCGGGCAAGCGACGGAACTTGCCGCGCGTTTGAGACGCGAAGCGGTATCCATCGGCACCGACAGACGATCCACGCCGTCGGGATCGGTGGCGTCGCGGTCGGCGCACAGCGTGACGGTGACTTTCGCCGCCTGCGCCATCAGCGCGGTCAGCACCTGCAATTCGGGTGCGGTAAAGCCTTTGAAGCCGTCGACAAAGACGGTCGCACCTTCCATCACGCGGTTTTCGTTGAGATAATCCCGCAACTGAAGCAAGTGCTCCTCGGCATCACTGCCGCAGGTTGCCGTCAACGCGTCATAGGTTTCTAAAACGAGCGACAGCTCGCGTGTTTTGGTTTTCAGCGTGCCGTCGGGGAGGAGTGCCAGTGCCTCGCTCAGCTGAGCGGGGGATACGGCGGACTGACGGCATTCCGCCGCCATGTCAAGCAGTGCCGTGACCGTGTCAATATGTGCGGATGCCGACAGCAGAGAAAGCGAATCGCGGCTTTCCGACAGCGCACGGCTCATCAGCAGGATTTTTGCGCCGTTTGAGAGCGGACGGGCGGTATGGCCTTTCATCAGCGTTTCGCACAGGCGCGTAAAGCTCAGCACGCGGATCTTCGCGGCATCCGTCTCGCCGAGGGAACGGAGCAGTGCGCGCTCGGTCTCAAACGAGACTTGCTCGGGAACGATCAGATAAAACACATCGTCCGCGTCGGCATGGCGCGCCAGATCGTCCAGCTGCGCCAGTACGCGATAGGTCTTGCCGAAACCTGATCGTCCGAGAATAAGCTGTAACATAAGAAACCTCCCTGAAGGGCAGTGAAGAATGAAAAATAAATATCCGTTGTGGTATACCTCCATCATACCATAACGCCGTAAAAATCGCAACTAACAAAAACGAGGTGTCGCAGAAATGCGACACCTCGTTGGGTGTTTTATGAACAGGAATTACACAACGCCCTGTGCCATCATAGCGTCGGCAACCTTCTCGAAGCCGGCGATGTTCGCACCTGCGATGAGGTCGCCTTCCATGCCGTACTTCTTCGCCGCTGCAACAGAGGACTCGAAGATGTCCTTCATGATTTGCTTGAGCTTCGCGTCGACCTCTTCCGAAGTCCAGCTGTAACGCATCGAGTTCTGGCTCATCTCGAGACCCGAGACAGCCCCGCCGCCTGCGTTAACTGCCTTGGAGGGAGCCACGATCACATTGTGCTCCTTGAAGTAGGCAACAGCGTCTGCGGTGGTGGGCATGTTGGAAACCTCGACATAGTACTTGATGCCGGCGTCGACGATCTTCTTCGCGTCCTCAAGCGTAACCTCATTTTGGGTCGCGCAGGGCATCACGATGTCGACCTTCACGCCCCACGGCTTCTGGCCGGGGAAGAAGGGCACGCCGAACTTGTCGGCATAGGCCTTGACTTCGTTCTTGCCCGAAGCACGCATCTCGAGCATGAAGTTGATCTTTTCGGGAGTGGTGACACCCTCTTCGTCGTACACATAGCCGTCGAGGCTGGAGAGCGTGACAACCTTGCCGCCGAGCTCAGCAACCTTCAGCGCGGTACCCCACGCAACATTGCCGAAGCCGGAGATAGCGACCGTCTTGCCCTTGATGTCCTCGCCGAGCCACTTGAGCATCTCGACGGTGTAGTACACCGCACCGAAGCCGGTAGCTTCCGGACGGATCAGCGCACCGCCGTAAGCGCGGCCCTTACCGGTCAGAACGCCCGTGAACTCATTGCGCAGGCGCTTGTACTGACCGTACATATAGCCGACCTCGCGTGCGCCGACGCCGATATCACCAGCGGGCACATCGGTGTCCGCGCCGATGTGGCGCTGCAGCTCGGTCATGAAGCTCTGGCAGAAACGCATCACTTCGCCGTCGCTCTTGCCGGCGGGATCGAAGTCAGAGCCGCCCTTACCGCCGCCCATGAGGACGGTGGTCAGGCTGTTCTTGAAGGTCTGCTCAAAGCCGAGGAATTTGATGATGGATGCGTTGACCGTCTTGTTGAAACGGATGCCGCCCTTGTAGGGGCCGATGGCAGAGTTGAACTGCACGCGATAGCCGCGGTTCACCTGCACCTTGCCGTTGTCGTCGGCCCACGGCACGCGGAAGAAGATCTGGCGCTCAGGCTCGACCATACGCTCGATGACGCCGCTCTGCTCGTAAGCGGGGTTCTGCTCGACGACGGGTTCGATGGACTCCAGAACCTCGTGCACTGCCTGCAGGAACTCGGGCTCATGGGGGTTGCGCGCCTCAACATCTGCGTAGACTTTCTTGAGATACTCGTTGTTGATCATAAAAATAGCCTCCTTAAAGGTTTCTGAACAAAAGGGTTTTGACACAAATTGCAGTGTTTGTGTCGTAACGAGGTCAATTATAGACCCTTTTTACGCGTTTTGCAAGGGGTTTTTGCAAGTTTTTTGCGGTGGAAATGCAAAAATTTACCGAATTAACGCGTCAGCGAGGCGACACAACAGGCGATCGAGCGGAATCGTGACCGCGGCAAGTATGCCAAAGGCGGCCCACATCGCGCCCGTCGGCAGGACAAACACCGTCTCCATGGCAAAGCCGAGCGCGGCAAATATGGCGGGCAGAACATTGGCCAGAAGCAATGCGCTTGCAAAAAAACCGACGGTCATCAGCACCCACAACACACGGCGGGCAACGGTGAACGGGCGGCATACGCGCCACAGCTGAACCAGCCACACAAAGCCCGTCAGATACACGCACAGGGTGGATGCCTGCTCCGCCGAAAGTGAGAGAAACGGTGCGACAAATAATTGCGTCAGCAGGATCAGCAGGGTGATGATCACGGCGCTTGGCACGGCGCTTTTTAACACGGTATGCAGAAAATGCCCTTTGATGCGTTCACGGCTGGGTTCCAGTGTCAGGAAAAATCCCGGTACGGACTCGGCGAACACACCGATGAGCGTGAGTTGCAGAGGTTCAAAGGGATACGCCATCGGGAGCAGGATGGCGCACAGTGTGATTAGGAAAGACATTACCGTTTTGACAAGAAACAGCGAAGCGGTGCGGGTGATGTTGTTAACCACGCGCCGTCCTTCCATCAGTGTGGCGGGAAGAGCGGCGAAATCGGAGTTGAGAAGCACCAGCTGAGACACCTGCTTTGCCGCGTCACTGCCTGCCGCCATCGCAACGGAGCAGTCCGCCGTCTTGAGTGCCTGCACATCGTTCACACCGTCACCGGTCATCGCGACGGTATGCCCCTGTTCCTGAAAACAGCGGATCAGCTCCCGCTTTTGTGTGGGGCTGACGCGACCGAACACAACATACCGTTCGGCGGCATCCCGAAGCGCATCGGGAGTGGTCAGTGTCGAAGCATCAACGGCGCGGTCAGCACCGTGCAAGCCTGCTTGCACGGCAACGGCGGCGACGGTGTCGGGATGGTCGCCCGACAGCACGCGCAGGGTTACATCCTCCTGCTGAAAATAGGATAGGATTTCTTTGGCGTTGCTGCGAAGTTCATCTTCCAGCACGATTGCGGCAAGCGCTTGCAAGTCGCTTGTTTTATGGTCGCGAAGTCCCACGACCAGTACGCGCTTGCCTTGCTGTACTGCCTCTTGTAACGGCGCGGGGAGCGGGGTGTTCGCAAACAGGCGGTCAAAAGCGCCGAACACGACCGTGCCGACTTCTTTAAAGCAGACAGCGCTCTGCTTGCGGTCGGAGGAGAACGGCATCCGCTCCGTCACGGTATAGGTATGCTGTGCGGGGAAATACCGACACAGCGCTTTGGCGGTGGCGTTGGTATCGCCGATGGCGTGAATGGCTTGCCCGATGAGTGCTTCATCAAAGCGGTCGGACAGCGGTATAACTTCGCAGACAGTCATATTGCCCGTGGTGATCGTACCGGTTTTATCCAGACAGAGCAAGGACACGCGGGACAGCGATTCAATGCCGTAGAGTTCTTGTACCAGTGTTTGTTTTTTTGCAAGGCGGATCACACCGACTGTCAGTGCAACGGTCGTCAGCAGAATGAGTCCCTGTGGCATCATTCCGATCAGCGCGGCGGCCGTCGCGGTGACGGCTTCTTTGAGCACAAATTCCGCCGAGAACCATTCGCGCGCCATCAGTAAAGCGGCGAACGGAATCATAAACAGTCCCGTAAAGCGGATGATGCGGTTGACATCGGTGAGAAGCTTGGAGCGAAGCCGTTTGTAAGCTCTGGCTTCCGCGGTAAGGCGGGCGGCATACGCCTGCTCGCCGACGCGCACGGCAACCGCTTCGCCGCTGCCGCTGACAACAAAGCTGCCCGACAGCAGTTCGTCGCCCGCTTGCTTGCATACAGGGACGGATTCACCCGTCAGCAACGATTCATCCACTTCCAGTATGCCGTTTTGTACAGCGGCGTCCACACTGATCTGATCGCCGCTTGCCAGCAGAAGAAGATCATCCTCCACGATGTCTTCGGGCGGAATGGACAGATCCCTGCCACCGCGGCGCACATGTGCTTTTGTGCCGTGGAGCAGGGATAGTGTTTCCAGTGTCCGTTTGGAACGAAGCTCCTGCACAATGCCGATCACTGAATTGCACAGCACCACCCCGAAAAACAGCAGGTTGTGGTAGGAGCCGACCAGAATCAGTGCGACGGCGATCAGCGCATTGATCGCGTTGAACAGGGTGCAGGTGTTATCCAGCATAATGCGGAAAAGCGGCTTGGCAACCGAGGATTTGGTGCGGTTGACGCGACCGTCCTGTTGCCGCTTGAGGACTTCCTCACAGGACAGTCCGTTTGATGAATGTGTATGACTCATTTTTTACTCGCTTTGACAGCGTGAACCTTCACGGACAGGATGCGTTTGCCGGCTTCTTCGTCCTCGTGCAGGGTTGTCTGTCCGCCGCACACATCGCACAGCTCGCGTTCCTGTTTGTCATCGTTGATTTCCAGCGGCAACACCAGTTCCTTGCGCTCGGCAATACATGCGCGCTGGGGATTACCCAGAATCTGCACATGACCGCAGTTGCAGGGAACAGCGGGGATTGCCTTATCCTTTTCGCGGCCGCACATCAGTGCATACAGACGCGGGCAGTAAAACAGATCGTTCGGCTGCACGCGTTCGGTCGGGCTGATGAAATGATCCTCAATGACCGACAGCGAGCAGACGCCGTGGGTCATATAGTAGCAGTTGGCTTTGGTCAGCTGAATGGTTGCTTCGACCGTACCTTTGATGGAATCCATGCGGTTATTCTCCTTTCAGGGGGATGTACACAACGCGTTTGCCGCGTTTGAGACATTCGCCGATCACATATTGTGTGCCGTGGGAATCGCCGTCCCAGAAGGCGAGTACCATATCGGCGTAGTCCACGATGCGGTCATTGCGCACAAGCGGCGCGCGTTTGCCGTAGGTTTCGTAATCGGGCAAAAATTCCGTCAGCGGAATCCCGAGTTCTTTCGCAACCGCTCGGGCAACCTGATCCACACCCTTGGCACCGCCGCTGACGATTTCGGTGGTGTAAGGCGGCAGATGATCCCGTATAAGGTCAGCAAGTCCGTCTTCCTCACAGCGACTGCCGATCACAGCGACACGCATCACGATCCCTCCTTGTTTATACTGTTTCTATTTTACCTTATTTTCACCGAAAACACAATGAACAATTTTAAAATTTAAAGGTTTTGTCTGCGATGCATACAGCGGCGCTTTTGCGGAACAGTAAATTAAGAGAAAAATAAAAAGGTGAGGGCTGACTATGAAAGGGTTTGTGCGGGGGTTGTCGTTGTTGCTGTGTGTGCTGTCGGTTGCGGTCTTCGGCGGCATTGCGTATACGGATGCGGTGACGGCGGGGTCGTTCACAGTGAGCGTGGGGGAAGCACTGGAACTGCCGTCGTCGGTGGCTTCGGTACGGGAAAACGGTGCGTGGCAGACGCAGGCGCGAGAGGGCGGACGGTACGAGGCGACGGTATCGCTGTTTGGCATCTTCCCCGTGCGCGAGGTGTCGGTGGAGGTGACAGAACGACCCGATGCGGCGGTATGCGGTATGCCGTTTGGTATCAAGATGTTCACACAGGGTGTGCTGGTGGTGGGGCTGAGTGATGTGGACAGCCGACAAGGCTCGAGAAGTCCTGCGCGACTGGCGGGATTGCGTGTGGGTGACAGCATCCTGAGCATCGACGGCGAAGCGGTTTCCACGACCGCGCAGGTGGCATCTATTGTGGAAAACAGCAAGGGCTATCCTCTCAGTTTAAGGGTGCGCCGTGCACAGGTGGAATTTGATGTGTCGTTGACGCCGCTTGCCTCGGTCAAGGAGCGGTGTCTGAAAGCCGGTATGTGGGTGCGTGACAGCGCGGCGGGCATCGGCACGCTGACCTTTTATGATGTGACGAGCGGGGTGTTTGCCGGTCTCGGTCATCCCGTCAACGATGCCGATACGGGCGAGCGGGTGCCCATCTCATCAGGCGAAATCGTGCCTGCGTCCATTTTCGGCGTAACAAAGGGGCAGGTCGGCTCTCCCGGTGAGCTTCTCGGGAGCTTTCAGAAAGGTTCGTGGGGTGTGCTGATGACCAATGTGGATACGGGTCTCTATGGTGTATTAAGTGAACAGCCGGATGCGTGGGCAACCCTGCCGATTGCGTACAAACAGGAGGTTACCGAGGGAGAAGCACAGATGATCACAACCGTTGCGGGAGACCGTCCGATTGCGTACAACATCACCATTGAAAAGGTGGATTATCGCGACGGCGTGCCGACACAGAACATGGTGATCCGTGTCACGGATGAGGTGTTGTTAGAAGCAACGGGCGGTGTGCTTTGCGGTATGAGCGGCAGCCCGATTGTGCAAAACGGCAGATTGGTGGGAGCGGTGACGCATGTATTCGTCGGCGATCCCACCCGTGGATATGCCATTTTTGCGGAGAATATGCTCGAAAGCGCACAGACACTGGTGATGCCGATGCAGGAAGATGTGGCATAATTGTGTAAATATAGAGGAAAAGAATAAAAAAACCAGTTTTTGCTTGAATTCTGCAGACGACTATGATATGATGTATTATGTGTAAAAATGGGTATATTGGAATTGTGTGCGATTTTTTCGCGATGAAGTTTTAAAAAAGTGGGGTCGAAAAAGTATGAAAAAACACATTGGATTGTCCACACCGACCATGCACGGCGAGGAGCTTGCATTTGTCAACGAAGCGTTTGAGCGCAACTGGATTGCGCCTCTCGGCTTCAACTGCGACAAGTTTGAGGAGGAAATCGTTGACGCGGTAAAAGGCGACGAACCGCTTTACGGTCTGTCTCTGTCAGCGGGTACGGCGGCACTTCATCTGGCGGTCAAGCTTGCGGGTGTGAAGCGCGGCGATATCGTGCTTTGCTCGGATATGACATTTGCGGCGACGGTCAATCCTGTTGTGTATGAGGGCGGTGTGCCGGTTTTTATCGACTCGGAATATAACACCTGGAATATGGATGCGAAAGCGCTGGAGAAAGCGTTTGAAAAATATCCGCAGGCAAAGGTCGTGATGCTGGTACATCTGTACGGCACGCCCGCGGATATGGACGCGATCCTCGCGGTGTGCGAGAAGCATAATGCGATCCTGATTGAGGATGCTGCAGAAGCGCTGGGTGCATCCTACAAAGGAAAGAAATGCGGCAGCTTCGGCAAATACAATGTACTGAGCTTCAACGGCAACAAGATCATCACCAGCTCGGGCGGTGGTATGTTGCTGACAAAGGATGCCGCATCGCGTGAAAAGGCATATTTCTGGGCAACGCAGGCGCGTGAAAATGCCTATTGGTATCAGCACGAGGAGATCGGCTACAACTACCGCATGAGCAATGTGTGTGCGGGTATCGGCCGCGGCCAGCTGATCCATCTGGATGAACATATCGAAAAGAAAACAGCCATTTACAACCGCTATAAAGAAGCCTTTGCGGATCTGCCTGTAACGATGAGTCCGTATACGGAGGATATGACCCCGAACTTCTGGCTGTCGTGCATGCTGATCAACGAAGAGGCGGGTGTCAGCCCCATCACGGTGCTTGAGAAGTTGCAGGCGCAGGGGATTGAAACGCGTCCCATCTGGAAGCCGATGCATATGCAGCCGGTGTTCAAGGATTGCGATTTCGTGACAGCGGGCGATAAAGCGGTGAATGAGGATATCTTCGCAAGAGGTCTGTGCCTCCCGTCGGATATCAAGATGACCGAAGAGGATCAGCAATTCGTGATCGATGCGATCCGCGCCTGCCTGTGAGGATGACGGTATGTATGCAAAGTATTTCAAGCGTGCGGTCGATTTTCTGCTCTCACTGATGGCGCTGACGATCCTGTCGCCGCTGCTGTTGATTCTCATTGTGATCGGTGCGGTGGCAATGGGTGGCAATCCGTTTTTTACCCAGCTTCGTCCCGGTAAGATCGATCCGAAAACAGGCGAGGAACGCATTTTCCGCCTGATCAAATTCCGCACGATGGATAACCGTCGGGATGCAAACGGCGAGCTTCTTCCCGATGAAGTGCGACTTAATCGCTATGGGCGCTTTTTGCGCAGTACATCACTGGATGAGCTTCCTGAGCTTATCAATATTCTGATCGGCGATATGTCGGTCATCGGCCCCAGACCGCTTCTGGTAAAATATCTTCCGCTGTACAGCGAGGAGCAACGCCGCCGCCATCTGGTGCGTCCCGGTCTTACGGGACTGGCGCAGGCGAACGGCCGCAACGCGCTGACCTGGGAAGCGAAATTTGCACTGGATGTGCAGTATGTGGAGAATATCACCTTTTTGGGGGATATCAAGATTATTTTTGACACCGCGATGTCGGTGCTCAAGCGCGAGGGGATCAGTTCGGAAACCTCCGCAACAATGGAAGAATTCAAGGGCTCGGTGAATACCGAGAAGAAGGATGTTGCTAACATATGAAACGCTTATTGATCATCGGTGCGGGCGGTCACGGTCATGTGGCGGCGGATATTGCCTTGCAACGCGGATACAGCGAAATTGCATATCTGGATGATGCACCGCGTGACGGTGTGATCGGCACGGTGGCAGATGCGGGACAGTACATTGATACAGCGGATTTTTTTGTGGCGATCGGCAACAGTAAGATTCGTGAGCGTATTCAGCGACAGCTGGAAAGTATCGGCGCGTCGGTTGTGACACTCATACATCCGTCGGCGGTGATCGCAAGCGGTGCTTCGGTCGGTCGCGGCAGTATGATCGCGGCAGGTGCAATCCTTTGTGTAGATGTTACTGTCGGCGATGGTGTCATTGTCAATACGGCGGCATCGGTGGATCACGATTGCACAGTGGGAGAGTTCTCTCATATCTCGGTTGGTTCGCATGTGTGCGGCACAGTGCACATCGGCGCGCGCACCTGGATCGGTGCGGGTGCAACGGTGATTAATAATGTAGATATAACAGACGATTGTATGATTGGCGCGGGCGCTGTCGTGGTGAAGGATATCACGGTCAGCGGTGTGTATAAAGGTGTACCGGCTGTGTTGAGTCTGTAAACAGGGAGAACGGAAAATGCGTGTGTTGATTGTTGCCAACAACGATGTTGGCTTGTATAAATTCCGTCGTGAACTGATCGAAGAACTTTTAAAAGTCCACGAGGTACATATTTGTCTGCCTGACGGTGAGTATGTGGGAATGCTCACGGCAATGGGGTGCGTGTACCACGCGTGTGAGTTTGATCGTCATGGCACCAACCCGCTTGCCGAACTCCGACAGATTTCGTTTTACAAAGTTTTATTAAAAACCATCCATCCGGATGCGGTGCTTACCTATACGGTCAAACCGAATGTATATGCCGGTATGGCATGCGCGTCGCTGAATATTCCGTATATGGCAAACATTACGGGTCTCGGTATGGCGATCGAAAACGGCGGATGGATGCAAAAGTTGTTGCTGTGTTTGTATAAATTCGGTTTGCGAAAAGCACATACGGTGTTTTTTCAAAATGAAGCCAATCGGGATTTTATGCTTCAAAACGGCATTGTGAAAGGAAACTATGTCATGCTTCCCGGTTCGGGCGTCAACCTTCAGGAGCATCAAGCAGAGCCCTATCCCCAAAAGGAAGAGCCGCTTGTATTTGTGAACATCGGTCGTATTATGAAGGACAAGGGTGCCGATGAGGTGCTGTATGCTGCGAAAATCATCCGTCAGGAATTTCCCGATACCGTATTCCGCGTCATCGGCGGTTTTGACGGCGCGTATGAGGAACAGGTGAAAGATGCTGCGCAGGCAGGAGATATTGAATATCTCGGTCAGCAGTCGGATATTCACGCGTGTCTGAAAGAAGCGCATGCGATTATTCACGCCTCCTATCATGAGGGTATGTCCAATGTGTTGCTGGAAGCGGCGGCGTGTGCGCGACCGATCGTAGCAACCGATGTATCGGGATGTCGCGAAACCTATGACAACGGCGTTTCGGGAATTGCTTGCAAAGTGCGCAACGGAGACGATCTGGTGCGTGCGATTCGCGAGTTTATACAACTACCTTACGAGCAAAAAGCGGCGATGGGACGAGCGGGACGGCAGAAGGCCGAACGCGAATTTGATCGTGCGTATGTTATAAAATGTTATATGGAAGAAATCAGCAAGATTAAATAAAGGAGAGACCTTTATGTCATTATATGAAAAAATCGTCAACGGAGAAGAAGCAATATCGCTTGTTGGTCTCGGCTATGTCGGTATGCCGATCGCGGTGGCGTTTGCCAAAAAGATCAAGGTGATCGGCTACGATCTCAACGAAAAGAAGATTGCACTGTACAAAGCGGGCGTTGATCCGACCAATGAGGTTGGTGATGATGCCATCCGTGAGACGACGGTGGAATTTACCTCGGATGAAACCGCGCTTCGTCGCGCCAAGTTCCATATTGTCGCGGTGCCGACACCTGTGAATGATGATCACACCCCCGATCTCTCTCCTGTGGAGGGTGCGAGCCGCATCGTTGGCCGCAATCTTGTCAAGGGCAGCATCGTGGTGTATGAGTCGACGGTGTATCCCGGTGTGACGGAGGATGTGTGCGTGCCGATCCTGGAAGCGGAATCGGGTCTTAAATGCGGCGTTGATTTCAAAGTGGGCTACTCGCCCGAGCGAATCAACCCCGGCGATAAAGTGCACCGTCTCGAAACGATCGTGAAGATCGTGTCAGGTATGGACGAGGAGTCGCTTGATGAGATTGCCAAGGTGTATGAGCTTGTGGTGGATGCCGGTGTGCACCGTGCGTCCTGCATCAAAGTTGCCGAGGCGGCAAAGGTGATCGAAAACAGCCAGCGTGATATCAATATTGCGTTTATGAATGAGCTGTCGATCATCTTTAACAAAATGGGTATTGATACCAAGTCGGTGCTGGAAGCCGCGGGAACCAAGTGGAACTTCCTCAAGTTCTTCCCGGGTCTTGTCGGCGGTCACTGCATCGGTGTGGATCCCTATTACCTTACTTATAAAGCGGAGCAGATCGGCTATCATAGCCAGGTGATTCTGGCGGGTCGCCGCATCAATGACGATATGGGCAAGTATGTTGCCGAAAATGCGATCAAAAAGCTGATCGCGTCGGGCAAGCGTGTCAAGGATGCGCGCGTGGCACTTCTCGGCTTTACCTTCAAGGAAAATTGCCCCGACACCCGCAACAGCAAGGTGTTCGATATCGTCAAGGAGTTGCGCGAGTACGGCGTGGAGCCGACCATTGCCGATCCCGTGGCGGATGCGGCAGAGGCAAAGCACCTGTACGGCGTAGAATTTGTCGGCATGGAGGACATCCGCGATATGGATGCGGTGATCCTTGCTGTGTCGCATGAGGCGTTCTCGTCGCTGACGATGGCGGATGTGGACGGCTTCTTCGGCGAGGGCAAAAAAGTGCTTCTCGATGTAAAGGGTATTCTTGACCGCAAGTTGTATGAGGATGCGGGTTACTGCTACTGGAGGCTGTAAAAATGGGTTATAAGCATTTGGTGTTCCCGGAACATTCGCTGTTTCTCGTGACGGGCGGTGCGGGCTTTATCGGTTCGAATTTGTGCGAAGCGATCCTGAATATGGGGTATCGCGTGCGTTGTCTCGATGACCTGTCCACGGGCAGTCAGGCGAATGTGGATATGTTTGCGGACAATCCGAATTATGAATTTATCAAAGGCGATATCAAGGATCTTGATACCTGCATCAAAGCGTGCGAGGGTGTGGATTATGTCCTCAACCAGGCGGCGTGGGGCAGTGTGCCGCGTTCGATTGAGATGCCGCTGTTTTACTGTGCAAATAATATTACGGGTACACTCAATATGCTGGAAGCCGCGCGTCAGCAAGGCGTGAAAAAGTTTGTGTATGCGTCGAGCTCGTCGGTGTACGGCGATGAGCCGAACCTGCCCAAAACCGAGGGAATCGAGGGCAACCTGCTGTCGCCTTATGCGCTGACCAAGCGCTGTGATGAGGAGTGGGCAAAGCAGTATACCCGTCACTACGGTCTTGACACCTACGGCCTGCGTTATTTCAATGTATTCGGTCGTCGTCAGAACCCGAACGGTGCTTACGCGGCGGTGATCCCGAAGTTCATCAAGCTGCTTCTCAGCGATGAACAGCCCACCATCAACGGTGACGGTAAGCAATCGCGTGACTTTACCTATATTGAAAATGTTATTGAGGCGAACCTGAAAGCGTGTCTTGCATCGCATGAGGCGGCGGGACAAGCCTTCAATGTCGCCTACGGCGGCAGAGAATATCTGATCGATATTTACTACAAGTCGGAGGCCAAGCGGCCTTAGGAAGACAATG
>JAZRTC010000052.1:0-18090 GCA_045651865.1 Acutalibacteraceae bacterium
TTGTCGGGGTTTGCGCCGGCGCCCATGCCGTGAGTCAGCTTCTCGCCGATCTGGAGCTTCAGAGTAGCCTGCGAACGGGCAATTGCCTGACGGTCGGTGTTGATCGCCACGAACTCAACGCCCTGGAGGCCCGAGCGCACCATACGGTCAACAGCGTTTCCGCCGCCGCCGCCGACACCGACGATCTTTATCTGCACGCCGCTTGCGTAATCGTTTTCAATTTGAAATCCCATGAAAAACATCCTCTCTGTTTTAGTATGCTAAGATATATCTATACCATTGCCATTATTCTAATCATACCACGGACTCGCCGCAATATCAACAGAAAATTTGCAATTTTCGACCCACTTTACAAAAAATTTTTATTCTATCAGGCGGTATTAACGGTTTAGTAACCGATTTACCCGATAATGGTAACACAGCTGTTGCTTATTCCTCACTGTAACCGCTGTCTTCTTCGTAATACTCCTCTGAGGAGTCCTCTTCGTAGTACCCCTCGTCATAAGGCTCCTCATAATAGGTGTCCTCTTCGTAGTATTCTTCGTCGTAAGACTCCTCATAATAGGAGTCCTCCTCGTAATACTCTTCCCCGTCAGACTCATCCACCTGCGTCGGCACCGTTGTGGTGGTGGTTTCCCCTGCAGCAGGCTTACGCGTAGCGGTCGTCGAGGTCGGCAGAAGCGAAGTCGGTGTGAAAATCGCCTGATTTTCAAGTGCTTCATTGGAATACGAAACCAGATTCAACCGTCCCGTCACCTGCGCACCGCGACTCTCCAGAATTTTGGGGATGGTCGTCGAAGCAACACCGATCTCATGCACCAGATTGGTGGTATTGCCGAGCAACACCTCGATCTGTGAACGCCACACAAGGCGGATATCCGTCAGATCGATCAAATCGATCTCCGTGACATCGGTGAGCTGATATTGATTGATCGCGGACAGAATCGTGCTGAGAACCGAAGCCGTGTAATCCTCCATCGCAGGAGCACCGACGACAATGCCGCCCTCAGGCAAGCCGCATTTGATATACAGGCTGTTTTTCGGGCGGTCAGAAGTGACGGGTTGTTTGTCAAGCGCCTTTCCGTTGGCGCCGACAGGAACCCAGCAACCGTCCGCATACATCACGCCGATCACATCGGTTTCGGTGACTTGAATCCGCACTTCATCCATATGCAGAGTCTGTACTTCCACCGACGAAAAATACGGGAAGGTCTCGAGCAGATGCGCCTCAATCTCGTTGCTCTCCACGGAAAAAATACTTTGACCGATCAGCACTCCGCTTTCACCGATCACCGATTCTTCCAGATAACGGGTGTTTCCTTCCACTGTGACGGTTTCCACCGCAAACATATTGCCGGTGGTCGAAGGCGGTTTATCCGGCTCCTCGGGACGCGGCGTGGCAAACCACAGCACCACCGACGAAATCACCAATCCCAAAATCAGAAACAGCAACACGATCAGCAAATAAAACCGCTTGGTCGCCAGCGCATGCTCTGCCGCATGGCGGCGCTGTTCATCGGTCATGTCCTCTTTTTTTGTTTTTGCCACGGTCTCACCGCCTTACACATCTTTTCGTCGGATATCCGCTCCCAGCGCCGTCAGCACCCTTTCGGGAGCCACATATCCGCGGTCCAAATGACAAAGCCGCCCGATTTCGGTCGTCCCCTGCGCGGCAAGCCCCGCCACCAGCAGAGCCGCACCGCCGCGTAAATCGGTACAGCACACCTTCGCACCGTGTAAAGAAGGAACCCCCTCCACAACGGCCATCCGACCTTCGGTCTTGATCTGTGCGCCCATACGCACAAGCTCCGAAACATGCTTGTAACGACTGTCAAAAATATTTTCAATAAACACACCGGTTCCCGCCGCCACCGTTGCCATCGCCATCACAGGGGCTTGCGCATCCGTGGGAAAGCCGGGATACGGCATTGTGCGTACCACCCGTACGCGCGACAATCTTTGAGGTGCTTTCAAACGGATCGCGGAGTTGCTTGTATGAAGCGTGCAACCCGCTTCTTCAAACACCGACAGCACCGCTGTCAGGTGTGACGGAACGACGCCGTTCAGGGTGATTGCACCGCCCGTGACTGCCGCCGCCGCCAGATAGGTCGTAGCCTCAATGCGGTCGGGCATTACGCTGTAACGACAACCGATCAGGCGATCAACACCTTCAATGTAGAGTACACTTTCTCCCGCGCCACGAATCCGTGCGCCGCAGGCATTCAGGAATGTACACAAATCCACGATCTCGGGTTCTTTGGCCGCATTGCTGAGCACCGTTTGCCCCTTGGCAAGCACCGCCGCAAGCAACACATTTTCCGTGGCACCGACACTCGGGAACGACAACGCGATCTTTGCACCGTGCAGGCCTTCGGGAGCACGGCAATAAAGCGCACAGCCGTCCTCCAAAATCTCCACGCCCATCTGACGGAGCGCTTGCAAATGCAGATCGATCGGTCGCGGTCCGAGCTCACATCCGCCGGGGAAGCACAGCCGCGCCGCCCCTGCTTTGGCAAGCATCGCACCGAGAAACACAATAGAACTGCGCATTTCGCGCATCAGCCGCTCGGGAATGTGATCGGCACACTCTTGTGACGGGACGATTTCCATACTGTCACCATCACGGTGAACCTCGCAACCGAGGTGGGTCAGAATCGCCGCCGATGCCTGCACATCGGACAGCGCCGGCACACGATCCAATATCACGGGAGAGGAGGATAACATAGCCGCCGCCAACAGCGGCAACGCACTGTTTTTGGCTCCGTGGAGTGTCAGCTCCCCTTCCAGCCGTCTCCCGCCGTTGATCACCAATTTACTCATAGTCATACCCCTTTTCTGTCAACCGACAGCCTTAGCCGTTTCTGTTGATATGGTATGCTATTTCGTAAAAATCGGTGAATTTTCAAGCAAAATTCTTATTTCTTTGCCGATTTCAAGGCGTCTGCAACAACCTCGAGAATACGGTCCATCGCGCCGCTTACCGCTCCGCGACGGGCGTTTTCGCTCATGCGCAGCATTGTTGCGGGATCTTCTGTGATGCTCCTGACCGCCTCCCACAAAGACGATGCGGTCAAATCCTTTTCTTCCATACAGATCGCCGCCCCGCGCGTGACAAGCGCCTGTGCGTTGTGGAACTGATGGTTTTCCGCCACATAAGGCGACGGGATCAGAATGGACGGCTTGCCGCACGCCTGCAGCTCCGTCAAGGTCATCGCACCGCAACGGCAGATCACCACATCTGCCGCCGCCATACAGTCTTTCATATTGTCAATATACTCCCGCACATCGATGCCATCGCCGTGAAGCGGGACACCACTTGCCTTGAGTGCTTCACACATCGCGGCATAGCCTGCACGGCCTGCGCCGTGAATGTGCTGCAATTTACCCTCGTGGTGGCTCTTTTCCAGCATACCGCTGACAGCGCAGTTGATCGCGGCTGCACCAAGACTGCCACCGAAGGACAGCACCAACGGGCGGTCATCAAGACCCAGCCGTTCACGCGCCTGCGCCTTGGGAATCTGCGCAAAATCCGCAGGGAGCGGGTTGCCCGTCACAACGACCGCCTTGGCATCGGCAGGAAGGTAGGCTTTGGCGGATTCTTCGGGCAAACACACGGTTGCCCATTTGCTGAGCATCTTCACGGTGACACCGGGGAGTGCGTTAGATTCGTGCACCACCACAGGAATGCCGCGCTTTGCCGCCTTTCGCAGGATCGGGCCGCACACATAACCGCCCGTGCCGATGGCAATATCGGGTTTGAACTCTTTTATAATACGGTCGGCACGGCCGCCTGCCGTTACCGCCTGCCATGCCGCGCCGATGTTATGACCGATGGCCGCGGGTGTCAGTTTGCGGGAAAACCCGCTTACCTTCATCGTTTCGATACGGTAGCCCGCCGCAGGAACCAGCCGTGTTTCCATACGACCCTCTGCACCGACAAACAAAATCTCACAATCGGGATAGGTCTCCTGGAGCGCTCCGGCAATCGTCAGCGCAGGATTGATATGTCCCGCCGTACCGCCGCCCGTCATCAATACACGCATATCTCTTACTCCTTAGGTTGAACTACGCTTGTTTCTTGGTGGATTGTCGCGAAACCGACAGCAATATGCCCATCTGACCGAGCAACATAATCAGCGAGGAACCGCCGTAACTGAAGAACGGCAGACTGATACCCGTATTCGGCAGAAGATTTGTCACAACGGCGATGTTGAGTGCCACCTGAATGGCAATCTGTGCCGACAGGCCGACCGCTAACATAAACCCGAATTTATCAGGCGAGCGCGTGGCAATGATGAAGCCGCGCCATACCAATATTGCAAACAGCACAATGATGAGCACAGCGCCGACAAAGCCGAATTCCTCGCAAACAATAGCAAACACAAAGTCATTCTGCGGCTCGGGCAAGAACAAGTGCTTTTGGCGGGAATTGCCGAATCCCTGTCCCATAATGCCGCCCGAACCGATGGCGTAGAGCGACTGCATCGTCTGCCACGCCTGATCGCGGTTGTTTTTATACACCTCAAACAGATTCAGCCACACCTCGATACGGTCCTGCTCATACCCGAGCACGGCGATCATAAAGACCACCACGCCACCGCCGAGCAAAACAGTACCGAGCAGATACACGATTCTCGTGCCGCCGACAAACATCATCACAAAGCCGATCGCCGCCAGCAGGATCGTACCCGACAAGTGCGGCTCAAGAACCGTAAGAAGACACAAAACGCCCATGACACCTATAAACGGAAGATAGCCTTTTGTGATTTTTTTCATGTGTTTGTAATTCAGCGATATCATGTGAGCAAACATCACGATCATCGCAAATTTTGCCACCTCCGAGGGCTGGATGTTACCAAGACCCGGAAGCGGAATCCACCGCTGAACGCCGTCCTGTGTGGGGATCATCAACACGACGACCAGCAGAATAAACGCAACAGCCAGCACCGGAAGGGACAGCTGATGCCATACATGATAATCCACACAGGAGAGAAGGAGCATCGCACCGATGCCGACGGCGGCAAAAATCAGCTGCTTTTTGATATAAAAATAGCTGTCATCCTCGCGGTAATAGCCGTTGACATAGCTTGCCGAAAACATACATACAAGACCGATCGTCACCAAGATCAGAAGCAGTGCCATAAACGGCGCATCAAACGGCGCTTTGGAAAAAAACAAACGAAATTTTTTCTTGTTTTCCGCTCTTGCCACACTCTCACTCCTCTCTGTAAAATGGATTTGAAATTACCGTTATTTCATCAACAGGACCGCCGCACCGCCTGCAATCGCTGTGATTGCAGAAAAAACGGACACAATCTTGTTTTCGCTCCAGCCACACATCTCAAAGTGATGGTGGATCGGGCTCATTTTAAACAGTCGTTTGCCGTGCGTCAACTTGAAATAGCTGACCTGCAGCATCACCGACAGCGTTTCCACAATATACATAATTCCAACAGGCAACAGCAGGAACGGATAGCCGATGCCAAATGCCAGCGCACACAGCAGACCGCCAATCAGCAAAGAACCCGTATCCCCCATGAACACCTTGGCAGGATGGAGATTCCACATCAAAAAACCAACCACGGCACCTGCAAACGCAATCGCCACAAGGCTCTGGCCGAAATGCGCTGTGACCGTCGCCGCGATCATCATACAGCAGGAAGCAACAACCGTGATGGAACCGCACAGACCGTCCACACCGTCGGTGAGGTTGGTCGCATTCGGGAAGCCGACTGTAAAGAAGATGCACAGCGGCAAGAACCACCAGCCGATATCCACCATGCCGACAAACGGGATGTGGATGACAGAGCCTTCCCCGAGGAAATACATCATCACGGCGTAGCCCGTACCGACGATCAGTTGCAGCAACATCTTCTGCGACGAGGTCAGACCAAGGTTGCGCTTTTTGACAACCTTGATAAAATCGTCAGCAAAGCCGATCGCGCCGCAGGCAAGTGTCATCACCACACCGCTGAGCAGACGGACACGCTCGGTGAACGCCACACCCGAAATCGGCTTGAACGGTGTGAACAGCTCACATACCAGCATCGCCAGAATCAGCGCAACCAAGAAGCCGCCGATAAACATAATACCGCCCATCGTGGGAGTGCCTTGCTTGTTTTTATGCCAGGAGGGACCAACCTCACGGATGGTCTGTCCGAATTTCAGGCGGTGAAGCGCCGGCACCAGAAAACGCCCCGACAGCCATGATGCCAGAAATGCCACCACTGCCGTGCCGATCAATATACATATACGCATCATAGACTCATTCATACCGTATTCCCTTATCCCAATCCTAAAATTTCTGCAATGACCTCGCGCTCGTCAAAGTGGATCACACCGTCTTTGAGAATCTGATAGGTCTCGTGTCCCTTGCCCGCCAGCAACACCGTGTCACCGCTTTGCGCACACTGAAGCGCAAATGCGATCGCGTCACGACGGCTTTCGATGACCGTGTGCTCACAGCCTTCGGGAACACCCGCGACAACATCGTTCAAAATTGCCTGCGGATCCTCTGTGCGGGGATTATCCGAAGTGATGACCAGATGGTCGGCATAGGCGGCTGCAATCGCCGCCATTTTCGGGCGCTTGGTTTTATCGCGGTCGCCGCCACAGCCAAACAGCACAATCAGGCGACCCGTAGCGCAATCCTTCAAGGTACGGCAGATATTCTCAAGGCCGTCGGGGGTGTGCGCATAGTCAATCACGACAGTATAGTCGCGGTTGGTCGGCACAACCTCGGCACGACCTTTGACACCGCAGGTGCCGCCAAGCGCCGCCTTGACCGTTTCAAACGGAATACCCAGCGACAGCGCGCACACTGCACTCGCCATCGCGTTGTAAATCGAAAAATAACCGGGGATCGGCAACGACAGCCTGCCAAGGCAGGTATCCCCTTCCATCAAATCAAACGCCACGCCGTCCGCACGGGTCTCAATATCCGCCGCACGGTATGCCGCGTCCTGCGCCTGTGCCGCGAAGCCGAACACATCGCCGCCGAAGCCTTCCACAACCATTCTTGCCCACGGATCATCCGCGTTGATAATGGCACGGGCGGCGCGCTCGAACAGACGGCGCTTTGCCTGACAGTAGTTCTCCATGGTCTTGTGATAATCCAGATGGTCCTGCGTCAGGTTTGTAAACACCGCCGCATCAAAACGGCAACCCTCCACGCGGTCCTGATCAAGCGCGTGCGAGCTGACCTCCATCACCGCGTAAGTGCAACCCTCTTTGAGCATGATGGAGAGCATACTTTGCAGATCATACGGGTCGGGCGTTGTATGTCCCGAAGGCAAGATGCGATCGCCGACCATATTCTGGATCGTGCCGATCAATCCCACCTTATGCCCTGCTTTTTCGAGGATCGCCTTGAGCATATAGGTCATCGTGGTCTTGCCGTTTGTGCCCGTAATGCCGATGAGATGCAACTGCTCGGCGGGATTGCCGAACCAGTTGGCACAAAGCTGTGCCCATGCACGACGGGTGGACGGCAAGGTCAGTTCGCGCTCCAGTCCCATCGGACGCTGTGTCACCACAAGCGCCGCGCCCGCATCGTGTGCGTCCTTCGCAAAGCGGTGACCGTCCACAGCCGTGCCTTCAATACAAACAAAGACAAAGCCGGGTTCCACGCGGCGGGAATCACAGGTAAGACCCGCTACGGGTGTTTCGTTTTCCGTCGCGGCGATGCCGTGAAGCAGTTGCTTAACAGTCATGGCGTTTTTCTCCTCTGCTATATTATTCGATAGAATCCTGATAAATAAACTCAACCG
Source organism: Acutalibacteraceae bacterium (assembly GCA_045651865.1). Classification (GTDB taxonomy): domain Bacteria; phylum Bacillota; class Clostridia; order Oscillospirales; family Acutalibacteraceae; genus RGIG1959. The sequence goes on from JAZRTC010000052.1 coordinate 7,770, forward strand.
TCACAATTGTACCCAGCGGCACTTCCGTTCCGGGAGCGATGCTTTGCACGGAAGCCAGCGCGCCGCCGTCCTCCAGATCCGTTCCGCTCAGGTGCAGGTTCAGATCGTACATCGCCGCCAGCTCCGATGCGCCTGACACGGAATAGCCCGTGAAATCGGGAACGATTGTGGTTTCCGATTCAAAGCTGAGCTGATCGGTATACAGCACCACCGTGCCTTCGGCAGGAATGGTCTGACCCGCCTCGGGAACCTGCTTGACAACAGTTGCGCCGTCACCCTTCACGCGGACGGTCAGTCCTTCGTTTTGCACCATCGCTTCCGCGGTGCCGATGTCCATTCCCTCCACCGCAGGTGTAATGCGGTTGAGATCAGCGAGCTCGCTTTGGGTATAGTGCGGTTCAATGCCGAGATACGGCAGGGTATCCTGCAGAATTTTCTTGGCGACAGGCGCCGCGATCGTACCACCGTAGCGCACGGCGCACTGCGGCTCATCGATCAGCACCAGCACGGCAATCTGCGGATCATCCGCAGGTGCAAAGCCGCCGAACGACGCAACAACATTGCGGCCGCCCGTTTCGGTTTTCTCGGATGTACCGGTTTTACCTGCAACGCGGTAGCCCGCAACATACGCGTTTTTACCGCCGCCCGACTCAACCGCTACGCGAAGCAGCTCCGACACGCGCGAGGCGGTATCGGAGGAAATTACCTGCCGTTTGATGGTCGTGCCTGTGTTGGAAACTACATTGCCGTCTGCATCCAGCACCTGCTTGACAACATACGGCTGCAACAACTTGCCGCCGTTGGCAATCGACGAAATGGCGGTGATCATCTGAATCGGGGTCAGCTTGAAGGTCTGCCCCATCGAGGAAACCGCCAGCTGAACAGGATCCAGATCGTCCTGCGAGTGGTACAGGCTCTGCGAGATGGAACCCTCGCCGAGCATATCGATATCGGTGGTTTCGGTGAAACCGAAGCCCGTGTAATACTTGTAGAACAGATCGCGGCCGACCGACAGACCGATCTGAATAAAGGCAGGGTTGCAGGAATTACAGATGGCATCACCGAGCGATTGGCTGGAGTGTGCGTTGGGATACACATGGCAGTGAACCGTCGTATCCAGCACCGTTTCGGCGCCACCGCAGAAATACCCGCTGTTTTCCGTTGCAACACCTTCTTCAAGTGCCATCGCCGTGGTGAACATTTTGAACACCGAACCGGGTTCGTAATACTCGGAAATCGCTTTGTTCGTCCACTGCTTTTCGAGTGCCGCCACGACCGCCGCGGATTTTTCATCACCCGCAAGCTCGGCGATCGCTGCCGCTTCGTTGGCATTCATCACCGTCATCGGGTCGTTGGGGTCGTAGTCATCCTTGGTTGCCATTGCCAGAATCGCGCCTGTTTTAACATCCATCACAATGGCGCACGCGCGGTTGGTCGCACCCGTCGTGAGCAATGCTTCTTCCAGATGCTTTTCACAGTAATGCTGCACCGTCTGATCAATGGACAGCACCAGACTGTTGCCGTCCTCGGCATCCACCGTTTTTTCGTAGGACAGCAGATTGGGCAGATCCTCGCCCCAGCCGTTCTGTGCGGTAACAATGCGTCCCGCCTCGCCTTCCAGCAGGCTGTTATATTCCGCTTCCAGACCGTACAGACCCGTGTTGTCCGCGCCCGTAAAGCCCAGTATGCAGGATGCCAGCGTGCCGTAAGGATACACGCGTTTGTAATCGGTGGTCAGGCGAAACACGCCGCCCATTTTATTCTCACGGACCCATTCGTCGAGCTTCTCGGCAAGCGGTCGTTCAATCTTGCTTTTGATCACCTCATACTGAGACTCAACACGGCACGCCTGCTTATACAGCTTTTCGCGGTCGACCTCGAGAAGCACCGACAGTTCATTGGCAATGAGCTGTCGCTCTTCTTCGCTTTCGATCTGGTTAGGATCCATAATCACGGTCCACACCTGCATGCTTTCCGCGAGTGTTTCCATATTGGTGTCGTACATTGCGCCGCGGTTGGGCGAAATGATGCTGTCGGACAATTGTTGTTCCGTGGCACGGCGCTGCCAGTCATCCGTCTGGACAATCTGCAAAACCGCCAGACGACCGATGATCAGGCCGAATGCCACCACCGTCAAAAGTGCAACAACCGCCATGGAGCGTTGCCACATTTCATGTGTGGGACGGCGGCTGGACGCGGCTTTTTCGCGTTTAGTATCCGATTCTCGCATTGCGGTTGACTCCTTTCTCAGACTGCGGCACAAAGCGCTAAAATAACAAACGAGAGTTAAGACACGACGATCTCAACTCCCGAAATGCGTGCGAACATCGGGCATGCGAGCCTCTTTACATTCGTATGCCGAAATTCAGCGGGTATTCATATTCCGTATAGGTTGACGGTCGTTTCAGCAATATTATGCGTCAAACCAACCGGCGATCATCGCACCAATCGTTTCAAAAATGCCCTCGGGCGCCGGATCGGAAACTTCGATCTTGTCGCCGCCGTCCACCGTTATGTACTCGATCTGATGCGATTCGATCTTCTCCATGCCGTTTTCACGCGCATATGCATCCACGCTCTCAGCAGAGGTCTTTGCCGAAAGTTCGTTGGTCAGGCGGCTTGTCTCACTTTGCAGGATCGCCAGTTCCTCGCGGCTTGAGGAGATCTGATCGTTGAGCTCGGTAAGTTGAACACGGCTGACGATCATCAGCGCGAACACGGTCACAAGCAAAGCGGCAATCACAATATTATAAACCAGACGACCCTTGCGGGCGCGGCGTTCTTTCCGTTCCTGGATTTCGGCGGTCTTTTCGGGAGAGTTGACCGCGCGAAGCCGAGGCTGAGTTTCAAACAGGGAGAGATCATACGCTTCCGAGGAACCTCTTGCCATGGCTATCCTTCCTTTCCTTATCTGTATCGTTCATGCAGTTTTTTTACACAGCGCAAGGTGGCACTGCGACTGCGGGGGTTATCGAGAAGTTCCTGTTCGCTTGCACGGACAGGCTTGCGGGTAACAAGTTCAGCGGCGGGTGTGTGTCCGCAAGTACACACCGGCGCCTGCGGCGGGCAGATGCAACCTTGCCGCCACTCGGCAAAGCGTTGCTTGACCATGCGATCTTCCAACGAATGGAAAGTGATGATCGCCAGCCGTCCGCCGACATCGAGCAGGTCAAACGCCGTATCCAGCGCTCTCGAAAGGCAACCGAGTTCGTCGTTGACCTCAATGCGAAGGGCTTGAAATACACGGCGGGCAGGATGCTTGTCCCGTCTTGCCGCCGCAGGAACAGCCGCCTTGATCAGCTCGGCGAGCTGCAGAGTTGTTTCAATCGGAGTATGTTCGCGCTCACGCACGATTGCCGCCGCGATGCGACGGGAAAACTTTTCTTCACCGTAACGGAAGAAAATATCCGCGAGTTGTTCCTCGCTCATGGTATTGCAAAGATCCGCGGCGGTTGTTCCCTCCTGACTCATCCGCATATCCAGCGGTGCGTCCTCATGGAACGAAAAGCCGCGCGCGCCGTCATCCAGCTGATGGGACGACACGCCGATATCCATTAAAATGCCGTCCACCTTGCTCACACCGCGCTGTGCAAGCACCGCATCCATATTGGCAAAGTTGGTGCGGATCACCGTGGCAGGGAGTCCTTCCAACCGCGCAGAGGCGACCGCAATCGCGTCGGGGTCCTGATCCAGCGCATACAGATGACCGCTCTCAAGCGCCGAAGCAATGGCGAAAGAATGTCCGCCGCCGCCTGCCGTGCCGTCCACATAAATCCCGTCCGGTTGCACGCAAAGTGCCTGAAGAACCGGCTCCAGAAGCACGGGTAAATGATATCCGCTTCCCGGCACTTTCGCCACTGTTCTTCACCGCCTTTTGCATTGTCATTATTATAGCATAAATCGTTACAATACACAAGCATTTTTGCAAACAAATTGTAACTTTTTGTAACTGTTTTCCGTAAATCTTGCGAAAGTATTTCGTGAGATTTTTGTGCAATTCGAACAATAAACAGACTGGTAAATATTACAAACCAAGCGCTGCCAGCTCTTCCATAATATTCTCATCGGTCATACCGCCGACAAGCTCATTATACAGGGTGGGATCCCAGATCTCCGCGCGTCCTGCACCGGCACCGATCACCAGTGCTTCCTTCTTGAGTTGGGCATGTTCCAGCAGGTGTTTGGGGATGAGCGCGCGGCCCTGTGCGTCCAGCGTCACATCCACCGCATTGGAGGACAGATAGCGCAGAAGCGGACGAGCTTTCGTCATCGGGAGTTCTTCAAGCTTCTGAAGCATCGCGTCCCAGCTTTCCATGGTGTACAAGCTGACGCAGGGTTCCATCACCGCCGCTGCCACAAATGTGTCGCCGAGCACTTCACGGATTTTTGCCGGAATAATCAGACGACCTTTGGTATCGATATTGTGAGAATAGCGTCCGCGCATCGCTGTACACCTCCTTTGGGAACGAATTTTACAAGAAAACGCAGCCGAAAATGTGGAAAAGTCGGTGGATAAAGTGAAAAAATCACCACTTTCCACCACAATCACGGCAAAACCCGCCACTTTTTCTTCATTATACTGTACTATTTCGGAAAATGCAAGGGGGTAAGAAGAAAAAAGTTAAAAAATTTTAACCATTTTCGGGCATAAAAAAACAGCCGCCGGGACAAGATGTCCCAGCGGGTGTTGTTCGTTATAAAACAGACGGATTAAAACGCCATTTTCTGTGCGATGTAGTCGGCGAGAGCTTCGATCTTGACGCGCTCCTGCTCCATCGTATCGCGGTCACGCACGGTCACGCAACCGTCCTCCTCGGACTCAAAGTCGTAGGTGATGCAAAGCGGGGTGCCGATCTCATCCTGACGGCGATAACGCTTGCCGATCGAGCCTGCGTCGTCATAATCCACCATAAACAGCGGAGCAAGACGGTCGCGGACTGCCTTTGCCTGCTCGCCGAGCTTCTTGGACAGCGGGAGAACCGCCGCCTTGAACGGTGCAAGGGCGGGATGCAGGCGGAGCACCACGCGGGTGTCCTTCTCGTCGAGCTTCTCCTCGTCGTATGCTTCGCAGAGGAACGCGAGAAGCACACGGTCAGCACCAAGCGACGGCTCGATGACATACGGGATATAATGCTCGTTGGTCTCGGGATCGAAATACTCGAGCTTCTGACCCGAATGATTGCTGTGCTGGGTCAGGTCGAAGTCGGTGCGGTCGGCAATACCCCACAGCTCGCCCCAGCCGAACGGGAACATAAACTCAAAATCGGTGGTGGCATTGGAATAGTGCGACAGCTCCTTCTGGTCGTGATCGCGGAGCTTGAGGTTTTCGTCCTTCATGCCGAGGGACAGCAGCCACTTGTGGCAAAAATCTTTCCAGAATGCAAACCACTCAAGGTCGGTGCCGGGCTTGCAGAAGAACTCCAGCTCCATCTGCTCGAACTCGCGGGTACGGAAGATGAAGTTGCCGGGAGTGATCTCGTTGCGGAAGCTCTTGCCGATCTGCGCCACGCCGAAGGGCAGCTTGCGGCGGGTGGTGCGCTGAACATTGGAGAAGTTAACGAAGATACCCTGCGCCGTTTCGGGGCGGAGATACATCTCGCTCTTCGCGTCCTCGGTGACACCCTGGAAGGTCTTGAACATCAGGTTGAAGGTGCGGATATCGGTGAAGTTCGCTTCACCGCACTCGGGGCAGACGATATTGTTATCATCAATGTACTTCTTCATCTCCTCGAAGCTCCAGCCGCCGGGGTTCTCGCCGCGCTCCTCGATGAGTTTGTCGGCGCGATGACGGGTCTTGCAGCTCTTGCAGTCCATCAGCGGGTCGGAGAAGTTGCCGACATGGCCCGATGCCACCCACACCTGCGGGTTCATCAGGATCGCGCTGTCAAGACCGACATTGTAGGGGCTTTCCTGCACAAACTTTTTCCACCAGGCCTTCTTGATGTTGTTCTTCAGCTCCACACCGAGAGGGCCGTAGTCCCACGAGTTGGCAAGGCCGCCGTAGATATCCGAACCGGGATAGACATAGCCACGGCTCTTGCACAAGGCGACGATGGTTTCCATTGATTTTTCACAGTTGTTCATTTGAATTGACTCCTTTCGCATGGCTGGCTGCCATGAGATATATTCTTATTTATTATACACGGATTCAACAAAAAATCAAGTAGGGATTTACTTGCGAAACCGCTTTCTTTGTGCTACCATAATTTTGGAGGTGATGTATATGAAACGAATCGGTATTTTACTCCTGACAGCAACATTGTCATTGACGGCAAGCGGGTGTATCGAGCCGTCGCTTTCATCCAATCCTGTCAGCAACACTACCGCTGTCACAACAACCTCCGCAACCGTTGTCACGGCGACCTGCACAACCACCGCACCTCAGCCTTCGCACTCTCCCCTTTTTCTGGACGGCATAAACACACACGAGGTGATCACCTGGTTTAACGAAGTGTGTCTCAACGCAGAATTTGTCAACAGCGGCGATGCAACACGCCTGCAAAAATGGTATGCCCCGATCCGCTACAGCGTGCGCGGCACTCCCACCGACGCCGACCTTGCCGTAATTTCGGGATTTGCCGCCTATGCCAACACAATCGAAGGATTCCCCGGCATGCGACAAGCCGATGAAACAGATTACGGCAATCTGCAGATCCGTTTTTGCTCACAGCAAGAGCTCATCGACATCCTCGGTGATACATTCCAAGGACAAGACGGCGGTGTAACCTTCTGGTATGACGGCGACAACCGCATCTATCAGGCGACAATCTGCATCCGCAACGATCTCGATCAACATCTGCGAAACGCTGTTATTTTGGAAGAACTGTACAATGGACTCGGTCCCATCCAGGATACCGCTCTGCGACCCGACAGTGTTATCTATGCAGAGTTTTCCGAGCCACAGGCATTGACCGCCGTTGACAAACTGTTGCTGAAGCTTTTATATCACCCGCAAATGGCGTGCGGCATGGATGCCACCGAATGTGAAACCGTGATACGGCAGTTATATTATTGATAACAACACAGCCCTGTGCAGAGATTGCACAGGGCTGTGTTTATTCTGTTATTATCAGTCGCCCTCGACTTCCAGCAGAGCCGCTTGCTCCTCCTGGATTTTGGCGTCGTAGGACAGCATCGGCTCGACCTTCTTGCCGTGAATGCGGCGGTCGACATAGTTCTTGACGATCTTCATCACCAGCGGCGACAGCGCCACAACAGCGATAAGGTTGGGAATCATCATCAGGCCGTTGAAGGTATCGGACAGTTCCCAAGCAAGACCGCCGTCGATGATGGCACCGAACACGATCATTGCCACAAAGATCACCTTGTACACCTTCACGCCCTTTTCGCCGAACAGATACTCCACCGCTTTGGAGCCGTACTGCGACCAGCCGAGCACCGTTGTGAAAGCGAAGAACAGCATCGCCACCGCAACGAAACCGCTGCCGACAGGGCCAAAAATCTGACCGAAGGCGGCGGAAACAAGCGTATCGCCGTTCGTACCCTCTGCAGGAGCGCCCGTTGTCAGATCAATAAAACCGGTAGACAGCACCACGACCGCCGTCATTGTGCAGACAACCATCGTATCAAAGAACACCTCAAAGATGCCCCACAGGCCCTGCTTTACAGGCTCTTTTACATTGGAAGAGGAATGCACCAGAACAGAAGAACCAAGGCCGGCCTCGTTGGAGAACACACCTCTCTTGAAGCCCTGGGTCATGGTCTTCTTCACCAGGATGCCCACGCCGCCGCCAAGGAATGCCGCCGGCTGGAATGCAAACTTGAAGATGGCGGTGATCATCGCGCCGACCTGATCGATATTGATGCCGAAAATAATCAGAGAACCGATCACATAAAGAACCGCCATAAAGGGAACAACGATCTCTGCCACCTTTGCGATTCTGCGCAGACCGCCGATAATGATCAGCGCGCCCACGATCAGCAGTGCGATGCCGATCAGCAGATGGATGATATTGATCTGTGTGCCGGGGATCATACCAAGTGTTACATTGGTAAAGAACGCGGCATCCATGTTGAGGACGATCTTATTGACCTGGGCCATATTGCCGATGCCGAAGGATGCCAGAATGGCAAAGCAGGAGAACAGAACGGCCAACACACTTGCAATGGGCTGCAGCCACTTTTTCCCGTACCGCTTGCCCAGGCCGTCCTTCAGGTAATACATAGGACCGCCGGACCACTCGCCCTCCTTATTTCTGCGGCGGTAGTAGATACCCAGCAGGTTTTCAGAGAAGTTGGTCATCATTCCGAAGAACGCAGCGACCCACATCCAGAACACGGCACCGGGGCCGCCGGTCACGATGGCAGAAGCAACACCGGCGATGTTACCGGTACCAACGGTGGCTGCCAGGGCAGCACACAGGGCCTGGAACTGGGAGATCGCCTTGCGGTCGTCATTTTTGGTGCTGTTGCTGTCTTTCTTGAAAATGCTGGCAATGGTCTGCTTCCACCAGTGGCCCACATGGGTCACCTGGAAGAATTTTGTGCCCACGGTAAGCAAAACACCTGTGCCGATGAGCAGGATCAGTCCGGGAAGTCCCCAGACCGCATCATTGATCATACCGTTGATCAACGCCACTTTTTCGATAAACTTGTCCATAAAGCCCTCCAAAAGAAATAAAATAAGCGGGTCACGCAAACAGCACGACCCGCCAAAAAGCATACAATTTCATAAAAATAGAAATCTTTGTCCTTTTGCCTGAGAGTTTAACGCTGCTGCGCTTGCACCTTCGGCCCCCAATTGAATGGGTGTCTCCAAAGCTCTGTCTGCATTCGGTCCTCATCCTCACGGACACCTGAGAGCGTTACTCCTTCGGCTGCAATTTGCAATTTCCCGAAATGCTTCAACCAGAAATATTCAGTTGTTGCCCGAATTATACGACAAGCTTTCTCATTTTGCAAGTCTTTTTCGCAAATTTTTCAAGAATTGTTTAGCTTCCACACAGATCCGCCAAATTTGCCGGAAAATTTGGGCATCCTTCTGATTAAAAAGCCCACCAAAACGGGAATCCTGTTTTTTAACTTTATTTTGGAGGACTCTCTATGGGTGAATACTTCTGCGGTTGGTATTACCGCTGTCAGTCAGACCATCAGACATTGGCGATCATACCATCCGTTCATAAGACCAAGGATCGGAATTTCTGCACGGTCCAGCTGGTCACCGACACGAACGCCTTCCATGCCCAATTCCCCTATGACGATTTTCAAAAGGACGGGAATGAGATCCGGATCGGTAACAATCGATTTGGAAAGGCGGGGATGCGGTTGGATATCCACGCCCCCGGATTCTGTGCCCAGGGAGCTGTCCGCTTCGGCGCTTTCACCCCCATCCGGTATGACATTATGGGCCCGTTTCAATATATTCCCTTCATGCAGTGCCGGCACAGTGTTTACAGTATGCGCCACCGGGTAGATGGGCAGATCCGGGTCAACGGCACGCCTTATGTGTTTCAGAACGCCGTGGGTTATCTGGAAGGTGACCGGGGGCATTCCTTTCCCAAGGAATATGCCTGGACCCAATGCAGCTTCCCGGAGGGAGCATTGATGCTGTCGGTAGCAGATATCCCTCTGGGCCGATTTCATTTTACCGGGGTCATCGGTGTGGTTCTGCTCCAGGGAAAAGAGCACCGCCTTGCCACCTATCTGGGGGCAAAAGCGGTCAAGATCAAAGATGGTGAAGTGATCGTCAAGCAGGGCCGTTTCTGTCTGACTGTCAAGCAGCTGGGTTTGCCGGGACACCCTCTCCAAGCGCCTGTGGGCGGCGCTATGACACGAACGATCCATGAGCACCCTGCCTGCAGGGTGTACTACCGCTTTACCGATGGCGATGTCACACGCTTGGAGCTTGAAGCACCCAACGCCGCTTTTGAGTATGAATATTGAGGGAGCACCCCGGTACTCCCTCTCCATTTGGTCAATCAAACAAAAAAGAACCCCATCCGGATGGATGGGGTTTCTTTTTGGTTGCGGAGGCAGGACTCGAGGACATTTTCGCCGCAGGCGAAAATTAAGGTAGCCACCAGTTTTTGAACTGATGGCAGGAACTGTCCACTGGACAGTTCCTCTGCGATGGGTTTGAGCCCTGCCTGCTTTCGTAGCAAAAAAGAAAAACACCACCCGGTTGGGTGGTGTTTTCTTTTCTGGTTGCGGAGGCAGGACTCGAACCTACGACCTCCGGGTTATGAGCCCGACGAGCTTCCAACTGCTCTACTCCGCGATGTGCAGCACTCTCAAGTGCCCAGTTAGTATACCACAGGGCATCTGGTTTGTCAACCCTCTTTTCCCGGTTAACATTCGGGCA
>JAZRTC010000053.1:0-27455 GCA_045651865.1 Acutalibacteraceae bacterium
CTTCCTGATTGTCGCCGAAGAAGCCGCTTTCGGGGCGGATATCGATCTTCCAACCGGTCAGGTGTGCGGCAAGGCGGGCGTTCTGACCCTTGTTGCCGATGGCAAGCGACAGCTGGTTTTCCGGCACGGTCACGCGGCACGCCTTGGCGCCGTCGGGATCGACCTCCACAGCCGTGACCTTTGCGGGCGAAAGAGCCGCCGCAATGTAGGTGGCGGGATCGTCGTTGTAACGCACGATGTCGATCTTCTCGCCACCGAGTTCTTCCACGATGCCTGCCACGCGGGAGCCGTGCGGGCCGATGCACGCGCCGACGGGATCGACATTTTCATCTGCCGCCCAGACAGCGAGCTTGGTGCGGGAGCCTGCCTCGCGGGCAACCGACTTGATTTCGACCGTGCCGCCGTAGATCTCGGGAACTTCCATCTCAAACAGACGGCGCACCAGACCTGCGTGGGTACGGGACAGAAGCATTCTGGCACCTTTTTCGCCGCCCAGAACATTGACAACGAACACCTTGATGTATTCGCCTTCAGCGAAGTGATCGCTTTCCAGTTGCTCAGAGCGGGGGAGGATCGCCTGCGAAGAGCCAATCTCCACGGTCGCCGCGCCCGTTGCCGCATCCACGCGGCGCACGATGGCGGTGACGAGCTCCTGATTCTTGCGCTGGAATTCCTGCAGCTGGCGGCTGCGCTCTGCCTCGCGGATGCCCTGACGGATCACATGCTTGGCAGCCTCCGCCGCGATGCGGCCGAACTTCTTGGTTTCCAGCTGGATCTCCACAACATCGCCGAGCTTGGCGGTCTTTTTGAACTTGACTGCCTGCTCCACGGTCAGTTCCTCATCGGGATCGAGGACCTCTTCCACAACGGTCTTGAGGATCGCCACGGAGAAGGCGTTGGTCTCGGGATCGAGGATGACGCGGATGTTGTCCTTGCCGCCGAAGTCACGCTTGACAGCGATCACGATGGCGGCTTCGATCTTTTCAATCAGATAGTCTGCGGGGATACCTTTTTCTTTTTCGAGCAAGCGCAGTGCCTCGAAAAATTCGGTGTTTGCTTTACTCATTTTTCGAATTCCTCCTTAGTTCATCTTGCTTAGTCTTCGTCCCAGTCGTCCAGAATGTGGACAAGGGCAATATCTTTCTTCTCAAAACGGAGCGATTCTCCGTCTTCGGTCGTAATGGTGACAGTGCCGTCCTCGTCATAAGTTTCGAGGATGCCCGCGAATTCACGCACGCCGTCACGCGGGCGGATGAGCTTGACAACGATCGCCCAGTCGAGGTATGCCTCAAAATGCTCGGGGCGGGTCAGTTCACGCTCAATACCGGGGGACATCACTTCCAGGCAGTAGCTCTGGTCAATGGGGTCCACCTCGTCAAGCACGGGGTTGATCAGGCGCGAGAGTGCGGCGCAGTCGTCAATGGTGACGCCGCCGTCTTTGTCGATGAGGTAGCGCAGATACCACGATGCACCTTCCTTGACAAAGCGCACATCCCACAGGATGAGACCGAGCTGATCCACAAAGGGCTGTGCCAGCTCACGGCAGATAGCAACAGTGTTGCCGCCTTTTTTCTTCGGGGCTTGGGATGCCATAAAAAACCTCCAATCAAACAACAAAGAGCGGGTTGCCCCACTCTTTGTCAATCGTAACTATTCACTACACAAAGAGTATAACACCATTCCGTAAAAAATGCAAGCGTTTTTTAAAATAAAAACCTCCGACGCCCGAAAGCGTCGGAGGTGAGAAATCAGGTATAGCTGATGACGACCTTTTTGTGTGCAAGCTTGGCAAACAGCAGCTTTTGCACCAGCGAGATGACAAACCAGATGAGGGGCATCCAGTTCCAATGGTCAATGCCGAGGAATTCTACGAATTTGTCGGTGTAGACCTTGTTGGTGACGGTGATTGCCGAGTAAGCAAGATCGGTTGCAAACACGAACAGGAACAGCATCAGACCGGCAAGAAGCACCGTAACGGTACCCATAAACATCGGCTCGCCGTCGGGACGCATAATGGAGAACAGATACAGTCCGTGAACAAGGATGATACCGAGCATGACAGGGATCATGAAGATCAGGATCTCGCTGTGGCGTTTGCAATCCAGAAGCAGGGTCAGGAGCGACGCGTTTTTCGGCTCATTGATCCAGGGCAGGAACATCAGAACGATGGTTGCCACGGAGGACAGAGCAGAAAGATAAAACCATACATTTTGTTTTTTCAGATGAGCTCCCAGAGCGGGTTTCGTAGCAGTTGACATAAAGCGTCAGTCCTTTCCGCAGTTTTTAACAGTAAGATTATAACACAAGGAATTTAAAAATGCAACATCTTTTGCAGAAATGCCCGAAGATGGGGATAATGAACAAAAGCAAATCGTCAGCTTTGACAATTCTGCAACAATTCAGATCCGTAAAAGAGCATTTTCAATCGCCGATACAACGGCATCGGGATCGCCGTCGGCATCCACCGTAATGGAGGCGGCCGCTTCGTACAGCGGGATGCGCTGTTGCATCAAAGTGTGAATCACAGCGTCTTTGTCGGTGCGTTGCAGTAACGGTCGTGAGGTGTCGTTTTCCAGCCGTTTGAGCACGGTTTGCTCGCAGACACGGAGAAACACAAGGATGCCGCTTTGTGAGAGCGCCTTCGCATTTTCCGTGGAAAGCACCGCACCGCCGCCCGTGGCGATGACGAGGTTTTCCTGCGCGCCGAGTGCCACACAAGCCTTGTGTTCCAGCGCGCGGAATGCTGCCTCGCCGTCTTGTTCAAAGATGTCCGCCACGGAACAGCCTGCTTGCTCTTCGATATAGGTGTCCATATCGACAAAGTTCATCCCGTGCCGTACCGCCAGGCGTTTGCCCACGGTGGATTTGCCGCAGCCCATAAAGCCGCATAATACAATATTCGTCATTCCGTCACCTCAGAATCGTGCGGCGAGTTCACCGTAGCAATCGTCAATCAGCTGTGCGAGATCGGCAGGGTCAAATTCCGAGCCGAACCAATGCCGATGCGCAATCGCCGCCTGCCACACGAGCATCGCCATTCCGCCTGCGGTTTTGGCGCCGTTTGCCTCCGCCTTTTGCAGGAGCGCGGTCTTTTGCGGATTGTAGATCACATCAAACACGGCGCCGCATCGCGCAATCAGCTCGTCGGGAACAGGACACGCATCGCTATGCGGATACATCCCGACGGAGGTGGTGTTGATCAGCAGGTCGATCGGGCCGTCGGGCAATTCGCTGATCGCTGTGCAGTTCGCTTCGGGGATAGCCTTGCGAATCTGTGCGCACAACTGTGCGGCGGTTTCGTGTGTGCGGTTGTAGCATACAAGCTCACAACCAGCTGTTGCCGCTTCAAAACCGATCACGGTGCCTGCACCGCCTGCGCCCAGTACCAGCACGCGACCTTCCAACGGGATGCCCGCTTCGTGTAAAGCGCACAAAAACCCGTCGGCGTCAGTGTTATAGCCGACGATGCCGTGTTCGGTTACAGCCACGGTGTTGACGGTCTGATACAGTGCCGCCTTTCCCTCAATGCGGTCAAGGTGCGGCAGGATGTTCTGTTTATAAGGAATGGTGACATTGCATCCGCGGATGCGTTTCAATACGGCAGAAATCTCGCTGTCAAAGGCTTCGGGTGCGATGTCGCACAGCGTGTAATCCCCATCCCGTCCCGCCAGTGCAAACAGGCGGTCATGGATAAACGGAGACAGACTGTGCCCGAGCGGATGCCCGATCAGGCAAAGAGAAGAGGGCATATCGTCACATTCCTTTCGGTAAAAATGTGAAAATTTCAAAAAAAGAATTGACAACTTGCCGCAAATGTTTATACTATAATGATTAGAAGGGTATTCCCGATGCGGCAGTACCCACAGTATACCATAAGCAAGCGTGCTGTGTCCAGTACCCTTGCGTGCAAAACTTCTGTTTGGAGGAAAGAACAATGGTCATTGATAAAGTGAAAAAGATTCTGAGCGAGCAGTTTGATGTGGATATGAACGACCTGAAAGATACCACGAACATTGAGGAAGATCTCGGCGCGGATTCCGTGGAGGTCATTGATCTTCTGATGTCTCTTGAGGATGAGTTCCAGGTGGAGATCCCCGATGAGGCGATTGACGAGATCCGTACCATCGGCGATCTTGCGGCATACATCGAGGAACACGCATAAGTGAAAACAGAAACTGCCCCGTTGCAATGCAACGGGGCAGTTTTTTATTCCATGAGATTAAAACGGTAGGATTCCACAAGTCCTTGATCTTCGCCCGACACGATTTTGACCGTCAGCGTACAACTTTCGGTCAGGGTCAGTGTGTCGCCGTCCTTCAGCGTTTTGGAGAAGAGGTTTGGCTCACTGCCGTCAAGGGTATAACGGAGCTTGGTATCGGGATCGTGGATGGTAACGGTGATGGGCGTTTCGGGATCGATCTCGCCGCCGTACTGCGACAGTGTCACGCGGTCAAAGCGGATCAGGAAACCCGTGAGCGGTTCAAAGGGGATGGTCAGGATATCCTCGCTTGTCACCGTCGCAACGGTCTTTTCAAGTCCCTTTTTACCGTCCGTCCACAACTCATACTGATATATGCCGTCGCCGAGGAATTGCGACAGTTCCAGCGTGAGCGTGTCTTCGCCCAGTCGGTTGATGCCGCCGACGAACCAGCTGCCGCTGTCGCCTTTGCGGGCGATGACGGCGCTTTTGGTAATTTCACTGGGCGGAAGTACCACCGTTTCCTGCCACACGGTCGGCACGCTTTTGATCATTTCCAGAGCGGGGGAGGCGAGAATGTCTTTGGGGTGCGAACCGATTGCCTGCATCGGTGCGTCGGTCAACACCAGCTGTGCCAGATGAAATGCGTCATCGACAGCGGGTGTAAAGTCGGCATGTCCTGCGAGACCCCGCACAAACGGCTGGGTGGTGAACATCTGTGCCTGCGTGACGCGGTTTTGAATCTGTGTCGATTCCAGTCCGAGGATTGCTTCGCGGTTGAGTTCGTTGGGGTAGGTGGCATCCAAACCCGTCGGCTTGTTGCAGCCGTGGAAATTGATGACCAGCTCTTTGTCGGCGGCATAGGCAAGGATATCGCGGTAGAGATTGACGCCTGTGCGCACATAGCCTTCGGTGGTGAAAAAGTCGATCTTGCCGCCCGCCATATCGAGCTCGTCAAGCAGATCGAGAAAACGGTACGCATCCTCGGCAGATTCGATGCCGCCGCCAAAGGATTCTCCCGCTGTTACACCCGTCCAGAGGATTTGTCCGACGGCGTATTCTTCACCAAGATCGGCAAGTTCGGACAGCGTCTGCGAATACTTGTTCCAGTTGACCCAGCCCTCATCGATGATGTTGTATTCAAAGCCGAGCTGTGCCGCATACCGCGTGTATTCTTCCATCAAAGCGGGGGTGACACGGTCGGTGGTGCGTCCCGTGATCCACGACCAAGCGGCACGGCCGGGGGTGACCCATGAAAAATCACCGTTGGCCTGATCGCACACCTGATACACGATGGTGTTGTTGACCAGCTCGTTGAGGTCGTCGCCGACGCTGATGATGCGCCAAGGGGTGGAAACAGCGCCGTCGATCGTGTAACTGCGATTTTCAAACGCAGTGCCGTAGCGATATTTGCTGTCCCAGCGAAGCTTCATACCGGGGTAATCGACAAGATTTCCCTCGAGAATCGCCGCATAGCCGCCGTCCGCCAACTTGATCGCGGCGGGTGTACCCAGTTGCGTCAGTGGGCGGCGGGAGGGGTCCTGATAGCCATTGACCGATTCGTAATATTTGTGCGCTTCCCCTGCATACACCTTGCTGTCGGCGGGAAGTACAAAACCGGTTTCTTCACTTTTGAGCGTGCGGTTGCCTTCGTCGGGCAGGCGGTAGCGGAATGCCGCGCCGTTATCGAATACACGCACATCCAGCACAAAAGGTGCATCGCCTTCAACGGGAATCTCAGCTGCTACACACGGGTCATCTGCCACGGCGGTTTTGCCGTAAAGCTCTCGTTTGTCGGTGCGGAGTTCCGAGCGGATGTTACCAAGCTGTTCAAAGGAGGATACGGTGCCGTAGGATACATCGGCAACGGTCAGCCCGAGCGGACTTTCCTTGATATAGACCGTGTCCCCGCGGGATACCGCGTAGTGCAAGCGACCGTCCTTGACGGTCAGCGTAAACTGTGCGGCACCATCGGGCGATGTGACCGTAAGTGCTTGGTCGGTAAGCAGGATATGCTCATCGGCAGACGGCGGTGTGCATCCACTCAGAAGCAGACAAAACAGGACAGACAGTGCGCAGATATACGCGATCAGGCGTTTCATAAACACTCCTCCTTTTTTATATCAGCATACTGGAAAGCGGTGCAAATGTCAACAAAAAAGCTGACCCATCTGTCGGTGACGGGTCAGCTTTTTATTGTTTTATTCTGCTGTGCGAATGGTGATCGTGTTGATGATCGGCTGTTGTGTGGCGGGAATGGTGCCGTTGTCATCAATCGGTGCGGCGGCGGTGCAGATGGCGTCGACGATATCCATACCCTCGGTGACATAGCCGAACGCGGCATACTGTCCGTCAAGGAAGGTGGAGTCTTCATGCACGATGAAGAATTGCGAGCTGCCGCTGTTGTAATCCGTTGCACGCGCCATGGAGATCGCGCCGCGCACATGGGAGAGCGGGTTTTCGATGCCGTTGTCAGCGAATTCGCCCGTGACATTTTTATCCGAGCCACCGCTGCCGTTGCCGTTGGGGTCACCGCCCTGCATCATAAAGCCTTTCATGATGCGGTGGAAGGTCAGACCGTCATAAAAACCGCTTTCCGCAAGCGACATAAAGTTGAACACGGTTTCGGGTGCAGAGGTGGAGTCGAGTGCGACGGTGACGGTGCCGTGGTCTTTGATGTCAATATCAGCGTAGTGGGTAGCTTTCACCGAAGTGACCGTGCCGACGGAAGCGTGCGCCGCGTTGGTGGGTGTGGTGTCGTTGTTGCTTTGAGGCGGTGTGTCGGGACGGGTCATATCCCAGATGAGAAGTGCCGAGAAGCCTGCCAGGAATACACAGACACCCAGTGCAATCAGCACGCCTTTCAGTGTACGCTTTTTGTGCGCCTTTTCCACGGGCGCGACAACCGCGCCGATGACCGTTTCCACCGCATCATCGACCGTCAGCGGCACCTTGACAGCGGCTTGTTCCGCTTTGAAGCTGTCGATAAACGCCTGATAAGAGCCGTCGCCGAGAATAACCTCGATGTTTTGCTGTTGCACACCGATCGCCTCGGCAAGGGTGCGGCGGTCGAGCTTGGTAGCGGCGGTCAGGGCGGCCTCATCCAGTTCGGTTGCCGTGTCAAGTACAAAAATCAGGCGTTGCAGATCAGTGAACGCCGCAAACACCGTCGCTTTATCGCTGTCGAGAGCGGCAGGGACAGTGCGGATATCAAAGCGGCGGTCGGCGGGCAAACGGAACGCCTTGGGATTCTGACGGGTGATCTGCGCCTTTGCCTGTTGTGCCACAGCGTTAAGCACGGCGGCTTTGTATGCCGCGTCATCGGCAAGTGAACCAAGCACCGACAATGCCAGCGTTTCGCGGTACGCATTCACAACGGCAGTCTCGGCTTTGCTGTCGTCGCCGAGAAGTTGCTGTGCAATAAAAAATGCGTCTTTTTTGGTTTGTTCATATAAGCGGTTAATCGCCGCGCGGTTGCCCTTGGCGGCTTTTGCCATAAGAGATGCCATAACAGAAGTCTCCTTTTTTTATAAAGAATATCTTTTACTATACCGTATCTTTGTAAGAAAAACATCAAGGAAATGTGAACTTTTTACACATCCGCGGCCTCGTCCATCATGAGAATATGCTCCCGATAAAATGCCGAGTGGTTTTGCAGTTCGGCATCCAGTGTGTCAAATCCGTAAGTTTCCGTCAGTGTCGGGGTAGCAGAAAACAGATTGGTGCCAAGTCCCAAACGATCGCCGTCAACGGTAACTCCCATCGCCGCGAGGGTGGTCGGAAAGAGGTCGAAGGTGCCGAATTCGCGGCGTTCATTCTGCGGTGTCACCGCCGCGTTCAGGATACAGTTGTAGACGGTGCGCGGGGTGTCGTCGGCGCCGTCAAAGAAATCGGGATCCATGGTGCGGTGATCGCCGACGATCACCACAGTCGTGTTGTTGTAAAACGGCTGTGCCTGAATCCAGCGGATCATCTCGGCTACTTGCCGTGATGAACAGCGCAGGACATTCGGGTAAGAGGTATCGTATTCCTCGCGACACAGCCGGCAGGTGTACCCGTCGGGAAAGTGCGTGTCAGCGGTCAGCATCGTGAAATTAAACGGCTTACCTTCGGCGGCAAGACGGGTCAATTCTTCCTTGGCAAAGGCAAACAGCTTTTCATCCTCAAAGCCCCACCATTCGCGGTAATCTTGGGGCAAGCGTCCTTGCGCTTTCAAGGTGTTGATATCCAGAATGGTGTAACCGCCGTGTTCGGTGAAATAGGCATCGCGCGCGGCGAATTCCGCATCCGAGCCGAGCAGTAACACTTGGTTATACCCCTCGCGCGCCAGAAGTTCGCCGATGGACACCGCGCCGGACATATATGCCTCGCTGCTGTAACTGTCGGCACCGAGCGGCACCTGTATGGGAACACCCGCGGTGTGCGCCACCATGGCGGCGGCGGTCCAGGTTGTGCCTGCGTAGGAATACGCACCGCCGAGGCTATCGGTCGCCGAAAAGTGAATATTCTCCGCCGCCAGTGCGGTCAGTTCGGGAATGTAATTGTCGGTGATCGCCGTGCCTTCACGCGGTGCGGCAAAGGTGGACTCCATCGATTCAAGAAAAATGTAGATCAGATTGCGCTTTTCATCGGGGAAGGTCAGTGTGACGCGCTCGGGGTCGACATAATGCTCCTCGATGAAATCCGATTCATTGGTCATTGCTTGAACATAGTCCGGCACCTTGAGCTTGACGGCAAAAAAGGCAGAGGCAAGCACGGTAAGTGTCAGGCTGAGGGGCAGGGCGCCTTTGGTGATAAAGCGGCAAAAAGCGGTCTTGCAAAATTGATGATACCGCGCGCTGTTCTTCAGCTTCGCCGAAAAGCATCCCGCGCAGAAATAGTACAGCAACAGCCCGAGGGTAAGAAGCAGGATGCACAGCGAACCGACTTTTGCGACAGCATAAAAGGTCAGCGTCATATCCGCGCCTGCGGCAGGGGTTTTCATCTGATATAAAAACTGGTCGATCGAGACATTGTCGTACTCGTTATCAAGCCATACCGCCAACGAAAACAGCAGACTGGCAAGAAGCAGTCCCATAATTGCCGCCACGCGGTAGGCGGTCGGACGATGGTTCATCTGCGCCTCCTCCTTTCCGTAGAATATACTTCATTATACTCCGAATTTTCAAAAAATCCAGTAGTTAAGGAAAAATTAAAAAACAGGGTGCAGGGGACGGGGCTGTCCCGTAACCCCCAATATGCGACAGCATCGTAGGGCGCGCAGCCCTCTCGGGCCAAAACAAAAACGCACACCGCATGGTGTGTTGACTTGCATCTGACTTGCATCATTTAAGAAAACACACAAAACAGTATATCTCCGCGCCTCAAGGCGGAAGAGGGATCTCGTCTTTCAGTGCAAGTAAAACCACCGCTCAGGTTCAACTCCACGGCCTAAAAACGCCGTACTACGGCGTTTTCTTCACGGCCTTTCGAATCCCTTCGGGCAAAAACAAAAACACACACCGTATGGTGTGTGTTTTTGTTTGGCGCGCCCGAAGGGATTCGAACCCCTGACCTTTTGATTCGTAGTCAAAAAGGTCAGGGTTGCGCTCAAGCCTATATTCAGTCAAAAAGCGGAACATTGTTCCGCTTTTTATATTATCAAATCAAATAAGGAGTGTAAAGAATGAAAGAAAGAAACATTACCGTGGTGATCGTAGAGCC
The DNA here is from genome assembly GCA_045651865.1 of Acutalibacteraceae bacterium. GTDB lineage: Bacteria > Bacillota > Clostridia > Oscillospirales > Acutalibacteraceae > RGIG1959. Next base: position 9,902 of record JAZRTC010000053.1, read on the forward strand.
ACACCGTACCCCGTATCGTGCCGAGATCCGAAACACACTCAAGGCACTACAAGCAATTGTCGGCGGTCAGATCGAGAAAATATACAACGAGGATGATTTAGAGATCCTTTGCAACGAGGAAGGCAAGCTGCTCGGCTTGCCGCTAAACCGCGCCATAATTTACGATGGCGAGGTTGTGGATGTCATTGCCGGCACATTCATTGTGGTCGGACACGCAGGCGCGGAGTTTGCGTCGCTCACAGAGGAAGAAATTGAAAAAGCGATCAAGCGTTATTATTTCGGAGAGGATTTCGTTTGTATCGGTCAACATCTACTGTGTGTTACGCAAAGATCTGCAGTCTGACGAAGGGGGTTGCAAAGAATGACTGTAAAAGAATTGATGCAAACCGCCGAGGGACATCCTGCACTACAGGATGCGATTGCAAACGGCACAGAAATTTGGGACAATGACGCCTGCGTCGGATATGCGATCAAAGCACTTGAGAACCTCGGCTATGATCCCAATGAGATCCGCCGCGTTGTGCGTTCAATGAAGAATACCTTTGATTGGACTTCTGTGGACGAAGCAGAACAGCACTACAATCACAGCCAATATTGAAGGAGGGTGGATAATGAAAATAAAAGATGTTCGTATATCCGATCGAAGCAAAGTCGTTTCGGATGATTTGAAGCAGTATACTCTCCAAGCGCTTTGTAGGAGAAAAAGCACGAACGACAACTATTGTGTTGTCTGTCAAGCTCATACCAATGGTGCAGGTATCACAAGTCCCGATGGTGTATTTATTTGCTTGGACTGCGCTGAAACCATTTACGATGTTATGACGCAATTCCACCATATTCACCTAGACAACTGTGATTGCCACAAATGCCGCAAAAGGAGAGATGAAGAATGAGCAGAACAATCATTTGCGGTAACAAAGAGTATACGGTCGATGAATATATACGGCGAGAGATCTGTGCCAACAAAGGCACTCAGAACAATGTTATGAAGAAAGAACTGATCAAGCTGTGTGAAACTCAAGGAATATCGCTTGACGGTAAAGAAACAAAGGACGTTCTTTATGACAAACTGATCAGCGGCGGTGTATCTCCCAAAGATCTTGCCGTGCGATACGGTGTGGGTGTTTCCAGTCAAGTGTACCAACACATCTTCGGCATCGACCATAAAAGAGTAAAACAACTTGAGAAGCAAGGAACGATTACGGTTGTTGGACGATACCGTTTCCGTGCATTTGGAAAGACTCTTTACGCTCCGCTCTACGATGTATATGAATACTGCAACATTGGTTCGTCAGTAGTTACAGGTGAAGAAATCGTGGACGAGGAGTAAAAGAAAATGGAAACATTAAGTTTTGAGCTGATGGTTAAGATGCTTTCAGAAAATCCCAATGTGGTGATTTTGATAATCGCAGGCGCGTTAGTGATTACAGCGATCCTTGTAATAATGTCTAAAATATGTTTGGGGATTGCTCAGAAAATCCACGAGGAAGATGCTAACGAGCCGATGAAACGATCGAAACATTGCAAATAACCAGTTGAAAAGCGGAGCGTTGTTCCGCTTTTTCTATTTATCAAATCAAATAAGGAGTGTAAAGAAATGAAAACAATCGTACTGGCAAATCAAAAAGGTGGCGTCGCCAAGACGACCACAGCAATGGCTCTTGCCGAAGGACTGCAGGAGCAAGGACATAGAGTGTTGCTGATCGACTGCGATCCGCAATGCAACTCGACCTCGACATACGGCGCGACGGTGGAGAATACCACGACCTTGTATGATGTGATGTGCGGTGGATCTCCCATCCTTGAAGCGATCCAACAGACCGCACTCGGAGATATCGTGGCGTGTGATCCGCTATTGTCTGCGGCAGATGCTCAGATCGTGAAGCTCGGCAAAGAGCAGCTGCTTCGCAAGGCGTTGACTCCCATCGCCGATCACTACGATTACTGCGTGATCGACACGCACCCGTCACTCGGCATCTTGCTTATTAACGCATTGACCGCCGCTAATGAGGTGATTGTGCCGCTGACGGCGGATGCCTATAGCAAAGACGGTTTGAACGCATTGATTGATACGATCCGTCAAGTGAAGGAATATACCAATCCGACGATCGGCGCGCCAAAATTGCTCATTACAAAATGGTCGCCCCGCACGAAGCTCTCTCGTCGTTTTCTTGAGGAACTGCCCGGCATCGCCGAAGGTCTGCAGGCTGAGGTGTTGCCGATGCAGATCCGTGAATGTGTTGCGGCACGTGCCGCGCAGGATCAGAGACGCGGATTGCTCGTATCGGCGTCGAGATCGACGGTGGCAGAAGATTATCGGGAGCTTGCACGGTTTATCTCAAAAGCGGAATGATGTTCCGCTTTTTTCTTTTATATGCAATCAAATAAGGAGTGTAAAAAAATGGCAAAAACAGCAACAGGATCGGCGGCAACACGGTTTATATCTGCGTTTGAAGATAAAACAAAAGCAACCTTTCAGATGCTTCCTGCAGAGAAGATCGTGCGGCATCCGCGTAATACCGCCGCCAAGAATGACACAGACGAGGAAATTGCGGAGCTTGCCGCTGACATCGAAGTGAACGGCATACTCCACCCGCTTCTTGTCAATCATATCACCGCAAAAGACGAGTACCGCATTGTTTCGGGTGAGCGCCGATATCGGGCAACAACAGAGTGCCTGCATTGGGCGTTGATCCCGTGTATGGTGCGCGAGGATCTGAGCGAGGAAGAAGAAACACTCGCTCTGTTATCCGCAAACCTTGAAACAAGAGAATACAGCGCGGCGGATAAGCTCGAGCTGTGCCGCGAAGCAGAGCAGGCGTTGATCGCAATGAAAGAGCGCGGCGAATATCGCGGTGGCATCCAAAAGGGTGTTGCCGAACTGCTTGGCGTCAGCACGAGGTCGATCCGCAAATACCAACGTGCGCTTGAGAGTGCTGGTGAGGATGTCCGATCGGTCAAGAGTATTACCGAGGCGGCAAGCACGGCATCGAAAAAAGCGGAAGGCTGTTCCGCTTTTTTGCCCGATGAAGAAACAATACTTGAAGTGTTGCAGAAAATATATAGTGCCGCAAAAGTGGAAACATATTACCGTGAGAAGTTTCCAACACCCAAAGAAGCGGTCGGGTTTCTCAAGCCGGCTAACGGATATTCGGGGGGCGGAGGACTTCTTCTCAAAGACGGTCGTCTTTTCAGCTACACGAAAACGCGCAACAATATTGCGGTCGGTCTTGACGGACAGCAAGCGATCATCAAATATCCCGACGCCGAGCGTGTGATCCGCGCGGCGATCGTGGACGGTGTGTGGTGTGAGAAGGCGAAGATCGCCGCCAAAAAATCGGCAGAGAATTGGAGCGAACTTAATGATGTGCGCGATGATCTGATCCGTCAAGATGTGCAAGATGTTGCTCCTAATCAAAGACCGTCGGCGGCGTTCACATCCAAAAATCGAAGCTGTCAAGTGACAGCGGCGGTGCTTGATCCGATTGCCAAAGCATCAAGTGGGTTCGGGGTAAAGATCGCCGAAGCGATGCAGTATCTCCTTCCCGGAGATTACGATTATCTGATTTGTGCGATTGATCGGATCGCAAAGGATATCAAAGATTTGCAATTTGAATTTGAATTGGATGCGCTCGTTGTGGAGCAATCCATAAGCGAGGACGAGGAGTGAGAAAATGAAAATCACCAGTATTAAGTGGATGCAATTTGCAACCGATCCGAATGATAAAGTGCTTGGAATGTGTACGATTGTGCTTGAGGGTGTACTTGTAATTAACGAGATACGGGTTATCAATGGGCGGGCGCGTGTGTATGTGAGCTACCCGAACCGTGCATATAATGTACGCCACAAAAGCGGTGCTGTTTACCCCATTGACGACGAGCTTCGTCGTCAATGGGAAGACGTGATCCTTGCGGATTTTGAAGCCGCGTATATGGAGTTTTTTCAACAATAAGGAACACAGTTTCATTTGATTCTCTCCTACGGCGTAAGGGCTGAAAGGTAAGCCGCGCCTGCTCTTTGGGACGGAGCAGGCGTCCGTGGAGGGAGAGAAATGTAGGTGTGTTTTTTCTTCCTAACGGCATCGGCTGCCGCAGGCAGCCTTGCCCGTCAGCGACGCAAAGCGGCGGTGACGGGCGGCACAAAAAAGTTGATTGTCGCCAAACAAATCAAATAGGATCGCCTATATATAGGCGGGTAAGATCCACCGAAGAACCCAAAAGGGCGTAGCTTGCGGATATCCTTCAAAGCAGAGGGATAAGAGCCAAGAAACGCCCTTTTGGCGTTTCTTGCAGGATAAAGGCGTGGTGGCACGAGTGCCACCACAGCCCCGTTACAGCAAGTGGCAAAGCCACTTGCGGATGGTGGCAAGTTTGGTGGCATTGTTTTTATCGCATTGAAACACCTTGGTGGCAAGATGCTTAAAATTGTGTATACACCGCCATTTTATGCGGTGGCATCATTATACGGTTGTGGTGGCAAAACCATCTAAAACCGCATTACACCGCCGTTTTTTGTGGTGGCAGTATAAAACGAGAGGGTAATAGGTATGGAAACAACAAAAATGTCGATAAGATTGAACTCGGAATTGCATTTGAGGCTCAAATCAATGGCGGCTCAGAAAGGCTGTTCGCTTAACGAAGTGCTGAACGATGCCGCGCAGATGTATTGCGATCAAGGGTATATGAACGACAAAGCCCAGTTGCTCAACGATGCGATCTTGGCGGCGATCGACGCGGCGGTGAAGACCGAGATCGGACGCTTTGAGAAGCGCACTGTGGATCGGATGGCGCAGCTCATCGGCGCGATGGCGATCGAGCTGTTCACGATCGACCGTGCCGTGTCAGATGGCTTGGAGATCACTCGCGCACAAGCGAATGACTACCGCGCAGAAGCGGTGGAGTTTCTGAAAGACAACCACCGAATTGCGAAGCTGCTCGATATGGCGGACGAATAAAAAGCGGAAGGCTGTTCCGCTTTTTTTGGAAGGAGCAACAAGAATGAATGAGTCAAAAAAGCCGCACTTGGGAATGAAACTGTTTACAGTTTTTTCAGCAGTAGTATGTATTCACCCTGCGATGTTGGTCTTGCCGTTTTTTGCACAACATCGTTTTTGTCTGCTTCTGCTCAATGCGTTGGCGATAACGCTTTGTCTGTTGTTGTGTCGTGCTTCCTCAAATACTTGGATTGTATCAGAAGGCATTGCGGTGGGCGTTTATTTGATGGCACTTTTACTGGATGGGTTACCGATACAAGCAGATGTTTCGGTTTTGGTGTTTATTTCAATCTATTATGTCTTTATAGCGTTGTTCGCGACGCTTGCAGTATTCATCAAAAATTGCTTTCGGCACAAAGACAATCAAAAAGCAGACAAAAGGAACCCAAAGGCTTAATGATTTGCCATAGCATAATACAAATTCATAAAAACCACATACGCCGTGAGCGAGCGAAAAACATACATACTCTAGAAAGAAAAGCCACGCGAAAGTTGTAAGTTTTAAGTCAATCCAATAACCTATTTCCCTATGGACTAAAAGTTCACTTATTTCTCGAAGGAACAAATAGGCAGAATACAGCAGGATTGTCACAATGAAGAAGTTCTGAAGAAAGAGCATTACAGTTGTATTAACATAGTGTGATATTATTTCCTCCCAAAGTCGTATGCTATCTTCTAAAAATACAAATGCGGTAATATGCGCTATCAAGAATGCATACACAAGATATTTTGTTTTTCCCATATCGAGCAAATCTTTGGCAGTTTCAATTATTTTATCCAACATAAAAAACACCTCCGGTACTTACTATACCACAAGTGAGGTGTTCGTTCAAATTCTTCAAAGGAGCAACAAGAATGAAAGAGAAAGAGGACAATCGCCTCGGTCAGATCTTCCGAACCGAACGGAAGAAGCAAAACTTGAGCGCACCGAAGCTCGCCGCTATGACAGGGTTGCCGGTCAGCACGATCTACAACCTTGAATACGGCGTGACGCGCAACGCGAACTTCCGAACGGTTGCTTTGGTGGCGCATACGCTGCAGCTCTCGCTTGATGAATTGGCAGCGGTGTTGCGCGAAAGGACGGAGCGTATATGACAGAGCTTCCAATCTATGTGCCGGGTGCGCCCGTGTGTCGTATGCCGCAATACCAATGTTGTAAATATCGCACACATTGTCGCTTACATCCTGTGTGCAAACAAATGTCGCTTGACGCTGTGAAGGTGTGCAAAATGGATTGTCCGTCCTGCACGTATGAGGGGTGTTCCTTGTCGGCGGAAGATCGTAAAGCACATCCGATCTATCGAGAACACATTAATCTTGATCCGATAGAGCCGATCGACGAAGCGACACTTTTTCGGGAGCGCAGGAAGCATACCTTGCAGCATCACCGACTGTATGAGTATTACAATAAGATGTTTGGTGATTTTAATCAAAGAGCGGCGGATAGAGAGAGAAAGCGATATGCGGAAGATCCCGAGAAACATCGGCAACGGGCGCGCGATTGGTACAACAAGCATCTGAAATCAACAACAACACCGAGCATTCCCGAGGACATAATGCCGCCGTGTCGCTTGGATTGTGAGAATTGCCCGAATGAAGATTGTGTACTTCCTACGGATTGGAAACGGAAAGCGTGGCAGGCACGATGGGTAGCAAATAATCCCGATTACCATTCACATTACCGCGAGAAGCATCGTGAGGAGATCAGAGCGGCAGATCGTGTGTATTATGCGAAACACCGTGAGAAGATCCTGCAAAGGCAGAAAGAACATCGTCAACGTCCGGAGGTGCAAGCAGCACGGTCGGCGTATGACAAAGCATACCGCATCGCGCATCCCGAAAAAGCAAAAGCCCGTAAGCGACGATACCTTGAAACACATCGCGACAAGATCAATGCACGTAGACGGGAAAAACGAAAACAACAAAAAGAAGGAGCTGTTGCATAAATGACGATCAATGAAGCGTTAGAGATCCTTGAGAAGTATCGGAAGGATTTAAAAGGTCACGCGAGAACGCTTGACGAAAGACCGACGCCGACACAGATCTGCCAAGCGATCGAGATCGTGTCAATGGCACTCGGCAAACCGATACAATAAAAAAGCGGAAGGGTGTTCCGCTTTTTTGTTGACCGAAAGAAAAGAATTTGATATGATACACTCAAAAGGAGAGATGAAGAATGAAATTGACACAGATCTGTTTGCATAGAGTGTTGCCGATCGGGCTTGCGGTGCTGATGGCGGCGAGCTGTCTGACGAGCTGTAAGGGGAGCGGCGCAGGTGGTGACACCGATACGGTGGCCACCACGACTACGGCGACAACGATCCTCAGCGTGAACGTGTCGGTGGACGAACAGGCAAGTGGTACGACCACGACCGCGAAGCCGACCACCACGAAGATCGTGACGGTGACAAAGGCGGACGGTACGGTGGAAACGAAGATCATCACCGAACCGACCACCAAGGCAACGGCGAAAACGACGGGCAGCTCGGCGGCGAACGGTAGCACGACCAAGTCAAGTGCCAAGCAGACGACTGTCAGCTCGAAAGCCACCACGAAGACTACAAGCAAGGCACCCGTTGTAACGACTACAAAGGCGACGACCAAAGCCACCACCGCCGCGCCGACCACCAAGAAGACCACGGCGGCACCGACCACCACCAAGAAGGTCACGACCACCACGACCAAAGCTCCTACGACGACAACGACGCAGAAGCCTACCACGACGACTGCCGCGCCGCAGACTATGACACCGGCTGAAATGGAAGCGTGGGCAAATGCATATATGGAAAGTTTGGGAATGGTAATTGACTATTCGGATGATTATTTGCCCGAAGTAGCAGCGTATTTACCTCCTGTCAAGTGGGCAATCACCGATAATGAGGAAGATATAAAAGAACAGGTGCGACAACGTATTCATAGTACAATTGAGTGGAGGGAACTTCCAAAAGGAACACCAACACGTTGTGTTGTCCGCGAAGTTGATATGTTCGATTGTGATTACTGGATCTATATTTTGCATTAACAATTAAAACATTCTAAAAGCAGAGAAAGCGATTTCTCTGCTTTTTCTTTTGTCCTTTTTGGAGCAATGTGTATGTGAAGCTGTTGCTCCTTTTGAAGAACATTCACGCCGGTCGCGTGGTTTTCTTTAAAGGGAAACCAGGCAGATGGCGTTTTATATAGATTATTTTATCCAGGAAAGGACAGATGTACAAATGAAGCATTGTATGAGATCGTTGCTCAGCGTGCTGCTATGTGCAGTGCTGTTGCTCGGCGTTGTGCCGATCAGCGCACTTGCCGCGCCGCAGACACCGACCGCAATTGGCTCGAACATCGTTGCCAAGAACAACATTTCGATGATCGTGCCGTTCACCTCGGCGGGTGTAGCAAACACGGCGGCATCCATTGTCAAGGAAGCGGGAGAATGTGTGTGGGTGTTCCGTGTCAACAACGGTAAAACGCTTGCCTACTGTGTCGAACCCGGTGCGGAGCTCGGCGACGAAAGCACCATCGATTCAGCCGCAACCAATAAGTATTGGTCGGAGTTAAGCAAATCATCTAAGCACGATAATATCGAATTAGGCGTTTATCGTGCCGCCGCGATTGCCGACCATCTGAATTCCGGCAAAGACCCCGATACGCAGGCGATCCATAATATCATTATCTGGGAGATCATCTGCGGCATCCGTGATCCGCTGACGGGTAATGTGATCAACGGCAAAACGACCCTGCAAAATCAGTTTTATAATGCGGCGACGCAGGATCAAGCAAATTTGTATAATGCGCGGTACGGTGCATTTGTGGACGCGCTCAAATCGTTCGATGATATTCCGAGCATTTTTTACAAAAACAAAGTGGATGCTACCGCTAATCCCATCACGCTCAATTGGAACGGAACGAACTTCCAAGCAACCTTAACGGACACAACGGGCTTGCTGAGCAGTATGAATCTGCCCGCAAGCTTCACGTCGGGTGGTAAAACGGTGAACGTGTCCCGCAGCGGCAATACGCTGACGCTGTGGACAGAAACACCGCTGTCGGGTGTGGTTACAAGCAGTCGTATCAACAAAAACCACGGCTTTAACACCTCCACGACACAGTCGATGCTTGTGTACGGCGGCAATCTTGCCAACGGTGATACGGCGCAATGTGTCGTCAGTTCGGCTGTTCCCGACCCGCAAGCAGGCTATATCGCCGTGAAAACAGGCGCATCGCCGACGATCGATATCCCCGTGAAAAAGGTTTGGGAGAAGACGACCGAGCCGCCTGCATCTGTGACTGTGAGATTGAAACGCGGGAATATGATCCTTTTCCCAGCGGTGACCTTAAGTGCCGCGAATAATTGGCAGGGCGTTTTTGAGGATATGCCGCTGGTTGACAGCAACGGCAACAGCTACACCTATACGGTGAAAGAGGATGCGGTTGACGGTTACACCTCTTCGATCACCGGCAATGCCACAAGCGGTTTTGTGGTAACAAATACCAAGATCACCACAGGCACGAAGGATATCTCGGGTACAAAGACGTGGGTGGACGACAATAACCGTGACGGCGTCCGTCCCGCACAGATCTTTGTCAATCTGTACGCAGACGGCGAGCTGTACGGTCAAGTGTCCGCTTCCGAAGAAACGAATTGGGTGTATGAGTTTAAGGGCGTGCCGATCTACAACGATGATGGCACGGAAGTAAACTACACCATTGAGGAAGTGCCTGTCCCCGAATATACCACCTCGTATAATGGTTTTGATATTATCAACTCGCATACCAATGCGCTTATGACGCTTGCGGATGCAAAGGATTGGGATGATGATAACGACCGCGACGGCACCCGTCCCGACAGCATCACGATCCGTCTTTACGCCGACGGCGAGGAGATTGACGCCAAGACCGTGACCGAAGCGGACGAGTGGGCGTATGAATGGACAAATCTGCCGAAGTACCGTGACGGCGGCATTGAGATCGTTTACACCATTTCCGAGGATAAGATCGCGGGTTACGATACCTACTATGACGGATGGAATGTCATTAACACGCACGAGCCGGAGCGTATCGTTGTTGCCGGTACAAAGACGTGGGATGATAAAAACGACCAGGATGGATACCGCCCGAAGTCGATCACCGTGCGTCTGTATGCAGACGGCGTGGAAGTTGACAGCGTGGAAGTTAAGGCGGACGCCGATGGCGAATGGAAGTACGAGTTTACCGATTTGTTCAAGTATCGCGACCATGGCACGGAAATCGTTTACACCATTTCCGAGGATGCGGTCGCGAAATACATCACATCCTACAACGGCTATGATATCACCAATACGCACGTGACCGAGACGACCCGTATACCCGTTACGAAGATTTGGGATGACGCCGATAACCAAGACGGCGTTCGTCCCGACAGCATTACGGTCAACCTCTATCGTGATGGCGAACTGTATGACAGCGTGGAACTGACGGCTGAAATGGGCTGGGCGTATGAATGGACGGATCTTGACCGCTATGAAGACGGCGGCTTGCGCGTCAATTGGAGAATTCAAGAGGAACGTGTGCCGAATTATCGAACAACCTATAAAGGCTATGAGATTACGAATACCTATTCGCCCAAAACGGTGACCGTTGCGGGTATGAAGTCGTGGGTCGATGCCAACGACCAAGACGGCATCCGTCCCGATCAGATCACCGTGCGTCTGTATGCGGACGGCGTGGAGATCGGCAACAAAGTCGTGACCGAAGCCGATAATTGGACATATGAGTGGACGGAGCTTGATCGCTATCGTGACGGTGGTATAGAGATTGTCTACGAAGTGAAAGAGGATGCGGTCGATCAGTACACAACCACCTATAACGGCTATGATATCACCAACACCTATGTGCCGCAGACCAAAAACATCACCGGCACAAAAACTTGGATCGACGACAATGATCGTGACGGTTTGAGAGCTGACAGCATCACCGTGCGCTTGTTCCGCGACGGTGTGGAGTTCAAGAGCTTGGAAGTCAAGCCCGATGAAAACGGCGTGTGGGCGTATGAGTTCAGCGAGGTCGATGTTTACCGCGATGGCGGCGTCGAGATCGTATGGACGGTAACAGAAGATGCGGTTGATGGGTATACGACCGCGATCAACGGCTTCGATATTACCAATACCCACGAAACAGCCACGACTGATGTGGAGGGTACAAAGACTTGGATCGACGACAATGACCGTGATGGGCTGAGACCTGATCAGATCACCGTGTATCTGTATGCCGACGGTGTGGAATATGACAAGAAGACCGTGACCGAAGCGGACGGTTGGGCATATTCTTGGACGGGACTGCACAAGTACCGTGACGGCGGCACGGAGATCGTATGGACGATCGACGAGGATGCTGTTGCAGGCTATACCAAGGAAATTGACGGCTTCAATCTGACAAATACGCACGAAATCGAAACGATCACGATCAGCGGTCGTAAGATCTGGAATGACGGCAGTAACGCTGCGGAGCTTCGCCCCGAAGCAGTAACGGTTCGTTTGTTTGCAGGCGAGCGCGAGGTTGACAGCGTGGTTGTCAATGCAGGCACGGCGGTCACTCCCGATGTGTGGGCATTTGAATTTGCGGATCTGCCTGCGTATGAGAACGGTGTGAAGATCAACTACACCGTCAAGGAAGATCGTGTGAAAGATTATGTTGCTACCGTGATGGGATTTGACATTACGAATACACACACGCCTGCTCCTGCAACTCCTCAGACGGGTGATTTGCAGAGCAATATTCAAATGGCGTTGTGCTTGGCGATTATCTGCTTGGCTACTTCGGGTACGTTGCTTGTGGTGATGATCCGCCGCAGAAAGAGTTTTGAGTCAGACAACTAAAGCGAGTGGTACGCGTACCACTCGCTGAGGTGTAAAGCAAAAAGAGGAACACCCTTCCGCTTTTTGCAACACGTTGCATAACACAGAGAGGCATTATCATTAAGCGGTAGTGCCTCTCTGTTTACAGCAAAATGTATTGAATATAGAAAAAGCGGAAGGGTGTTCCGCTTTTTTTATTTTACGAAGAAAGGTGGTGAGAAGATGGCATCTAAAATGACAGACGAGCAGATTGCCCGGGCAAAAGCCGTGCCGCTGATCGACTATCTTGAAAAACGCGGCTATGAGCTGAAACGCGACGGCGCACATTATGTGCGGCTTGCGGAACACGACAGCTTGGTGATCTCGCTTGAGCATAATCTGTGGAAATGGAACACAGGCAATATGGGAGGCGATACGATCGACTTTCTTATGAAGTATGAAGGTAAGAGCTTTCCCGATGCGGTGATAGAACTGACAGAGGAATATCCCGCCGATCGGATCAAGCCGATCGCCCGTAAAGCGGAGCGTGAGCGCGGAGAATTTGTGCTGCCGACGCGGAACGATACACACAACCGTGTATATGCGTACTTAACCAAGACTCGCGGGATCGCGCCTTCGATCGTGCGGGAGTTGCTTGGTGATGATACCCTGTATGAGAGCGCGAAATACCATAACGCCGTGTTTGTACGGTATGTCGATGGTGTTCCGCGCTATTGTTTTAAGCGCGGAACAAGCACCTATAAGGCATATCGCGGAGAAGAAGAAAACTCGGACAAGAGGTTTGCGTGGCAGATGCTCGGCACGGAGCAGGACACGGTTTATGTGTTTGAGTCGCCGATCGATGCGTTGTCGTATGCCACGCTTGTAATGCGTAAAGACGGCAATTTGCGTCGGCGTGAGCTGACCTATCTTGCCCTCGGTGGTACATCGTTAAGTGCGCTTGTGCAGTACAAGAAGGATCATACCGCGCTGTCGAGGATTATTGTATGCGTTGACAACGACAAGGGCGGCGATAAGATATTTGCTGCGCTTGAGCGTAGCTTCGGTGCAGAGCATCAAATCATACGCCATCTTCCGCCTGTTGGCAAGGATTGGAACGATACGCTTTTGGCGTATCAAAACAAGGAATTTCAATTAGGAGGTTTTCGCTATGAATTTGCGTAAAAATTGGATGCGTAAGGTGGTGGCGCTGTTTGCAGCTGTGCTGATGCTTGCTGTCAGTTTTGCAATGCCTGCATCGGCAGATATTTTTTCGGGACTTGAAGCGGCGGAGGACGCGCTTCAATCGGGTGCATATAAAATTGTCAGTTCGGTGGTTGTGCCGATCGGTGTGACCGCAGCAATTATTGTGTTGATTGTGCTGATTATTCTTGCAGCTGTGAAACACAGCAAGGGCGACGATCCCGGAAAGCTCGGTTGGGGTATAGGTATTACGATTGCGGTAATTGTGGTTCTTGCGGCGTTTCCTGTGTGGGGACCGGCGATGTTCGGTACAGGTGGCGGTTCTCCCGTCTGATAGCGAGGTAGAGCGTTATGACAATGCTGTTTGAAGCATTTTTTGCATATTTACAGCAATGGTTCTTTAGCAATGTGGTGAACTGGCTTGTAGATCTGTTTGATGTATGTATTCAACTTCTTCAAAACTCATTTTTCGATCATTCTTTTGTGTCGGGATTGCTGAGATTTTTTGAAGTTGTTGGTGGCTTGATGCTTGCTGTTGGTTTTGTGAAGCGTCTGATAAGTGAAGCGGAAAAGCAAATGCACGGCGAGGGCGGTGCATTTGTTGATCAGTTTTGGGATGTGATAAAAGCGTATGCTCTGCTGTTGTTCTGCAGACCTGTTGTGTTATCGTCTCACGAACTGATGGTATATCTAGCGGATCTGATTACTTCTAATTTCAATGTTGCACCCGGCAGATTAAACGGTATCACCCTCAATGCCACAACATCCAGCGTTTTTGAGGTTTTAATTGTGGTTATAGCGATTGTTTGCACCATCATAATGCTTCTCACGATCCTGCGTCAATATGTGATCCTCCTTGTACAGATCCTTACAGGCTATATGTATGTGTTCGATGTTGCGGGAGGCAATAGCAATGCGATTGCGGAATGGGGCAGAGATATGATTGGTGCGCGCATCGCTTTTTCGTTGCAACTGATTTTTTACGAGTTCGGCATCACGGAGCTTGCCACTTCTTTTACAGGAGGCGGTCATCTTGTCGTAGCCGGTGTGGCATTGCTCGGTGCATCAATCGTGCCAACGGCACTTAAACGATGGGGCTATGCCAACCAAAACGGCAGCGGTGCGCTCGGCCGTTTTGCATCTACTGCCGCTATAATGCTCCCGCGCATAGTCGGCGCGTGATCTTGAGGAGGGTATGCAATGGATAAAAAACAACAATATATCATCCCGCCTAAAATGAGCAAAGCAACCCGCTTTGGCGGACTGGATGGCAAAACGATCGGAATACTGCTGGCGATGTTCGGGTTTATAGTGATGATTGTTGTGTCATCAAGAAATATGCGCCTGCTGTATTTATTCACGATTCCTGTTGTTTATGGAATGATGGCGTATCGCATTGATGATTACAGCGGCGCCGATTTCTTTAAAGCGGTAATTCATTATTACTGGACGCCGCAGACCTATGTGTTGACTCAAAAGCGAAAGGAGCGTGAGAGTGATGGGTAAACCTACACAGCCGAAAGCCTCGTGGCTGGATTTTGAGCTGTTTGACGATCATATTGAAACAGGAGCCGGTGCGGCACGACGGGAGCATTATCTGCTTCGGATGTCGCCCAAAAATATGGAGATCCTCGGTCTGCAGGAACGGCTTGAACAGGAAGCGTTTTTGCAGACGCTTCTTGACGGATCGGAACAGATCGTACCGTCTTTTTTCATTATGGATAAAACGGAAGGTCTCGGTCACATTCGCGGATATCAGCAGGAGCTGATGTCACAAAACCCGAAATATGAGTTTGTATACGAGGATATCTTGAAACAGCTCGACGGAATGGAAGCGGAGAGCGCGGCGGTTGAGCGCGCGTTTTATATGCGTCTCACCGTGCGGGAACGCTCCCACCTTGAGTTGTTCTGCACGCGACTGCGCGACTGTATGCCGTTTTACATCGCACAGCGCGAGGAATGGATCGTGGTGCTGCGCAATTTCCTTTTGCGAGAGTATACGACCTTTACGCTTGCCGAGTTCAATCAGCAGATCGAGCTGACCTATCAGCAACGCTGTGAAGTACAACAAAAGCGAAAGCGCCCGAAGATGGTAGATAGAGATGCCATTGTCAAAGAAGAAACACGCAAAATGTTGCTCCCTTATCGTCAAGTATTCAACACAAGATACTGTGAGCAGAACGATTTTCTTCGTAAGACGGTGGCGATCCGCAACTATCCTTCGGAATTTAATCGCGACTGCGTTCTGCGACAGCTCGGATGTCTTGAGAATACATCGGTGATGATCGACCTTGTGCCACTTAAAAAATACGATGTCAAAGCACTTGTAGATAAGCAGAGCCTTAATTCCAAAGCGAAAGGACGCAGTCGAAAGGCGACCGATCAGACGGAGGCGGACAAGGAGCAGGAGAAGCTGCGCGAAGCGTATGCGGCGATCCTCGATAACAACGAGCGTATGTTTGAGGTTACGATCCTTATTGAAGTGTATGCCTCAAATAAAGAACAACTTGAGCGGCGTATGGAACGGCTCAAGAATTTGTTGCTTGTATACGGCATCACGAAGGACGATCTGATCTATCAACAGCGCGAGGGCTTTTTGTCAATGTTACCGTTCGGAAAGAATGAGATCACGCTGTCACGACAGATGCCGTCCAGTACCTTTGCCGCGTTATATCCGTTCACTTCCTCGAAGAAGGTGGACGATCAAGGATTGCTGATCGGCAGGACAGCTTCTCGCGGTCCCGTGATATGGGATCCGTTCCTGCGGGACGATACGATTACAAGCGGCAATTTCCTTGTGATCGGCAACCCCGGACAAGGCAAATCCTATCTTGTTAAAAAGATTGTAGCACAGTTGATCGCCAAAGGTGTATCGGTGTATATGCTTGATCCCGAAAATGAGTGCGGTGATTTATTTCGGGGAATGGGATGCAGTAACATCGAATGTGGTATCGGCGGATATATCATCAATCCTCTTGAGGTGCGAATAGTCGCCAAGCGTGAGGAGGACTTGGAGGATGAATTTACCCCGCAAGCATTCAAGGAAAGCGTGGCGCTCAAGCAACATTTGTCGTGGCTCAGAGAGTTTCTGCAAGTGCTGTTTCCGTCGATCACCGATCGCGAGCTTGATGTAATGTCTATTCTTCTGCGTGAGCATTATGCACAATACGGGATTGACGATGCGTTTGATCCGCGTAAGGCACTTGCAGAGGATTATCCGACTTTCGGAACTCTGTTTGAATATATCAAAAAGGAGCAAGCGGTGTTCGATCGAGAGAAGCATCCCGAGTTTGATATGGAGGATCTTCGCGGCATTATGCTAAAGCTCCGTGAGGTTTATGACGGTTCGATGGCGGCAATTTTCAACGGCATTACCAATGTGCCGAACAGTCAAGTTATCAATTTCCAGTTGCAAACGCTGTTGCAAGGTTCGCAAAACCGTATGGCGGCGGTAATGTTTAATATAATGACTTGGGTGATGAACAAGCTCGTTGCCGATCCCAAGCAAAAGCAAGCATTTTTGGTCGAGGAATTTTATCTGATGATCGATCGTCGCAATCCGATATTGATGCTGTGGCTTCGCAACTATGCAAAACGCGATCGTAAATATGAGGGTATTCTTGGACTTATTACGCAAAACCTCGGTGAGTTTGATGATCCCGAAGTCGTGCATATCACTTCGGCTCTGCTGCAGCTCCCGCCGCATAAATTTATATTCCATCTCGGAGATGTCGATCCGACGGTAATGCACCGTTTGCTCGGACTGGAAGAAAGTGAGGCGGCAGCAATCAAATACAGCCGAAAGCGTCATTGCTTGTTGAAAGCGGGCTCAGACAAATACTATATGGAAGTCGGTACATTGCCGTATGAAGCGGCATTGTTCGGCTCGGCAGGCGGCAGATAAAAAGCGGAACACCCTTCCGCTTTTTCTTCCTACAGGACAGGAGTGATACACAATGAAGGTTGGGGGCGTAATCGTCGCGATCGTTGCAGTAGTCGGATTGCTCGTGACACCGTTTGCGTTCTTGTTCACAACGCCTGCAGGGATCTTGACACCCGTGACACCCGTGAGTGACGACACGACGGGCGGAGCGGCTGTGATTGCACAGGCGGTTGAGGCGGTCAATACGGATCTTGAGAAACGGATCAGCGACACTAAACGCGGCTATCGCTACACAGAGCTGGATCTGCAGTTGAACAATATCGACAACTGGCGCGAGGTGCTGAGCGTGTATGCTGTACAGCAAACAACCACGGGTGATGTGCAAAGTGCGATGCTGTTCGGGGATGCTGAGATCGAGGAGCTTGTCGATATCTACAATGACACACATCCGATCCGAGCAGAGCTTGAGGTGATCTATCCAACGACGACTACAACTACCACAACGACCACACGGCGTTTGACATCCACGACCGCCACGCGTACAACCACAAGAACGGTCACAACAACGCTGACAACCGTGGGGACGACTTTATCATCCACTACAACGGTAGCAACGACCACTCGAAAGACAACCACTACGACCATACCGCCGCGCCGTATTTTGCATATCT
>JAZRTC010000054.1:0-12911 GCA_045651865.1 Acutalibacteraceae bacterium
TGGGAACGGGTATGCGCGCTTCGTTGATGCTGCATTTGCCTGCTTTGCAGGATCGCGGTGCGATCCGTCAGCTTTCGGGAAATGTATCCAAACTCGGGTTGACCATCCGCGGTGCTTACGGCGAAGGTTCCAAGTCGCATGGTGCGTTTTATCAGATGTCCAATCAGGTGACGCTTGGCATTTCCGAAACGGCGGCTATTGAAAACCTGAATGGCATTGCTCAGCAGATCATGAAGCAGGAGCAAGCGGCAAGGGAACAGCTTTTGGAAAATTCCGCGTTTGAAGACCGCGTATGGCGTTCATACGGCTTATTGAAATATGCACGCTCTGTTTCAAATGAAGAAGCATTAAACTTACTCTCCAATGTGCGTGTCGGTGTTGTGACGGGACTAATCAAAGAGGTTTCGGTGGATACCGTGACAGCACTTGTCAGCGATATACATCCCGGATGTCTGATGTCTCAGGCGAACAAAGATCTGCCGCCTGAAGACCGCGACAGACTGCGCGCACAGACTATTCGGGATGTGCTCGGAAAGGAATGAGGTATATGTATCGTTTCAACGGTTTTACACAAAAAGCCAATACGGCTTTGAATTTTGCTATAAAAGCCGCGCAGGAATTCGGTCATACCTATATCGGTACGGAGCATATCGTGCTCGGATTGTTGCACGAAGGAAGCGGCGTGGCGGTAACAGCACTGAATGCCGCGGGGGTGCAGGCGGAAGAGTATGCACAGCGTATTCTTGCGGCAGAGCCTGCGGGATATCCTACACGGTTATCACCGGCTGATTTAACACCGCGGTCCAAAAAAACGCTGGAGCTTGCCGTGATGGAAGCGGCAAGACTTCACTCGGGGTATGTCGGCACAGAGCATATATTACTGGCAGTGTTCCACGATCTGTCAAGTGTAGCAATGCGCCTGCTTACTTCCATGAATGTGCGACCGGATGAAGTGGCGCAGAATATGATCGGGTCTGTCCAGCCGAATACCGATCCGCAGGAATATGGAAAATCACAGCCGGTTTCGTCGCATAGTAACAGCAAAACACCGACTCTCGATCAGTTCGGTCGCGATCTGACACAGCTTGCGCGTGAAGGGAAGATTGATCCTGTAATCGGTCGTGCAAAAGAAATTGATCGTGTGATTCAGGTGTTATCCCGCCGCACAAAGAACAACCCTTGTCTGATTGGTGAACCGGGTGTCGGTAAAACAGCGATAGCCGAAGGGCTTGCCCGTAAGGTGGCATCGGATGAAGTGCCCGAGCTTCTTCGCGGAAAACGCGTGGTCACACTGGATTTGACAGGTATGGTAGCGGGCACCAAATATCGCGGCGATTTTGAGGAACGCATCAAAAATGCGATGGATGAGGTAATCAAAGCAGGGGATATTATCCTCTTTATTGACGAGGTGCATACCATCATCGGTGCGGGTGCGGCAGAAGGTGCGGTGGATGCCGCGAATATTCTGAAGCCTTCGCTTGCACGCGGAGAACTTCAGATCATCGGCGCAACCACGATTGAAGAATATCGTCGCCATATTGAGAAGGATGCCGCATTGGAGCGCCGTTTTCAGCCGATCACAGTCGGCGAACCGACCGAAGAAGAAGCAGTACAGATTCTGTTTGGTCTTCGCGATAAATATGAAGCGCATCACAAGGTCAAGATCACCGATGAAGCCATTACGGCGGCGGTAAAGCTGTCCTCTCGCTATATTGCCGATCGGTTTTTGCCTGATAAAGCCATCGATCTCATTGATGAGGCTGCTTCAAAGGTGCGTTTGCAAGCGTTTACACCGCCTGCTGATCTTCGTGCGATTGAGGAGAAGCTCAAAGAGCTTGGAGAGGAAAAGAAAGCGGCGGTCAATGAACAGGATTTTGAACGCGCGGCAACCTTGCGCGATGAGGAACGCGAACTGCAAGCGCAGCTCAAGGAATTGGAAACACAGTTTCAGGACAAAAATTCCGGTATCACCGGACAGGTCGATGCGCAGGATATTGCACAGATCGTATCCGATTGGGTCGGCATCCCTGTGACACAGCTGAGCGAAGAAGAAAGCACTCGCTTACTGAAAATGGAGAGTATTCTGCACGAACGGCTTGTCGGTCAGAAAGAAGCGGTCAGCGCCGTTTCGCGTGCCATTCGCCGCGGTCGTGTCGGGTTGAAAGATCCCAAACGACCGATCGGTTCGTTCATTTTCCTCGGACCGACGGGTGTCGGTAAAACCGAGCTGTGCAAAGCGCTTGCGCAGGTGATGTTCGGCGACCAAAACGCGATGATCCGTCTGGATATGTCCGAATATATGGAAAAGCATACGGTGTCGCGTCTTGTCGGTTCGCCTCCGGGTTATGTCGGTTATGATGAGCGCGGTCAGCTTACCGAAAAGATCCGTCGCAAACCGTATTCGGTGGTGCTGTTTGATGAAATTGAAAAAGCGCATCCCGATGTATTCAATATGCTTTTGCAGATTCTGGATGACGGTGTGTTGACCGATTCACAGGGTCGTCGGGTTGATTTTAAAAACACGATTATTATTATGACCTCGAATGTCGGTGCCCGTCGGTTGACCGAGCAGAGCGTATCGTTTGGATTCGGTGGCGGTTCAGCGGAAGACACCAATGAGGTTCGCGTGCGTGAGCAGGTGATTGCCGATCTGAAGCAGTTGTTTCGGCCTGAATTTATTAATCGGGTGGACGATATCATCGTGTTTTCCAAGCTGACTCAGCCGCAGATTGAGGAAATTGCCGTGCGGATGCTGGAGTCCTTAAAGCGTCGTATGGCGGATCTGGATATGACAGTTCAAGTGACACAGGAAGCCGTGAAAGCGATTGCCGCACAAGGGTTTGATCCTGTTTACGGTGCGCGCCCGCTTCGCCGTGCCATTCAGTCGAAGATCGAAGATCCGCTGGCGGAAAAGATCCTGGAAGGCGCTGTTAAGGCAGGTGGGTGTGTTGTCGTGGATTATGCAGATGACACATTCACATTTACAACTTTATAAACTGTCTTTGAAAACGCGATCGTGAATTTCACGGTCGCGTTTTTTGTGAAAATGGCTTGTGAAGCGAGGGCGATTGTGATATAATAAATAAAATACAGATTATGTGTCGGAGTGAAGGCTATGGATTTTGATGCAGCAAAAAATCGTATAGAAAAATTGCGTGCGATCATCGATTATCACAGTGATCGGTATTATAATCAGGATGCGCCGGAAATTGAAGATGATGAGTTTGACGCACTCACACGCGAGCTGAAAAAGCTTGAAGAACAATATCCCGAACTGATTACGCCCGATTCCTATACACAACGGGTTCACGGCGCTGTATCGGCGTTGTTCACACCGGTTACTCATGAAGTTCCGCTCCAAAGCTTACAGGATGTGTTTTCGGAGGAAGAATTATTGGCGTTTGACCGCCGCGTACGCGAAACGGTTGCATCGCCTGTGTATGTTGTAGAGCCGAAAATTGACGGGTTATCGGTTGCGGTTGAGTATGTGAACGGCAAGCTTGTGCGCGGTGCCACGCGCGGTACAGGTGAGGTGGGTGAAGATATTACCGCCAACCTGTTACAGATTCGCTGTATTCCTCACACTCTGAAAACGGCCTTGCCGCGTGTGATTGTGCGCGGCGAGGTGTACATGTCTCGCGATACATTCGCAAGGCTCGTTGCCGTGCAGGAGGAAAACGGCGAAAAGCTGTTCAAAAACCCGCGCAATGCGGCGGCAGGCTCGCTCCGGCAAAAGGATCCGTCGGTTACAAAAAAACGCGAACTGGATATGTTTGCGTTTAATTTACAGCTTGTGGAAGGCGCGGACATCCACTCACATGTTCAGTCAATCGATCTGATGCGTGAGCTGGGTATTCCCGTGATCCCGACAGCTTTTACGGCCAATACAATCGAAGAAGCAATTGAGGAAGTGCGACGGCTTGGCGATGCGCGCGCGTCTTTGTCGTTCGATATGGATGGCGCTGTGATCAAAGTAGATGATTTTTCGCATCGTGACCAACTCGGTACGACGGGGAAATATCCGAAATGGGCGGTTGCTTTCAAATACCCGCCCGAGGAAAAGCAGACGACACTGCTGGATGTGGAGTTTCAGGTCGGCAGAACGGGCGTTGTAACGCCGATCGGTGTGTTTGAACCTGTGACACTGGCAGGCACTACGGTCAGTCGCGCCACACTTCACAATGCGGATTTCATTGCGGAAAAAGGCTTGTGCTTAGGTGATACGGTTGTGTTGCGCAAGGCAGGTGAGATCATTCCCGAGGTCGTTCGTGTGCTTGCGCACAGCGATACAGCGGCATCGGTTGTATATCCGACAGTTTGCCCATCCTGCGGTGAAGGATTGGAACGCGATGAGGGAGAAGCGGCAATTCGTTGCAACAATCCCGATTGCCCCGCTCAGCGCATCCGCAATCTGGTACATTTCGCTTCACGGGATGCGATGGATATTGAGGGACTCGGACCTGCTGTTGTCGAATTATTGGTCGAAAACGGCATTGTGAGTCATCCTTATGATTTGTATGACTTGCCGCTTGATCGTGTAGCGGCACTCGATAGAATGGGCGAAACCTCGGCACGGAATCTGGTGGCGGCGATTGAACAGTCGAAGACGAATGAACTTGCCCGCGTGGTGTATGCGCTCGGCATCCGTCACATCGGACAGAAAGCGGCAAAATTGCTTGCGGTTCATTTTGGGTCGATGGACGCGATCGTTGACGCGACGGTGGAGCAAATGAGTGAGATTGACGGCTTCGGCGCAGTGATGGCGCAGAGTGTGGTGGATTTCTTTGCAAGACCGTCTTCGCGCGAGCTTGTTGACCGCTTACGAGAAGCAGGCGTCAACATGGTTGATACCACCGAGAAAGCTGATGACCGCTTTGCGGGAATGACTTTTGTATTGACGGGAACCTTGCCGACGATGACCCGCTCTGAGGCGAGCGAGTTGATTGAGCGATACGGCGGTAAAACCTCTTCGAGTGTATCCAAAAAGACCTCGGTTGTTCTTGCGGGCGAGGATGCGGGCAGTAAGCTTGTCAAAGCCCAACAACTTGGTGTACGGATCATAGATGAAGCGGAATTTTTGACAATGCTCGAATAAGGAGGAGTTTTATATGACAGCAGAACGATTGGCGCAGGTGCTCGGTATTGACGAATGGCCTGCAGAATATATGGGACTGCTTGAGCGTTTTCAGGAGGAATGGGACACTGTTCGCACACTTCCGTTGCTGGATGTTGACGAGCTTCATGAGCTTGCAGAGGAAGGTTTTGTAGCAAAAGAATGCTTTGAAGATGTGTTTGTCTGCCTTGAAAAAATTGCGGCGGATGAAGAATTGCACTTTGCATTTCAGTTGCTCTTTTATGTGCTTTGCGTGTATCGTCTGCCGAGCGAAAATGAGTTTTATAAAGAACCTGTACCGCCTTCTCTTGAGGAGTACCGCTTCACATTTGCATTGACGCTCCTTATTAAAATTCTGATGAACGGCGTCAAAAAGGCACGGGAGCGCGGCATCCCCGAAGAGCTGATTGCACAGCACAAGGGCGCGGCAAACGGCGATCGTCTGGATGGTACGGGTCCGTTTGGTGCGCCGAATATGTTTCATTGGCGCACGGTGTGCGCATTTGCGACGATGTATTCGCTTGGTGCGTTCCGCTATGAACCCGAGCGCGTGCCGCCCGGCTACCGTATGCTTCGCCGTAAAGCGGACGGCAAATTGCTGATGCTGTATACTGCGGCGCGGGATATCGACGAATTCGGTCAGTTTGCATGGTCAGCGGAAATGGTGCGCTTTACAACAAAGGAGGCAAGCGGAAAGCTTGACGGTTCGGTGATCACTCCCGACGGTCGTCTGACCGATCGCTATGTGTCGCTCTCCGAGGAGGAGTGGGAGGTAGCGTTTGACGGTGGTGATACTGCGCTGAGCTTCCATATTCCTCCCGATATCCCGTATAATGTTGACAATGCCGCGGATTCGTTCCGTCAGGCGGCGGTGTTTTTCGGTCAATATTATCCCGATATGCATGTGAAATCGATTCAAAGCTACTCGTGGCTGTACAGTCCTCAGCTTGTGGAGATGCTGCCCGAAACAAGCGGCATCAACCGCTTTAACCGTGAATTGTACTTAGCGCCCGTGCCGTCGGGACCTGACGGATTCTATTCGTTTGTGTTCAAGACCGATGCGGGAAGCTTTGATCTTGAAACGGTTGAAACAAATACCTCGCTCAAGCGCGGTTTTGTTTCCTTTGTGAAAAACGGCGGTCGTGTACATAACGGTTTTATGTACCTTCCCGCTGCAGATGTGCAACGCTTTGACGCAAATGCACATAATCTTTATGCAACCGATATCTAAGGAGTGAAGAATGATGCCGCTTCTCAGCGCCCATCATTTAAGTAAATATTTCGGTGAACGAACGCTGTTTCGCGATGTCAGCTTCGATGTAGAGGAGAAAAGCCGTGTCGGTCTTGTCGGCGCAAACGGGTGCGGCAAAACGACATTGTTTCATATCCTGACAGGGGATGTCACCGCGGATGAAGGACAGGTTGTCAAACTGAAATCGGCGCGCATCGGCTATATGCAGCAGCATATGAGCGGTGATGCGACGGTATCGCTGTTTGAGGATGTTCTGGCGGTGTTTACGCCGTTGATCGCCATGGAAAAGGAATTGGAAGCACAGCTTGATAAGCTGTCCGATCCTGTGTTTGCAGAGGATGTGCGCCTGATTGAGGAACACAGCCGACTTCGTGAACGGTTTGAGGCGGAAGGTGGTCTGTATTTCCGTGCCCGCGTGCGTTCGGCGCTTCTCGGTCTTGGCTTTTCCGAGCAGGATTTGTCGCGAACAATGGATACCTTCAGCGGCGGTCAACGCTCCAAAGCCGCAATGGCGCGCTTGCTTTTATCCGACAGCAATCTGTTGCTTCTGGATGAGCCGACCAACCATCTGGATATTGCGGCGGTGGAATGGCTCGAGAGCTTTTTAAGCGATTATCGCGGTGCCATGATCGTGATTTCGCATGACCGCTATTTTCTGGATCGCGTGACCAATAAAACGATGGAACTTGCCAATGGTCGTCTCTATGTTACGAATGGCAACTATTCCGCTCACAAAGAAAAGCGGCAACAGGACATGGAGATCGAGCGCAAGCATTATGTTCACGCTCAGCGCGAAATCCGCCGTATTGAGGATAATATTACGCTTCTTAAGCAATGGAACCGCGAAAAGAGTATCCGTGCGGCGGAAAGCCGTGAAAAACGCGTGGAACGATTAAAAGCGGAGTTGGTTGTGCCGGAAGATGAACTGGCATCTATTCGCTTTGATTTTACTGCTGAGAAAACCAGCGGCAACGAAGTGATCGAGGCGGGAGAGCTGGCAAAATCCTTTGGCGAAAAAACGCTTTTTGCGAATGTGGATCTGCATTTGCGCCGTGGGGAGCGTGTGTTTTTGTATGGTCCCAACGGTTGCGGCAAAACTACCTTACTGAAGATCATCAATGGTTTACTGCAGGCGGATCGCGGTTTTGTGCGGCTCGGATCCAATGTGTCAATCGGGTATTACGATCAGACCCAGAGTGGTCTTTGTGACGAGAAAATGGCGATTGACGAGCTGTGGGACTGCTATCCGCAAATGACGCAGACACAGATCCGCAGTGCCATGGCGGCGTTTTTGTTCCGCGGGGATGATGTATTCAAGCCTGTCGGACTTTTAAGCGGCGGAGAGCGCGCAAGGTTACTTCTTCTGAAGTTAATGCTGGCAGGCGGTAATCTGTTGCTTTTGGACGAACCGACCAACCATCTGGATATTGCGTCCCGCGAAGCTCTTGAAGAGGCGCTTTCAGGGTATGACGGCACCATGCTGATTGTATCGCACGACCGCTATTTCATTAACCGTATGGCGCGTCGGATGATTTATCTGACGCCGCATGGTACGGTTTCGGTTGAAGGCGGCTATGATGCCCTCTGTGAACGCCTGGAACGCGATAAAAAGCGTCAAACGGTGACAGAAGAACCTGCAAAACCAAAAGCGGCAGGAGGCTCGCAAAAACGCGAAAACGCTGAGCTCAGGCGAAAGACCAGTGCGCAGTTGCGCCTTGTGGAGCAACAGATCGCACAGCTTGAAGAAGAAGCGGCATCCGCAAAGGATCAGCTGTCGTTGCCTGAAACGGCGGCAAACTTTGAAATGGTAATGGAACTTTCCAAAATCGTTGAAGACTGCGATGAGCAACTTCTGGAACTGATGGAACAATGGGAAGAGTTGCAAACGATTCTTGAGAATATAACATAAAAAGAGACCCGATCATCCGATCGGGTCTCTTTTTTATTATTTAGTCAACGAAATCAACATCGCACGCACATCGGCGGTGGACACGGATTGATTGTTGTCATAATCGGCGGCAAGCTGTTGCCAATCCGAAAGTGAATCGGAGCTAACCGTTGCTTTCGTAACGGCACGGGCATCCGCGGATGTTAATGCGCCGTCGCCGTTGACATCACCGGTCACGGCAATGGTGTAGCAATAGCTGTTGTCGGCATAGCTGACGGTCATGCCGCTTGCGACAATATCGGTATCGGTGAGGATGTTTCCGTTTGCATCCGTTACAATAAGACCGCTCTGATCAAATTTTGCAAGGAAATCTGCAACGGTAGTTTTGGCATCTACACGCGATACGATCGAATCGCCAACCGTGTAATTCGCAGAAGTGAGCGGGAGGGTGGCGTCCTGATTGCGCTCACCGCTTGCGGTTTCGCCGTCGTTAATGTACACGGGTTTGGATTTCTTGCTGACCTGCAACGAACACATCGAAAAATCGCCTTTGCCCATCAGGGTGATGGTAACGGATTTGATCGTACTTTCGTTCACAAGGCCACCGTTCCAGTAATAATAACCGTTCATATTGAACACGCCGGTGAAAGCACCTGCGGGAAGTGCCTCGGGAGCTTCGGTCAAACCGAACATATCAAAGAATTCCTTGCGCATTTCAATGGTGGCGTCGCCGTCAGCACGGGTGACCTCAAGCGAAATGTTGTACGGAACAGTGGCGCTCATATCCGCAGCAAGATACACCATATCGGTGGGGTTGAAGGTTTTGTTGACATCAAACTTAATTGTATAACCGTTGTTTGATGTAGAGGTCATATTCAGGATGCCGTTATTATAGGAGAAGGAACCGGCACCGGCTGTTTGCTGTGCATTCTTGTCGTAAAGAGTGATATAGGGGTCGGGGATTTCAAATTCCGGCGAAAACTTCATATCGTAAAGCTTGACATAACTGTCCAATGTGCCGACAACGAAGTATTGAACCTTGGTGTATTTCACATTGCCGCTCTCGGTCAGATGACCTTGCTCGTAAACATATTGTCCGAGGTTGACAAAGAATTCCATATATCCGGGTTCAAAGTCTTTATCGCCCTGTCCTGCGAGTTCGGAGAGCTTGACGGTATGCTCAGCGCCGTCTTTGTCGAGATAGGTAATCAACGCATTGAACGATGCTGTGCCGTCTTTTTTGACATAGATATATGCGTCGTTTGCCGAGTCGAAGCTGTTGGCGTAGGTCATCGACGCAGAGGGCCAGCTCCAGTTTTCGTCATTTGTAACGCCGTTATACAGCGTAACCGATCCGTCGGTGTTGTAATAGGGCCAGATCTTTCCCTGACCGTTGAAATCGTTGAGTGCCACTTGACCATCAACGGGTTTCAAATCTGTATTGGCACCCCAGTAGGCTTCGTTCCATTTGGCGTACAGCGTAAAGCCATAGGAAACGGATTTGGAAAAATCGTAGGGATCGGTCAGCTCGGGGTTGCAGTACCAACCGCCGAAGTCAAAGCCGTAACGGGTCGGGTCAGCGGGTTGCGTGAGTTTAGCATCGTTTTTCACATTGACAGAACTGACAGCAGAACCGCCGTTGGAGTCGAATGTGATTTTGTGACCGCTGTTATCCTGATAATCAGGAGTGCCATAGCCAAGCAAACGGGAATACGACAGGGAATAGGATTTGGCAAAGACACCGCCGCCATCGTTCACTTCGCCGTTTTGACCGGAGGTGTTACCTTCAATCGTATAAACGGTTTTACCGTCGCATGCACGCACAATGCCGATGTGGCTGGATTCGGAGCTGCCGGCGGGAGCAAAATAGATAATGTCACCCGCTTTAGGAATATAGTTGCCGCCACGGCTTGCCGCTGCTTTGAATCGGCCCTGGCTTTTGAACCAGTTGACGCCGTAAGGGCAATACGCGTGGTATTTCACGATGCTCGAGGGAATGCCTGCTTCCTTGGCACACCACGACACAAAAGCCGCGCACCAAGGTGCTTTGATGACGCCGATGTTGTCAACATTGTTGTCATACCATTGACCGTATTTTTGCAGGTTATTCGAGCCTGCGACGGTGCCGCCGAGCGAACCTTCCAGATAGCCGACCTGCGTCTGGGCAATCGCGACAATATCGGCCGCCATGTTACCGGTGTTGGTGTGGGTGTTTTCGTACGCCGCCGAAACGGACATAACCGGAATACAACCCAGCATCAATACCAGCACGGAAATCATTGCTGTGAGCTTGTGGAACATTTTTGACATAATCTGTATACCTCCATTCAATACTCGGTATATTATATATAAAAGCTATTATATTTTCAATTTGTATTTGTGACAAAAAACACATTGCATTATTTGTCTAAAACGCCTTATTTTTTGGCTAGGGTGTTAAAAGACTTAGATCAAGATTTAACGATATTATAGATTGATGAGAAGGTAGTGTGTAAATGAACGGTGTGTTTGAGAAAAAAGTGTTGTTTCTGCGAGAGAACCTGCGGGTTGATCAAAGCTTTGATTTGTTGGAACGGCATATTGTTATCGGTGGCAGGCGTGCCTGCTTGTTTTTTGTGGATGCGTTCACAAAGGATGCGGTGATGGAAAAGGTGTTTGAATATGTGATGTCTGTTTCGTCGGAACAGATGAATGACATTGCGGATGCGCATTCGTTTGCCTCGCTTGCGTTGCCGTATGTAAAGGTGAGCTATGAGACAGATGTAAGTAAGATCATCACCTCTGTATTATCGGGCATAACAGCAATGATTGTCGACGGATACGATGATACATTGATGATCGATGTGCGTTCCTATCCGTTGCGAGGGATCGATGAACCGCAGGATGACCGTGTGCTTCGCGGCTCTCACGACGGCTTTGTGGAAGCAATAGCGTTCAATGCCGCACTTATCCGTCGGCGGATCCGCGATACGCGCTTGACAATGGAGGTTATCAAGGTCGGTTCAAAATCGAAGACCGATGTGGTGATTTGTTATATGGAAGGATTGTGTAATGAACGGCATTTGGATATCATCCGACGGAAATTGAAGTCAATTACCATTCCTTCGCTGACAATGGGGCAGGAGAGTTTGCTGGAATGTCTTTGCCGTCGCCAGCGTTACAATCCGTTCCCGAAGGTGCGTTATACCGAACGGCCCGATTCAGCTGCAGCGGGTGTTCTGGAAGGAAAGATTCTGGTGCTGGTGGATAATTCGCCGTCTGCGATGATTCTGCCGACGGGACTTTTCGATTTCATGCAGGATACAAACGATTATTATTTTCCGCCGCTGATCGGATCGTATCTGCGCTTTTTGCGAACCGCTGTATTGCTGTTATCGCTGTTCCTGACACCGTTCTGGTATCTGTTGATGCAAAATGAATGGGATGTTCCAAAGGCGTTGGAGTTTCTTGAGATATCCGAACCGAACTCGGTTCCGATTCTGGTGCAACTTCTGGCGATTGAACTGATCATCGATGTTGTCAAGCTGGCATCTTTGAATACACCCAATACACTGAGCAATGCGTTCAGCGTTGTGGGAGCACTCATTTTCGGAGAATTTGCTGTGCGTGCCAATCTGTTTGTCCCTGAGGTATTGCTGTATATGGCATTTGTTGCCGTGTCGGCTTTCACGCAGGCGAGTTATGAAATGGGGTACGCGTTTAAAATGATGCGTATTGTGTTTTTGATTTTGACTGCCGCTTTCAATATTTGGGGATTTGTTGCGGGTCTTGTTTTGTTGATTGTTCTGATAGCCACTACGCAAACCCCGCTCGGGTACACCTATCTTTACCCGCTTGTACCGTTTCATAAACAAGCCTTTTTGCGGTTGTTTATGCGTCGTTCGATCACTCGTTTTAATTCCTGAAAAATTTTTTAAAAAATCGAAAATAACACTTGCAATTTGTCACATAGTGTGATATAATTCCGCTGTTCATGTTTAATGTGGTTGAAAGAGGTGACACTCATGAGAGACAATATCCATCCGAACTATAAGCAAACCACCATCACTTGCGCTTGCGGTGAAGTGATCGAGACCGGCTCCACCAAGGAGAACATCCGTGTTGAAATCTGCTCCAAATGCCATCCGTTCTTTACGGGCAAGCAAAAGCTGGTTGACACCGGTGGTCGCGTCGATCGCTTCAAGAAGCGTTTCGGCATGCAAGACAAATAAGTTTTGCTTTTTGATCTTCAGATCAGACAATACCGTTAATCGGGAGGGCAGTGCTGTAAAAGCGCTGCCCTTATTGTCGTTTGTGATTTCAGGAGGTGTTCAGGTTGGCAATAGAGGAATTCCGCACGCTTCACAGCTCATCTCAGGATGAGTTCACCGAAAAGCGTTCCCGTTTTATTGGTTATGCGTGTCCTGTTACAACGGAAGAAGAGGCTCTTGAATTTATTGCAAAGATCAAAAAACAGCACTGGGATGCCAAGCACAATGTTTACGCGTATGTCCTTCGTGATGGACAGATCCGCCGTTACTCCGATGACGGAGAACCGCAGGGGACGGCGGGCATTCCTGTTTTAGAGGTACTCACAAAAGGGGATATCACCGATGCGGTAATTGTTGTGACGCGTTATTTCGGCGGTATACTTCTCGGCGGAGGCGGACTTGTCCGGG
>JAZRTC010000055.1:0-3559 GCA_045651865.1 Acutalibacteraceae bacterium
TTGGCCTCCGACTTGGACGGCTCGGTGTCGTTCCATACCAATTCTACCGCCAACAGCCGTTTCACACCGTCGCAGCAGAACAGTCGCTACTATTTTACGACGGACAGTGTGATCTGTACTGACACAAACGGCACGCTGTACAAAGGGGACAAGCCTGCCGCCGATGCGGTTGTGTACAGCGGTTTTGCCGTATACGCTTCCGAGAACGGCGCTGTTACGCGAACGGATTATCAACGCATTTCGCCGCAGGCGCTTGAAAAAGCACAACAACGCGAAGACGGGTGTTGGTACATTCCTGCCGGCACGGCGCGTGCCGATGTCGCGCAAAACGGTGAAGTCTGTGTGACACTCGGCAACAACGGCAGTCTGACGCTGCTTCCCGAAACCGGTATTGCCTTGCACAACATCGCTGAAGATGCCGATGTTACGGAGCAGTTTGACTTCACGCTGACCCGCACGGATCGGGCAGAAACAGCGACCTACAAGGCGTTTTTATACAAGTCGGACGGCACCGTCTCCGAGCAACGCGTGTTGTTTGACGATGGCGTTGCAACGGTTACGCTGTCGCCTGATGAAACGCTGTATCTTTTTGGAATGACCGCAGGTGCGAGTTATACTGTAACGGAGCAACCGCACGACTATTATAAGCTTGTCGCAGTCAACGGCGATGCTTCTTTGAAACAAGCAGAGCTGACAACCGAACATCGTCGGTTTGCCCGTGCGAGCTTTGAAAACGCCCGAAAAGGTCACGGCGGTGTGACCGTTGTCAATCGTATTTTGCACGATTTCGGCACATCCTATGAGATCCCCGATAAACAGTTTACGGTTCTTGTGACGCTTTCCGAAGACTATGCCAACCAGACCTTGCAGGTGGAGCATTCGGGCGACCCGTCACTCACCACAGTCACGACCGATGAAGACGCCTCCTTTACGGTCACGCTCGGTCATGCCGATCAGCTGGAATTGCTCCGCCTGAAAGAAGGCACGATTGTCACCGCCACGGAGCTGGATATCCCTGACGGCTTTGCCCCGATTTATTATGGCGCCGGTATCAAGGACGCCTCATCCGTAACCATTCAGGCAGATACGGCAGTGTCGATCCTGATTCTCAACAACTATACTTACAAAGAAGTCGAAGAGATCAATATTACCGTCAACGGCACCGGTTCTCTGGTCGGACGCGAAAACGGGGAATGGCTGGATACCGATGTGTTCACCTTTGAGCTTCAGCGCTATGAGAACGGCGGCTGGGTGACGGTCGCTACGGAAACCGCGACAAAGGATGCACCGCAGTTTGATTTCACGCAGGCCATGCAAGCCGAACGATTCACACAAAGCGGTGTGTACAGCTATCAGGTGATCGAGCAGGTCGGTGATATCGCGGGTATTGCCTACGATCACACGGTGCATACCTTCTCGGTTACCGTCGGTGATGAAGGAATGTGCGGTCGTCTGCATATTCTGGATGTCACCTCGCACCACGATCATACGCATGTCGGCGGCGGGGAACAGAACGGCTGGCATATCCATGCCGATTTCACCAACACCTATTATGCGGGCGGTCACGCCGAAGCCGTCGTCGACATCCGCAAGGAACTGTTCAATCCGTCGGGAAGCGACCGCGTGTCGCTTGCGGATCACCGCTTCGGCTTGTTTGCTGACGGCGATACAACGCCCGTGTTTGTATCGGATTATACCGATATGGTGGGCGAAGCACGACTGGTTGCGCCGTTTGATACAAGCGGCGAATATGTGTACACCCTCAAAGAGCTGATCCCTGAAAATCCCGTTGCAGGCATGGCATACAGCGATGAAGAGTACACCGTTACCGTGACGGTCACACAGGATGCGGTCGGTGCGCTGAAAGCCCGCATCCGCATCACCACGGACGGTCAGGAGGTCGACATACCGCACTTTACCAACCGTTACACACCGCAAAATGCCACCTTGTTGCCCGATGTAAAAACGGAGCTTGCGGGCCGTGATCTTCGCGACGGCGAATTTACCGTACAGATCAAAAACGGCGACGATGTTCTCGTTGAAGGCACAAACAATGTGAACGGCGATGTCGTATTCAACAACGCGCTCGAATTCACGGCTGTCGGCGACTACTATTACGATGTGATCGAGGCTCCCGGCGATCTCGGCGGCATCACCTACGATCCGTTTATCTATCGCCTTCATATCACCGTTACGGACGGCGGCGACGGCAAGCTTGTGGCACATTACCATGTCATCAACACAGCGGTCGATGTGATCACCTTCCGCAATATCTACGAAGTAAAACCCGTCGAAGTGGTTGTGCACGGCATCAAACAGCTGGTCGGTCGCGAGCTGATCAATGAAGAATTCAGCTTTGTGCTGGTGGAAGCTGACAATCCGCGTGGGATGATCCTGTCCGCCTCGAACTATTCGGACGGCACCTTCCGCTTTGCGCCCGTTACTTTGCGCGAAGAGGGTGTTTATCGCTACACAGTTCACGAGGTCTTTGAAAGTGTGGCGCACGGTATTGTTTTTGATGATGCCGTGTATGAAGTCACTGTGACCGTCACGGACGATGGCTGCGGTGTGCTGAACGCGCAGACCGCCGTTTACAAAGACGGTGAAGCGGTAGACCGCATTCTCTTTGTCAATGAATATGTCACAAAGCCCGCCGAGGTCGTGATCGGTGGTGTCGTGCAGACGGACGGTCGTGCGCCTGAAGACGGCGAGTTCTCGTTTGAGCTGTATGAGACGGATGAAAACTGGCAACTTGCCGAGCAGGTTGCCGTTGTTCAGAACGATGCAACCGGCAACTTCGCGTTTGAGCCGTTGCGGTTTGATGCAGAGGGTGTGTATCGTTTTGTTGTGAAGGAACAGCACGGCAATGAGGAATACCGTGTACTGGTCGTTGTCACGGATAACCGCCGCGGCACGATATTTGCTCAGGTGACATTGCTCCGTACGGATGATACCGTTGTCGATACACTGGTGTTTGAAGGTGCATCGCTACCTGAAACTTCCGCTACTACTGCTTCTACCACGGCGACTTGTGCTTCGGTGACAAACCCGACAACCACCGCAACCCGAAAAGATAACCCCAACACAGGGGATGCGTCGGATCTTGCATGGTGGTGTATGCTTCTGTTTGTCAGCGGCGGTGTGTTCACAACGCTCGCTGTAAGCGGGAAGAAACGGACATAAGAAAAAGAGCTGTTGCATAATTTGCAACAGCTCTTTTTTACAATTCTTTCGCGAGCACTTCATACACCGCATCCACGGCGGCTTCGCGCACCGCGTTTCTGCCGATCTCACCGAAATGGAGTGTCTGCGCAAACCGCTTTTCGCCGATGACATAGCCAAAGCACACCGTTCCGACCGGCTTTGCCGCCGAACCGCCACCGGGCCCCGCGATTCCTGAGATGCCGACCGCCACCTGCGCACCCATGCGGGCGGCGGCACCGATTGCCATTTGCTGTGCAACGGGTTCGCTCACCACACCGTATTGCTCGATCAGCGCGGGATCCACTCCCAGCCGTGCGATCTTGGCTTCGTTGGCATAGGTCACAATGGACTCGTC
>JAZRTC010000056.1:0-51300 GCA_045651865.1 Acutalibacteraceae bacterium
TTCGTCTTACTAATTTAACACCCGAATTGTTGCAACTGGTGGACGATGGCAGGATGGCCATGCGACCTGCGGTGGAGCTCTCATACCTTACTGAAAAAGAACACCAAGACTTGTTTGAACTTATTGAATTGGAGCAATGCACACCATCAGACGCACAAGCAATCAAAATGCGAAAATTCTCGCAGATGAGGCAGTTGACACCCGAAGTCATCCTGTCGATCCTGCAAGAAACAAAACCAAACCAAAAAGAAAAATTCCAAATCCCACACGACCGCATCAGCAAATTCTTCAAGCCGGGGACGCCCGCACAAAACATTGAAGATACGATTGTGAAAGCGCTCGAGCTCTATCGGAAACGACAGCGCGAACAAAACCGATAACCACTAACAAGGGAGTGGTCTACCCAAAAACAGCAAAAACACGGGGAACTGCGGCGTTTTCGTTGTTCCCCCTCTCCATACCTCTCCCCCTCAATAACTACCTGTTACTACCTGAAAAAGATAATATTATAGGGTGGTTGGCATCCTTGCCAAATGGGTACACACGGCATACAATTTTCCACAAGGGAGGCGAACCGCATGAAAAAACTGCTTATCACGATGATCGTGCTGATACTGGTGGTGGCGTGCTGTTCTTGTTCACCGAAGCCGAATCCTGATACCTCGACATTGATCGTGGATTTCACAGACGATACGGCGTTATCCACAACCGCCTTTTTTTCAGCCGAGAACAGCACGGTTTTCACAAGCAAAACTACGGCTGTCACCACCAGTGCGACGGATAGCACGGAACAATCGACGAAGCCACCGACCGACACCACAGCGGCAACCATGGTGACAACGCGTACCACCAAAAAGACCACGCAAACAACGGTCACGGCGCCGCGACAACGAAAACAACCACAAAGGCACCGACCACTATGCGTACAACGATCGTGCCAACGACGGCGAAACCGACCACAACGAAAACCACCGTGAAAACAACCACTACCACCACACGGACAACCACCAAAGCGACCACAACCACAACGGCGGCACCGCGCACGATGACGATCAGCGAAGCCGAAAGCTATGCCAATTCGTATCTGCAAAGCCTCGGTATGGAGATCGACTACTCGGCAATACCGAGCAATGCGGCGTACCTGCCGCCGATGACGTGGGACGAAGGCGACACCAACGAAGCGATGAAAGCACGTATCCGTTCGCACATTGACAACACTATCGCGTGGCGTGGTTTGCAAGCGGGAGATCCGATGAGAGCTGTTGCGGAATACCATCCGAGTGAGTATGACGGTACTTACGGCTGGCTGTACATTCTCCACTGATCACAGCTACAACAAGGTGATTTGCCGTAAAATCTCAGACAAAACCGCTTATGATGAAAGGAGCGAAACACATGACTTACACGAACCAAAACGGATATCAGATCCCGAACCTTCTGCCCACGCAGGAGCCGAACGCACCCCTTGGCAAATACGCGTTGCTTCGCCGAGTGTATCTGAAGGCGCATCAGGAGAGCCTGTTCACCACGCTGATGATGACGGGTAAACTCCACAAACACCTGACGGAGATCGATCAAACGGCACGGGAACATATTCAACAGATCGTGTTGCAGACGGCGCAGGCAAGCGGCGTGACGGAACAACTCAAGGAGAGCGATCCGATCAAGTGGACGGGGATGATGAACAACATCCGACAAGCGGCGGAGGAATCGGTGCTGAACGAATTGATTTACAATTGAAAAGTTATACTTGAAATTATAATAATTTGTGGTATAATAATTTCAAGAAGGAGGCGGTTTCATGGAACGATTTGTAGATCGTGTCGAAGAAATGGATGTTTTGCAAAGTGAATATGAAAGAGACGGTAGTTCGCTTGTTATTGTGTACGGTCGCCGCAGAGTGGGTAAAACAACGTTGATTTCGGAATTTATCAAAGATAAGCCTTCGCTCTTTTTCTTGGCAAGTGAAGAATCCGAGGCACAAAACCGTCAAGATTTTAAGGCGAGAACAGCTGAATTTATCAATAGCGATTTATTGCGTTCGGCGGATGTGAAAAGTTGGGATGCTATCTTCAAAGCCATTGTAGACACCTCTTTTGACGCCAAACCCGTTATCGTGATCGATGAATTCCAATATCTCGGTATGACCAACGCGGCATTCCCGTCGGTTTTCCAGCGTATATGGGAAGAAGTCTTGAAAGACCGTCAAATTATGGTGGTGTTGTGCGGTTCCTTGATTTCGATGATGGAATCGCAGACGCTTGCTTACGGTTCTCCGCTTTACGGAAGACGCACGGCGCAAATACGCTTGAAGCAAATTCCGTTTTCGTATTATCATGAGTTTTTTGACGGTAAATCCCGCAAAGATCTTATAGAGATGTACGCGATAACGGGCGGTGTCCCCAAGTATATTGAATCGTTTTCTGGTAAATCCGATTTGTACGAGTCTATCCGTAAATCGGTGTTAAATCGTTCGGTGTATCTGTATGACGAACCGCAATTTTTGTTGCAAACAGAAGTGAGTGAGATCGGGAGTTATTTTTCCATCTTGAAAGCGATTGCCGCCGGAAACAGCAAACTGTCTGCTATTGCGACGGTGCTTGAGGTCAAGTCGACCGGTTTGACAAAGTATTTGAAGACATTGATCGATTTGGATATTTTGGAGCGCGAAGTGCCGATCACAGAGGAAAATCCCGAAAAGAGCAAACGCGGACTTTACAAGATCAAAGACAATTATTTGCGGTTTTGGTTTGCGTATGTCTATCCCAATAAGAGCTTTATTGAAAGCGGTCAAACCCGCTTGGTGATGAATAAAATTCGCAAAAATCTTGTCAGCGGACACGTGGCGTATGTGTATGAAGATGTATGTCGAGAGGCTATGTGGGAACTCAATGCCGACGATGCGTGGGATTTCCATTTTACGAAACTCGGTCGATATTGGGATGCCAATACGGAAATTGACATCGCCGCTCTTGATCCGGAAGGTAACAATTTGATCTTGGGTGAATGTAAATATTGGCAAGAGCCTGTAGGTATCAATGTGCTCTCGGATCTTGAAAAGAAAGCGGAGAGTGTTTCTTGGAAAAAGAATGCTCGCACGGTTTGGTATGTGCTGTTCAGCGGCAGTGGTTTTACTCCGGAACTTATAGAGCTTGCTAAATCAAGAAAAGATGTTATGCTTGTCGATGACAGCAACGCATGAGTTGAATATGAGAAGCAGTTTGTAGAAATACAAGCTGCTTTTTTTATGCCCGTTTTTAATAAGGAGGAAAACAGAGTGAAAGAAACGGTGGCTTTTCAGATAGTGAGAGATGGTTCTTCGACCGCAAGGGAGAAGATCTGTCACTTACCCGCAAGCATCGCCTTTTGGGGACAAAAGGCAGTATCTAAGGGGATATCCCCCTAACCCCCCTTACAATGAATAGGAGGGAAAAGGATGTTTTGGATGTTTTTAATCGGCTGTATTATCGGCTGTGCGATCGGTGTGTCTTGGATGTGTCTGTTCCGAATCAACCGCGACCACCGAGAGGAGGATGACTATGATCAAGAGAAACATTGAGATCAAAATCCGCCTCAGCCGCCAAGAAGCCGATGACCTTGCCAAGCGTGTGAGGGAAAGTCGCTTATCCCGCGAAGCCTATCTTCGTCACCTTATCAACGGTATGGTACCTCGTGAAGCGCCGCCACCCGCATACTTTGATTTTATGCGCGAACTTCAGCGTGTCGGCAATCTGCTCAATCAGATCGCGCAGAAAGCGCACGTGCTCAATGTGATCGATGTGAAGTGTTACGACGAAGCGTGTCGGATGCTTGAAAAGACCTTGCTGGATGTGGTTGCGGCAGTCGTGCTTCCTGCAAAAGGGAGGTGATGACGGTTTGGCGGTAACACCCATTTGGCGTATTCAAGGGTATCTCAGTACCATGCTCGTCTACATTGAAAATCCCGACAAAACACTCAATCCCGATTTTTATGAAAAAGCGGATATGACCGACAGGCAAGCACAAAGTCTTTCGGATGTCATCGAGTATATAGAATTGTTCCGAAAAAGTATTTGGTCTGTGGAATCATGTATAGTCATACCTTAAACGCAACAACAGCCGAGGAGTAATCCTCGGCTGTTGTTGTTGGGATGGTTCAACGATGGAGAGTAGTACTTTATGATAATAACAAAGGAGGAAGAGTGACCATCCTTCGGAACAAGCATATTAACCCCACATAGCGGACAGGCTGGGAATGACCTGCTTTTTGCGGCTCATAACCTTCGGTAAGAAGACCTCGTTATCTTTCGGAGGCACACCAAACGCTTGACTGATGATCTCATCATCGCCTACATATAACAGATAGCTTCCTTCTAAAAGCACATCTGTCAGCATTAGGATAACCAAAGAAGAACCGGTTTCTTGTGAAATTGCCTTCATTTGCTCCAAGAGTTCTTCTTTTCGAGAAAGCATACTGGCACTGTCCAAACAGGTAACCTGAGAAACGGCCAGATCGTGACCGGCGATGTGGAATTCCTTGTAATCGGTATACAGCAATTCGGAGGCGCTTTTGCCTTCCACCGATGCCGAGAAAATCGTTTTTTCCAGCTCATCCAAAGAAACATTGGCGATTCGTGCCATCCGTTCTGCCGTACGAATATCTCGAACAGTGCATGTGGGAGATTTGAACATAACGGTATCCGACAAAATTGCCGCCGCCATCATGCCGGCCAGCTTTTCGGAAGGAATCAAACCTCTGTCCTGAAACATCGAGGCAATAATCGTATTGGTGGAACCAACCGGCTCATTTCTGACAAAAATGGGGTTGTTGGTTTGGATATCTGCCAAGCGGTGATGGTCGATGATTTCCAAAATATCGGCTTCG
Organism: Acutalibacteraceae bacterium; assembly: GCA_045651865.1. Classification (GTDB taxonomy): domain Bacteria; phylum Bacillota; class Clostridia; order Oscillospirales; family Acutalibacteraceae; genus RGIG1959. The sequence continues at coordinate 4,865 of JAZRTC010000056.1, forward strand.
TCCAAACCGGGAACGGATTGTGATGCTTCATTGTGATCGACAAGCACCACACGCTTTCTTCTCGGGTGAAGCAAATGGTATCGGGTAAGGATACCTACGATTTTTTCTTTTTCATCCAAAATGGGATAGCAAGGTTTTCTGTACTTCCATACCGTTTCTTTAACCTGATCCACTCGATCTTCCAAATGGAAGCACACCAAATCTTTGGTGGAGCAAATTCTTCCGATGGGTGTGGATTGGAAAATAAGTCGCGTTGCTTTATAGGCATCACAGGGGGTGGAAATGATGCAGGTTGTGGTTTCAATCTGCAACAGTTCGGGATCCAACTCCGTTCGGCAGAGAATCAGACAGTTCACATTCTGTTCCAATGCTTTACGAATCATATCGGGTTGATTGCCGCAAATCACCACGCAGTTGCTATCGGAAAACATAGCAGCTCCTCTGCTTTCGGGAATGGCAAGAACAACCTCACCGGACACGGCATCTACATATTCGCCTGCATCGTTAATCACTTTGCCTTCCAGTACCGACAGAACATTGAACAGCGGAACTTCGTTCATAATAAACGAATTATTCAGTTCCATATTATAACTGGCGATATCCTCTCGGGAGATCATACCCAATAAGGTTCCGTCATCGTTTGCGATGGGAATGGCGCGTAGTTCTTTTCGCTCCTGCAGTTCATTCCACGCTCGGTCAACGGTAACAGCCGCGCTGAGGATAGGTGGCTTGTCGAAGTCTAAATCCTGTACCTGCGTATAAACATTTGTTATCAACGTCGGGGCTGCAAAGCCAAAATGATTCAAAACCAGTTGTGTTTCGTCGGATACACGCCCAAGGCAGGCGGGGGTGTATTCTCGGTCTCCCAGCGCATTTCTCAACGACGCATAGGCGATGGCGGCTACAATGGAATCGGTATCCGGGTTGCGATGTCCGGTTACATAAATCGGGTCCATAAGATTACCTCCTTAACTTTCATATCGTGGGTTGTTAAAAGTTTTCTTTGCCTTGGGTACAGTCCTATCATAGCATTTTCGTTTTGCCCTTTCAATGAACATAATTTATAAAATATGCACAAAATTGTCGTATTTAGCGGAAGTTTGTGAAAGGGTAAATGCTGTTTTAAAGAAAAAACAAGAAAATTTTACACACCCCATTGACTTTTGGGGTTTAAAGCGCTACAATGAGGATATCACTTACAAAGGAGGCAGTCAAAATGGCAAAACAATACTTTTATTATTATTTTGATAAGGACTGCCCGTCTTTTGTGATATCCAAAACATAAGTTTTTGGGTTGAATAAGATCGGTCAGTCCGCATTTGTTATGCTTTGGCATATAACAGATGCGGATTTTTTATTTTCAATCTGCAGAAAAGAGGCTTACTGCTATGCAAATGAATTTTCACCGAAAACTTCCTTCGTCGCAGGAGGTAAAGAACGAATTGCCGTTAACGGATCGTATGGAACAAGTGAAAGCGGAACGCGATGAACATATCAAGAGGGTGTTTGACGGTAGCTCGGATAAATTTTTGCTGATTATCGGGCCCTGCTCTGCCGATCATCACGAGCCTGTGTTGGAATACATCTCCCGTCTTCGCAGAGTACAAGAACAGGTGTCGGATAAAATCATTATCATTCCGCGAATCTACACCAATAAACCGCGCACAACGGGGCAAGGGTATAAAGGTATGCTCCATCAGCCGGATCCGGAGGCAAAACCCGATATGTACAAAGGGATCGTCGCTATCCGGGAACTTCATCTTGCCGCGTTGCGCGACTATGATTTTTCCTGTGCGGATGAGATGCTGTATCCCGAAAATCACCGCTTTCTCTCCGATCTTCTCTCCTATGTTGCGGTAGGTGCTCGTTCTGTAGAAAACCAGCAACATCGATTAACCGCAAGCGGTGTCGGAATTCCGGTCGGTATGAAAAATCCCACGGGCGGCGATCTCGGCGTGATGATGAATTCGATTGTTGCGGCACAGAGCGGACATACCTTTATTTATCGCGGTTGGGAGGTTTCGACCGAAGGAAATCTCTACACGCATGCAATCCTGCGCGGGTATGTGGATTACACGGGACGAAGCGTGTCCAATTATCATTATGAAGATCTGCTTCGGGTGGAAGAGCTTTACGAGAGATCCAATCTTACAAATCCTTCCATAATCGTGGATACGAATCACAATAACTCCGGCAAAAAATACCTTGAGCAGATCCGAATTGCAAAAGATATTGTGCATAGCCGCAATCAAAACGATGATATCAAGCGTCTTGTGAAAGGACTTATGATTGAAAGCTACTTGGAAGACGGCGCACAAGGAATGGGCGAGCATATCTTTGGCAAATCCATTACCGACCCTTGCCTCGGATGGGAGAAAACAGAACGGTTGATTTTGGATATTGCCGACAAATTATAAGGAGCAACCCCAAATGATTGTTGATGTAAGTAAGAAAATCTTGATCGTAGGTCTCGGTCTTTTAGGCGGAAGCTACGCACGAGTATTAAAACGATTTGGGTTTCATATCGGTGCCATAACAAAAGAACAATCATCCATTGATTATGCACTTCGCGAGGGTATTATTGATGTAGGCAGTACCGAACCGGATGCGCAAATAATCGGCGAAGCTGACCTTGTGATTTTTGCCCTGTATCCTCATGTTTTTATAGAATGGATTGAGCAACATCAGAGGCTTCTCAAAAGTGGAGCGTTAATCACCGATGTAACCGGTGTAAAGCGTAACATTGTATATCGGATTCAGGATATGCTCCGTCCGGATGTAGAATTTGTTGCAGCTCATCCAATGGCTGGGCGAGAGGTGTCGGGCGTGGAAAACAGTACTGACGAACTGTTTGTTGGTGCGAACTATATTGTGACGCCTACCAAAAGAAATACTCCCGAAGCAATTGAAACCTGTATTGAGCTTGGACGGTTGCTTGGATTTTCCAATGTAACAACACTTTCTCCCGAAGAGCATGACGAGATGATTGGGTTTTTATCACAGCTCACACACTGTATTGCTATTACCTTGATGACCTGCAATGATAAAGAAAATATGGAGAAGTTTACAGGAGACTCATTCCGTGATCTTACCCGTATTGCAAGGATCAATGATCTTATGTGGAGCGAATTGTTTACCGCAAACAAGGATGTTTTGCTTGAACAGATGAATTTGTTTATCAATAAGTTCAACGATTTGAAAACGATGCTTGAAACAGATGATGTGGACGGCATGAGACAAATGATGCGTCATTCTACTGCGCGAAGAGCCTTGTTTGATAAGAAATGAAATATAAAAAGTGAAAGCCTGTAACTCCCAAAAGTTACAGCCTTTCGTTATACGGTCATGGCGTACGTTACATTGTGACCGAAGTTTCGGCATTTCCAAACCTAAACCTCATACTTCTTGTTTTCTTTTGCTTCTTCTCACGCGATTGATATGACGCTCAAAGTCACCGTTATTTATTAGCTCGGCTAAAACAAGTTGTAGATATGTGGGAACTGTGCAGGAAAAGAAACCGAGTTTTTCTTCATAAACTTCTGCAAGAAATTTCGGTAGAACCATATATCCGATACGAAACGAAGGGGATATCGTTTTGGAAAATGTATTCATATAGATGACATTGTCCTTAAATGAGTGAGAAAACAGTGTTTCCTCCGGCTTCCTTGAAACAGAGAATTCAGACTCGAAATCATCCTCGATGATAAATCTCGAGCCATTTTCTGCCCATCTGAGATATTCGTGTCGTTTAGAGGCTGTTGCGGTAACACCGCTGGGATAACTACGATAAGGGGAAATATGTAAGACATCTGCTGAGGAGTTTTTAAGAGCCATGCTGTCGATACCATCGTAAGATAATGGAAGCTTCTCCAAACTGACATCGGAAGCGGTATATACCTGCTCGATTTTTTTGTATGACGGCGATTCAATGGCATAGACACGGTCTCTGCCCAGCAGTTCCACCAAAAGTGTGTACAAATACTCAGAACCGGAACCGATGATAATCTGATTGGTATCGGCAAGAATACCTCGGTTTTGTGCTAAATAGGTTCGTATGGCATCTCTGAGTTCAAGAGTACCAAGATTTGGAGAACGCTCAAGCATTCCTTCGCCCGCCTCACTAATAACCTTGCGCATAGTTTTGGCTAATACCGAAAACGGAAAGTCGGTGTGGGGTATTGTATGAGTGTTCGATGGAGGTTTTTGTATTGTTCTTGATGTAGGTGCGCTGACAAAGCCGTCATCGGCACGGAAGATTACGAAGAAACCGCTTCGTTCTCTTGATTCAATGTATCCTTCATCGCAAAGTAAAGCATAAGCGTGTTCAACCGTTACAGTACTGGTATTGCTATCCAGCGCAACCGTTCTTTTGGATGGAAGTTTACTTCCTACAGGATAGATCCCGTTTATAATATCCTCACGCACCTGCAAGTATAACTGTTGGTATGCGGGGACTTTGGAACTGGCATTAATAATGTATTTCATCTGGTTATATAATTTTCTCCTTTTCTGACCATTTTAATATCGTCAGATTTATTATATATTATGTGCGTAAGTTATGCAATAGGAGATGTTGAACTATGAATGAACTGTTTGAGCAAGCTATGGCTGTTATGAAAGAGCTTGGCGAAAAGGCAAAACTAAAAGTAGGAGATATCGTTGTGGTAGGGTGCTCTACCAGTGAGATTGTCGGCTCAAAGATTGGATCAAACTCCAACCCCGATGTTGCAGGCATTGTATTTGAGGGTATTTACGGTTACGCAAAGAAGATGGGGTGGCAGCTTGCCTTTCAATGTTGTGAGCACTTGAATCGTGCTATTGTGATAGAAAAAGATGCGGTACCTACTGCAGAGATCGTCAATGTGGTTCCACAACCGAAGGCGGGAGGCTCTATGGCAACGCAGGCTTATCTGAATTTTGAAAATCCGATTGTTGTTGAGGAGATTAAAGCGGATGCCGGTATCGATATCGGATTTACACTGATAGGAATGCATTTGAAAAAGGTTGCCGTTCCGGTCCGATTGGAAAATAACAAGATCGGCGAGGCCACCATTCTTGCGGCTCGCACCAGACCGAGATTTATTGGCGGTGGCAGAGCCGTATATGACGAAGAGTTACTTTAATGGAGGTTTTAAAAATGAAAGAAAAGAATGCTACTCAAAAAATTGTAATTGCGGCGATGCTTGCCGCGTTGACCTGTGTGGCAACTATGATTATCAAAATCCCGTCACCTATGAAGGGATATCTGAATTTGGGTGACGGCGTTGTTTTGCTCGCCGGTTGGGCACTCTCTCCCGTATACGGTTTTTTAGCGGCCGGTCTCGGTTCTGCACTGGCTGACCTGTTTTCAGGATATGTGGTATATGCACCTGCAACATTTGTAATTAAAGGGTTGATGGCTTTGGTTGCTTTCTACGGGTTTAAGCTGTTACATAACAAGATAGGCAACCTTCCTTCCCGTATTATCACCGGTATCGTTGCCGAAGCAGTGATGATATTGGGATACTTCGTGTTTGAGGGATTCTTGTATGGCTTTGGTCCGTCGGTTGTCAACATCCCCGCAAACGGTGTTCAGGGTATTGCCGGTCTGATTCTCGGTTGTCTGTTGATTAAAGTGTCTGAAAAAAGCAAGATCACCTTGGATTAATTGTTATAATAACTACATCCATATTTTTTATAAAGCATCGCATAGCGGTGCTTTATTTTTTACGCCGATTTTACATCGATTTGATTACGGATTTTACAACACGAGGGTAAACTATACGCGTAGTCGGGAGAAACACAAATACATTCCGACAATCTATCAAAAGGAGATCTTGAATATGAAAAAGATGTTTGTTTTACTCGCTGTTTTGGCAATCGCAATGTGTGCATTCACCGGATGCGGTGGCAGCAAAGATGCCGTAGCAACCGACGGCTCCACCTCAATGAATAAGGTGATTGGCGCTTTGGGCGAAGCCTTTGAAGCAGACAGCGGCATCACCGTCACCTACAACGCGACCGGTTCGGGCGCAGGTATCCAAGCAGTGCAGGAAGGCAGATGCGACATTGGTCTTGCCAGCCGCAACCTGAAGGATGAGGAAAAGGCAAGCGGTCTGGAAGGCACCATTCTTGCTTACGACGGTATCGCGATCATCGTCAATCCCGCAAACCCCGTAAGTGATTTGGATGTTGAAACGATCGCAAAGATCTACACCGGTGAAATCACCAACTGGAAAGAAGTCGGCGGTAACGATGCTGAAATCGTACTTATCGGCCGTGAAGCAGGCAGTGGTACAAGAGATGGCTTCGAGTCTATCACCGATACCGAAGATAAGTGCAAATACCGTCAGGAACTCACCTCTACCGGTGATGTAATCACAACGGTTGCGAGCAATCCCGGTGCAATCGGTTATGCTTCCCTCGCCTCTGTCAAGGATACTGTAAAAGCCCTCACCGTTGACGGTGTTGCACCGAGCGAGGAAACAATCAAAGACGGCAGCTATGTAGTACAACGCCCCTTCGTTCTCGTGACTAAGAAGGATACCAAACTTTCCGAAAGCGCTCAGAAGTTCTTCGATTACATCACTTCCGAAGCGGCAAATGAGATCATCAGCGGCGCAGGTGTCGTTCCTGCCAACTAAAGGCTGCGGACTATAAGCGACGGCGCGTTCACGCCGCCGCTTATTCCCATTGAGGTTGATTATGAAGAAAAACAGATTATTTGAGAATATCGTACACGGCATATTCCTCATACTTGGACTTATAACGGTTGCGTGTGTTCTGCTTATCACAATATATCTGATTATTTCGGGCATTCCCGCTATTAAAGAAATCGGTCTTGTAGAATTTCTTTTCGGTAAAGAGTGGGCATCCACCGCCGCTGAGCCGAAATACGGAATACTGCCCTTTATACTGACAAGCGTGTACGGAACAGCAGGTGCCATACTGATCGGTGTTCCGATCGGTTTCTTTACCGCTGTGTATCTTGCAAAGGTAGCAAATAAAAAGGTCAGAGCTGTTATCGAAGCCGCTGTCAACTTGCTCGCAGGTATTCCCTCCGTTGTCTACGGTCTTGTAGGTATGCTTGTACTTGTACCTGCCATTCGCGAAATTTTTCATGTGCCGGACGGAGCAAGTCTGCTCGCGGCAATTATCGTGCTTGCCATTATGATACTGCCGAACATTATTAAAGTTTCTATCACAGCACTGGATGCTGTTCCGAAGGAATACGAGGATGCTTCTCTTGCACTCGGTGCAACACCTACCGAAACATTCTTCAGAGTATCCGTGCCCGCCGCAAAAAGTGGTATCGCCGCCGCGGTTGTGCTTGGTGTCGGTCGTGCTATCGGTGAAGCCATGGCGGTTATGATGGTTGCAGGCAACGTGGCAAATATGCCTTCACTCTTTCAGAGTGTACGCTTCTTAACAACAGCCGTGGCAAGTGAAATGGCATATTCAAGTCCCGGTAGTTTACAGAGACACGCCTTGTTCTCCATTGCGCTGGTACTGTTCTTGTTTATTATGCTGATTAATGCTACGCTCAATTTCTTCTTGAAGCGAGATAAGGAGAAATAAGATGAACAAAAAAAGAAAACTCTATATTGGTTTTATGCGTGGCGCAATGATGGTTTGTACTGGACTTACGGCGGCACTTGTGTTGTTTCTTATGGGTTATGTTCTTGCAAACGGCATCCCGAACATCTCTTGGGAGTTGCTTTCTACCAAGCCGAGTTACTTAACTGAACGGATCGGTATTTTGCCTGACATTCTTAACACCCTTTATATCGTACTTGCAACACTTGTGATCGTATTACCGCTTGGTGTCGGTGCGGCGATCTATCTCACGGAATACGCTAAGAACAAAAAAATGGTGGCTATGATCGAATACGCCGCCGAAACCCTTTCGGGTATTCCGTCTATCATTTACGGTCTTGTGGGTATGTTACTCTTTTCCAACAACTTCGGAACGAGCTTGCTCGCAGGTGCGCTGACACTTGTGATTATGAACTTGCCCACCGTGATGAGAACCACTCAGGAGAGCTTGAAAACAGTTCCGCAGAGTTACCGTGAAGGTGCTTTCGGACTTGGTGCGGGTAAATGGAGAGTGATCCGCACCGTAGTTCTTCCCGGATGCGTAGACGGCGTTATCACCGGTTGTATTTTGTCGGTTGGCCGAATTCTCGGTGAGTCGGCAGCTCTGCTCTTTACCGCAGGTTTTGCACACGCACTGAACGGTATCGTGGAAGGTTTGACTTCCCCCGGCTCTACATTGACGGTGGCGTTGTATGTATATGCAAAAGAAGAAGGCGAGTTCGGTGTTGCGTTTGCGATCGCCGCTATTCTGATGATACTCACTTTGGTTATCAATCTGTCTGCCACCTTAGTTGGTAAATACTTCGCAAAAAGGAGAAACACATGAGCGAGATTATGACTGCAAACAATCTGTGCCTTTGGTACGGTGAAAACAAAGCCCTCAAAGGGATCGATATTGCGATTCCTGAAAAAAGCATCACAGCACTTATTGGTCCCTCGGGATGTGGTAAATCCACTTTTTTGAAAACCCTCAATCGCATGAACGATTTGGTGCCTTCGGTGAAAATCACGGGTGAGGTGCGCTATAACGGACGCAATATTTTTGAAAAGGATGTTGATGTCAACGAACTTCGCCGCGATGTCGGGATGGTATTCCAAAAACCCAACCCATTCCCGATGAGCATTTATGACAATATTGCTTACGGTCCCCGCACACACGGCATCACAAGCAAAGTGAAACTTGATGAGATTGTCGAGCAATCCCTTCGCGGTGCGGCGATTTGGGACGAAGTAAAGGACCGTCTCAAAAAGAATGCGCTTGGTCTGTCGGGCGGTCAACAACAGCGTTTATGCATTGCCCGCGCACTCGCCGTGGAGCCGAAAGTCCTTTTGATGGATGAACCGACCTCGGCGCTTGATCCCATCTCCACTTCGCGAATTGAAGAGTTGGCATTGCAATTAAAGGAAAAATATACTATAATCATCGTGACTCATAATATGCAACAAGCCGTGCGTATTTCGGATCATACGGCGTTCTTCCTTCTCGGAGAACTTGTGGAGTTCGGTGAAACGGAGAAATTGTTCTCTCAGCCGCAGGACAAGCGTACCGAAGATTACATTACAGGAAGGTTTGGTTGATAGTATGAGAAGCCGATTTGATGATCAGCTTATGTTGCTGAATAAAAAGATGATTGAAATGGGCGCACAGTGCGAAGAATTGATCGCCCTCGTTGCAACCGCTCTTCTTAACGGCGATGTTGAAAGTGCGCATGAAGTTGTATCGCGTGGTCACGAAATTGATCAAATGGAACGCGAAATTGAGTCAATTTGTTTGAAATTGCTTTTACAACAGCAACCCGTCGCAAAAGATCTGCGTGTCATTTCAGCCGCTTTGAAAATGATTACCGATATGGAAAGAATCGGCGATCAAGCGGAGGACATAGCGGAGATTATCCCTCTCTTGAACGGAAGAACGGGTGCGGAGTTTGTCGACTTTCAGCCGATGGCCGAAGCAACTTGCAAAATGGTAACCGACAGCATTGATGCGTATGTCAAGCAAGATTTGGAGCTCGCTAAAGCGGTTTTGGAATACGACGAAGTTGTGGATAAGGCTTTCAGCAGAATGAAAGATATGCTTATAAAAATGATATCCGAGAACAACGCCGACGGCGAATACGCTATTGATCTTTTGATGATCGCGAAATATTTTGAGCGTATCGGTGATCACGCTACAAATATTGCGGAGTGGGTGGAATTCTCTGTAACGGGTGTCCATGAAGGAGGATAATCGATGGTTTGGTGTGTAGATGACGACAGCACAATCCGTGAAATTGAAGTGTATACATTGGAACAAACAGGCTTTGAAGCACGTGGGTTTGCCGACGGCGTTTCGATGTTGGAAGCACTGAAAACGGAAATCCCCGACTTGATCATTCTCGATATTATGATGCCGGGAATGGATGGCCTTGAAGTGCTGAAAAAACTTCGTTCAGAAGCAACATATCAGCATATCCCCGTTATTATGGCTACCGCCAAAGGTACGGAGATGGATAAGATCGGCGGTCTGAATTCGGGTGCAGACGATTATCTTGTAAAACCTTTCGGCGTAATGGAGATGGTTGCTCGTGTTAACGCCGTGCTTCGTCGCACAGTGAAAGATACTCCCTCGAACGATCTTACTGTCGGTGGTATCGTTTTGAAAGAAAAAGAGCATAAAGTGATTGCAGGCGGCGAGAAAGTGGAACTAACTCACAAAGAATTTGAAATGCTCAAGCTCTTTATGCAAAATGTGGGTATTGCTTTTTCCAGAGATAAGCTGATGAGTGAGATTTGGGGTATCGATTATATCGCCGAAACTCGCACCGTGGATATGCATATTAAAACTCTTCGCAAAAAGCTCGGCGCCGCCGGTGGGCAAATCAAAACCGTTATCGGTGTCGGATACCGTTTGGAGGGTGACATATGACCAAAAAAATCTTTCAGTCCATCTTTACCGTTGCTCTCGTCGTGCTCCTCGCAAGCATCGGCATCGCCTCCAGTTTTTTGTATGATTACTTCAACAAAACACAAGTAAGTCAGTTAAAAGCAGAACTTTCTCTTGTTGCGGACACCGTAAACGAGGTTGGTGTCGAATACTTTGAGAATTTCAACTCCTCCGTATTCCGTTTTACGGTAGTTGATGCTGATGGAACCGTGCTTTACGATACGCAGGCAAAACCGAGTGAGATGGAAAATCACGCCGATCGTGAAGAAATTGCAGAAGCATTTAAGGATGGATCGGGCAGTAGTGCAAGACATTCTGCCACATTAACCGAAAAGACATTCTATGAGGCGGTACTTCTTGATAACGGCGAAGTCCTTCGTATCTCTGTCAGCCAACTGACTGTAGGGGCTTTGATTATTGCTATGTTACCCCCTATCTTGGCGATCGTATTGATTGCGGCAATCGTTGCCGGTGTACTCTCCCATGCAATGGCGAAGAAGGTCACCGAACCTTTGATGCAACTGGATTTGGAGCATCCTGCTGAGAACAACACTTATGAGGAATTAACCCCGATTCTCACCAAAATCCATAACCAACACAAACAGATCCAATCACAGGTGGAAACCCTGCGTCGTAAGTCTAATGAATTTGAGCAGATTGTTTCTTCTATGAATGAAGGTCTTGTATTGTTGGATGAAAGCGGCAAGGTGCTCGTGATGAATACAGCGGCTAAAACAATTTTCGGTGTGAAATGGGATGTTCACGGAAGCGATTTTCTGCTTGTTGATCGCACAAGCAAAATGAGTAAAGCCATTCAAAATGCTTTGGACGGAAAACACAGCGAATATACCGAAGAAAGACATGGTAATGAATATCAGTTTACCGTCAACTCCATCGTATCAGAGAACCATGTTCTTGGCGTTGTGATTCTTGTGTTCGACATCAGCGAGCGTGCGTTTCCTCAGCGCAACCGACAGCAGTTCACCGCCAATGTTACCCACGAACTGAAAACACCGCTTCAATCCATCATCGGAAGCGCCGAACTTCTTGAAAGCGGTCTTGTAAAACCCGAAGATACCGCAAGATTCATCGGCAATATCCGCAAAGAAGCAACAAGGCTTGTTTCTCTTATCAACGATATCATTCGTCTTTCTCAACTCGACGAGAATCACGAACCTGCAACCGAAACGGTAGAACTGACAGAGGTTGCAAAAGAGGTCGTTGAAGTGCTTACTGCATCGGCGGCAAAGAGAAATGTCACGCTTAGCATCGAGGGTGAACCGCAAACCATTTACGGTGTGCGCCGTTATATTTACGAGATCATGTATAATCTCTGCGATAACGCTATCCGCTACAACGAGGATGGAGGTAAAGTGGAGATGATAATCGGCAAGGATAACGGACGTGCCGTAGTATCGGTAAAAGATACCGGTATTGGCATTGCTCCCGAACATCAAAGTCGTATCTTTGAGAGATTCTATCGAGTCGATAAGAGTCATTCCAAGGAAACCGGCGGTACGGGACTGGGACTTTCTATCGTGAAACACGCCGTACAATATCACGGCGGTAAGGTGACGCTTGATAGTGAAGTCGGAAAAGGGACAACCGTTACAGTTGAATTTTAGAATCAAAAACGACAAGGAGGAATCCTTGTCGTTTTTTTTGTTCTATTTGCTAATTCTCACGCAATTGATATGACGCTCAAAGCCACCGCTATTTACAGATTGATTTTTTGTGAGTTTTATGTTATACTGTTCTTGTAAATTTATTTCACGGTGCGGTTATGGGACATCAATCCGTCCGAGAATGTATAAGGATCATATTGACACGCGCCCATAGCTTTGAAAAGTTATGGGCGTGTTTTGCTTTCTAAAAGGAGGAATGGCTATGAAAAAGAAAATATGGATACCGATCGTGATCGCAATCATCCTTGCCGTTCTTGTAATCCCGATTCCATCCGGTGTGTATAAAGATGGCGGAACACGGGAATATACCGCATTGACCTATAAGATCGTGGATTGGCACCGTGATACCGGAGATACCGTTTATGACAAAACGAGGGTTTATTTCTTCCCGCAAAACTTCAAGTCTATTGACGGATTATGGTACTACGAAGAAGACAAGGTTGAACACAGTTTCATAGCTACTGTTCTTGAAATTAACGGTACATCTGTTACCGTACAACCTGTTGCTGATAGTACAGTGTTTATGAGCACCGATAAGGTTTCCTTTGGAGTATCTGAACTGGAGAAGATTGAGGTTGAAGTAGGTAGCGTTGTTAAAGTAACCTACAAAGGCGATGTTATGGAATCTTATCCGGCTCAAGTTCATGCGACAAGCTGGAAATTATCCGATGACCTTCGCCATCTGGAATATACAGAACAATGGCTCGATAAATCGACTGCAGAAAAGTATGACCATAACATCTTTGACCATATTAAGATTACAAAGATATATTCCAACTGTTTCTTTGCAAGAACTGTTATTCCAATGCCCTATGAAATCAAGCTCAACGGAACATTATCTGATGAATGGTGCGTAGGCGACCAAGTAACTGCAACCTATTCCAACATCTATTATGACCAGGAAAATCAGCGCGTGGAATGTGATTCCTCAGCAGTGGAAGCAAGCGACTGGAAGCCGGATCCGAATGCGGCATATAAACCGGTTATCTACCTCTATCCCGAAGAAGAAATGAATATTTCGGTGGATCTCATTCTTGACGGTAGATTAACTTGCACCTATCCGTCTTACGGTGATGGATGGAAAATAACGGCTATGCCCGATGGTACACTGATTGATGCGAACGGACAGACTTATAACTATCTGTACTGGGAAGGCGAAACCTACGCGCAGTATGACCTTTCAAAAGGATTCTGCGTAAGGGGTGAAGATACCGCCGTTTTCTTGGAAGAGACTCTGGATAAACTCGGTCTTACTCGTCGTGAAGCAAATGAGTTCATCGTGTACTGGCTGCCTCTGATGGAACAGAACTCTTACAACATCATTTCCTTCCAAAGTGATATTTACACCGAAGCAGCACAGCTCGAAGTAAATCCTGCTCCCGATACGCTGATTCGTGTCTTTATGGCTTGGCGGGCATCTGACACCTCCGTAACTCTGCCTGAGCAGGAGTTAACCGCACCCGAACGCACCGGATTTACCGTTGTTGAATGGGGTGGTACCGAACTGAAATAAGGAGGCGGCAATATGAAGATAAAAAGGTGTCTCTTTGTTGTATTACCTCTCGTTGCACTGGTTCTTGAACTTCTACCTAACGGAGCCGTACTGAACTTTGCTAATTCCGATGGCGAACCATGGCGCAGGACATATTCCTATTTCAGTCTGACACCATACGGGTATGCAAACTTCGGTCCATTCATCACTGCCATACTGACTTGTGATTTGCTTGTACTGGTGGCTATATACCTCTTCAAACCGCGCAAGGGATTGAACACGGCTATCTTGAGTGTGTCCGGCTTTGCAACCGCCGCATCACTGATGCCGCTGATGTTCGGATTTGATTACATGACGATGATTGGATGTGTCATCGCCGTACTTCTAGCAGGAACTTTTCTATGCGGATTTATCAAAGAAAATAGATAAAATTGAGGGAAAGGCGTCGCAGAAATGCGGCGCCTTTCATTTTTTGCATATACCCATTTTACTTCGGGGATGGTTGATTTCTTCGCTTATATTCCGTAGGTGTCATACCGGTGTGCTTTTTGAAAATACGACTGAAGTACATGGAATTATCGTAGCCGATAGCAGAAGCAATCTGTGTCATGTTGTAGTTGGTGTTATCGATGAGGTTCATCGCATTGGTCATACGGAGATTTAAGATATATTGCATCGGCGTGTATTTGGTGATTCGACGAAAATTCTGTATAAACCAGTTGGCTGTCATGGATCGCTCTTTGGCGTATTCCTCGATGACAATCGGTTCATTATAGTGCTCATTAAAATAGTGTGTGGCGCGTTCAATCTCATCCAGCATTTGTGTACCGATATCGGTGCCTTCGTGCAGGTATCGGTTGATCATCAAAAAGATATGTCGCAAATTCATATTGAGAAGATCTTCGTAATTGGTGCGTTGTAGTTGAAGCTCAAGAATCATTTGGCGAAACAGCCACTGATAGTCAGGGGATGAACCTGTGAAAAAGACGTTTTCATCTCGCGGCATTTGATAATAATTTAACAAAAGACCGACATCTGATCCGGTAAAGTGTACCCAATAGGTTTCGGGTTTGTCAGCGGCATACAGATCATATATTTGTGTTTCCCCCGGTCGAAATAATACCATGTTGCCTTTTGGGATGATGCGTTCCGTTTCGTCAAAATAAAAATGAGCGCAACCGGAGGCGATGTACAAGAGCTGATAATCGCCACGCCCGTTCGGTCGTCTCGTCTCAACTACGCGATTCGTCTGTACTCGATAATAGCCTGCAGCCGTAATGATAATAGGCTTGCTTTTATCAACGATATCCTCATGTTTCTTGCCGAGATATGCCAAATTGGTATACACAAGAGCATCTCCTTTCGGGGGTGAATGGTGATTACAAGTATATTGTACACAAAATAACGCGATTTTCAAGGATATAATCACATTTTGTGCATAATGTTGGTGAGAATGTTTATTGATAACGCTATATCGGTGCGGTAGAATATAGTCGAAATCAGGTGGAAAACACCGCCGAAAAATGGGAGATGATTGGATGAACCTTGTTAATTGCCAAAAAGAGATTTACAGCGAAAACATTGTTCAGCTCTTCTCTGAGCTCTACGGGAACGATGCCGCTGTGATCGAAAGACAGCAGAAACGTTACGAAAAAGCGGTGCGTTCTTTTTTTGATTTCTTCCCTTTGCGAGAAGAAATCAAAATCTATTCGGCACCCGGCAGAACAGAGATCGGCGGTAATCACACCGATCATCAGCGCGGTGTCGTATTGGCGGGTGCCGTGAACTTGGACACGCTTGCTGTCGTTGCCTTTCACAACGAGGGTGTGGCGCGCGTGAAATCCGAGGGATATGCACTCTGTGAAATTCCACTCGGTGATATAGCACCTAACAATGAGGATGACGGTACAACTGCTCTTGTGAAGGGTATTATATCCAAATTCAAAGAAAAAGGCGTTGTGGTATCCGGGTTTGATATGTACACCACTTCGGATGTCATTTGCGGCGGAGGTATTTCCTCGTCTGCAGCTTTTGAAACGCTGATCGGTACGGTTATCAATCAACATTATTATAACGGCAAAGCAACGGCTTTTGATATTGCGCAATACGGATGGTTTGCTGAAAATGTGTTTTTTGGTAAAAAGTGCGGTCTGTTGGATCAAACCGTTTCGTCGTTCGGCGGCTTGGTAACGATCGATTTCAAAAATACCAGCGATCCGATCATTGAGAAAATCGAATTCGATTTTGAACAATACGGCTATACGCTGTGCATCACCGATACCAAAAGCAGCCACGAGAATTTGACAGACGACTATGTGGCGATTCGCGAAGAAATGAAGCAGGTTGCACAATGCTTTGGATGTGAAGTGCTCAGTGATGTAAGCGATCAAGAGTTTTACAATAAACTTCCGCAACTCAGAAAGGTCTGCTCCGATCGCGCCATTATGAGAGCTATGCACTTCTTTGCTGAAACCAAACGCGCAAAGGACGAAGCCGATGCGTTGAGAAGCGGTGATATCGACCGATTTTTGCTGTTGGTGAACGAATCGGGTAATTCGTCTGCAAATCTCCTGCAGAACTTGTATTCTACCAAATCTCCGACGGAACAAGCCATTCCGCTTGCTTTGGCAATCAGTAAAACCATTCTTGGCAACAGAGGTGCAGTTCGTGTTCACGGCGGCGGTTTTGCGGGAACGATACAAGCCTTTGTTCCTGCTGATATGGTGAAGTCGTATAAATATGAAATGGAACGCGTTTTCGGCGATGGTGCTTGCCATCAAATGAAAATCAGACCGTACGGCGGCATTGAGATACTTTAATATACGGAGGTGAGATCGTTGATTTGTGCAGCTATTCAAAATTTGATTGATTACGGAATAGAGCGCCGTTTGATCGCTCGTGCAGATGAGTTGGTCGTTCGTAACGCGCTGATGGATGCACTTCATCTTTCCGATTGGAAGGTCGATACATCGGAAGATCCGTATCAAACAATTGATGAGATTTTACAACCGTTGGTGGATTATGCGTGCAAACAGGCGATCATTGCGGATACGGTGAATTCCCGCGATCTGTTTGATACCAAGCTGATGGGGATTTTGACGCCGATGCCGCGTGAGATGATTGCTGAGTTTGAAAAGCGCTACCAAGCAAGTCCCGACGCGGCAACCGAATGGTATTACCAAATCAGTAAGGATACAAACTATGTCCGTGCGGATCGTATTGCAAAAGACTTGAAATGGATGTTCCCGTGTGAATACGGTATGTTGGACATCACCATAAACTGCTCCAAGCCGGAAAAAGATCCTCGTGATATTGCGGCGGCAAAAAAACATAAATCTGCCACCTATCCGAAATGTCAGATTTGTCCCGAAAATGCAGGGTTTGCCGGAACGGCGACTCATCCCGCCCGTCAAAATTTGCGGCCGATTCCGCTGAGCGTCGGTGGGGAAGAGTGGCGAGTTCAGTATTCACCTTACGGTTACTACAATGAACATTGTATATTTTTTAACAAGCAACATACGCCGATGAAGATCGATGCGGCGGTGTTCGGAAAACTGTTTGATATTCTGGATTTTCTTCCGCACTATTTTGTCGGTTCTAATGCCGATCTGCCGATTGTCGGCGGCTCCATTTTGACTCATGAGCATTTTCAAGGCGGTCGTTACACCTTTGCAATGGAAATGGCAGAGGTGGAAACTGCTTTCGACATTCCCAAGTATCCCAAGGTTCGAGCGGGGATTGTTAAGTGGCCGATGTCGGTCGTTCGACTCTGCTCACAAGATCGTGATGAGTTGGCAAAATGTTGTGATTTGGTGCTGGAACGCTGGAGAACGTATAGCGATTCATCGGTATTGGTTTTTGCGGAAACAGATGGTATTCCGCACAATACCATTACACCGATTGCTCGTAAAAACGGATCCACTTACATCTGTGACTTGGTGTTGAGAAACAATTTCACTACGAAAGAAAGACCGCTCGGTCTTTTTCATCCCAATCCGACATTGCATCATATCAAAAAAGAAAACATCGGACTTATCGAGGTTATGGGACTGGCTGTTCTTCCTTCACGATTGGCAAGGGAGTTGGATATGCTTGAGAGAGCATTGTTGAACGGACAAAGTCTGATTGCTATTCCCGAACTGTCACAACACGCTACGTGGGCAAGTGGTGTCTTACACCGTCATCCCGAGCTGAATGAGGAAAATGTCCGAGAAATTCTTGAGCAGGAGATTGGCAAGGTGTTTTTAGAGGTCCTTAATGATGCCGGTGTGTTCAAACGAAATGACGACGGTAAAGCGGCGTTCTTGCGATTTGTCGAATTTATAAATAGTTGATCTGCACAAATGACAAAAGCAACGGCGGATGAACTGCCGTTGCTTTTGATCGTTTTTGTAAGCATTTGTTTGGAAAATTATAACATTGCTCACTAATTCAGTTAATTGCTTTTGCATAAATGCTGAAAGAAAAATAGAAATTATTTATAATATTTGTATAAGATTTGACTGGAAGTGACCTAATTATGAGTAAAGAAACACCATTCGACAACCGTGATCGTTTAATTCAACTTGGCATTGCCATCGGTGCCTTGAGAAAATTACGCGGTCTTTCTCAGGAAATGCTTGCTGAAAAAGCGGGGATCAGTCGCTCGCTTGTCAGTTCGATTGAAGCACCGGGCATTGCCAAAACGTTTTCGTTGGATGTATTCTTTTCCATTGCAGATGTTTTGGAAATCGATCCTGTGGATTTGTTAAAGACATCGGTATTCCCCGATTCCGTAACCAAAGTGGACAGCTTGCCGTTAGAATAACATTGGGCTTCAAAGGTTTTTGTACTCTATAGGTGATATGCCTGCTCATATAGAAAATTTCACCGTCTTATCGAGAAATAAGACGGTGAATGTGTTGGGGCGTGGTTAGGATGAATGATGTATTTAGGTGTCATCCCCGAACTTCTTTTGTTTATATTCTTTTGGAGATACACCTGTATATTTTTTGAACTGTCTGCTGAAATAGAGCGGATTGTCATATCCGACCGTTTGGGCAATTTCGGTGACATTGTAGCTGGTGGTTTCCAATAAACTTTTTGCGTTTGTGATACGCAACTTTGTAATGTACTGCAGCGGTGTCATTTTCACGATCTGCTTGAAGTTGCGGATAAACCAACATGTGCTCATGTGCCGAGAAGCGGCATAATCTTCAATGGAAATCGGTTCGTGATAATGCTCTTTGAAATAGTGTGTTGCACGTTCAATTTCGTTTTGTATATGACTGCCGCTGGTTTGTCCTTCTTTAATATAACGGTTGATAACCATAAATATATGACGAAGCATCAGCGATAACAGTTCTTCGTAGTTGGCACGACACAGCTGTAATTCTTGAATCATTTGGCGATACAGCCATTCATAATCGGGGGAGGTACCCGTGTAAAACACATTCTCGCTGTTTGGCATCTGATAATAGTCGAGAATTGTATCGACGTCACAGCCGGTGAAATGTACCCAATAGACCTCGGTTTTTTCTTTGGCGTAGTAATAATAAAGCTGTTTCTCGTTGGGGCGATAGAGGATCATATTGCCTTTTTCAATGATATGCTCTTTGCCGTCAAAGTAAAAATGACCCTTTCCCGAAGCGATGTAAAGAAGCTGATAATCCTGCCGACCTTTCGGACGTTTGGTTTCGACCACGGGTTTGCTGTGGACATAGTAATACCCGCAACTGGTCACAATCAGCGAACGGCTGAGATCGACCATATCAAACAGAGAGTTATGCCAATAAGCGACATTTGTATACATCGCGGTTGCTCCTTTCTGCATTACGGATAATCATATTGTACAGTATTTTTTCTCAAAAAACAACACTTTTGTATCAAATTGTGTATGTTTTGTGCAATTGTGTTTATATTTTTTGCGTGTCGAAGGCTGTACAATAAAGACGAAGAAAGACACACGCCGCGGTGAGTCAATCACAAAAACAAAGGAGAGATCGGTATGATTATTCCGACGCATTTTACCAACCTGCAAATGCTTCATGAAAACACGATGCCCAATCGTTCCTACTTCATCCCCGCCTCTTTCCGATTGGACAATACTGCCGAAGAACGCGAAACCTCGGATCGCTTTCAACTGTTGAACGGCGACTGGTCCTTTAAGTACAACCCGTGTGTGTACGAATTCTGTGACCGTTTCTACGAGGTCGGCTTTGACGCGAGTGGATATGACACCATTCCCGTTCCGGCAGTGTGGCAAAACTACGGGTACGACAACCATCAATACACCAATATTCATTACCCGTTCCCGGCAGATCCGCCTTATGTTCCTAAAGAAAACCCTTGTGGCGCGTATCTGCACACCTTTGAATATCATCCCACCGCTGAGGCGCCCCGTGCGTATTTGAACTTCGAAGGTGTAGACTCCTGCTTCTATGTGTGGCTCAACGGTCAATATGTTGGCTACAGCCAAGTATCTCACTCGACCAGTGAGTTTGATATCACAGACAAACTGATCGACGGCAAAAACACCTTGGCGGTGTTGGTACTCAAATGGTGCGATGGCAGCTACTTGGAAGATCAAGATAAGTTCCGCACGACCGGCATCTTCCGTGATGTGTACATTCTGACCCGTCCCGAAAATCACATCCGCGACTACTTCATCACCACCGTTCTTTCGGAGAACAGCGCCACCGTTCGTGCCCGATTCGCCTATACCGGTGAGTTTGTGCCGACAGCAATCACCCTGCTGAACGCCGATAACAAAGTGGTTGCCAAAGCGAAAGCGAAAGCCTTTGAGAACGGCGGTCAATACACCCATCAAGCGATCTTTGAGGTTTCGGAACCCACGCTGTGGAATCCTGAACAACCGTATTTGTATACGGTGCTCATCAACTGCGAGGATGAGATCATCACCGACCGTCTCGGCTTCCGTGAGATCCATATTGCGAACAACATCGTGTACTTGAACGGCAATCCCATCAAGTTCCGCGGCATCAACCGCCACGATTCCGATCCTGTTACGGGTCCCGTGATCAGCATCGAGCATATGAAACGCGATATGCGACTGATGAAGGAACACAACTTCAACGCTATCCGTACCAGTCACTATCCGAATGCGCCGATGTTCTATCAGTTCTGCGATGAATACGGCTTTATGGTGATCGACGAAGCCGACCACGAAAGCCACGGCGCGGCTGAATTGTATCGCCGCAACAATGATTGTTGGGATGACCACGTGGAACGTTGGAACGAGCCGTTTGCCGACAACCCCGAATTCTTGGAGGCAACGATGGATCGCACGCAGCGCTGTGTGCATCGTGATAAAAACCGTCCCTGTGTGCTGATCTGGTCGATGGGCAATGAAAGTGCGTACGGTTGCTGCTTCGAAGCGGCACTGGCGTGGACAAAGCATTTTGATCCCACGCGTCTGACGCACTATGAAAGTGCTCAATACCGCAGTAAGAAACGCAAATACGACTACTCGAACATTGATCTGTACAGCAACATGTACCCGTCGTTTGAGAGTCTGGACGAGTTCTTTGCCAGCAATCCCGACAAGCCGTATCTGATGTGCGAATATTCGCATGCGATGGGTAACGGCCCCGGCGATCTGGAAGATTACTGGCAGTACATCGAAACACACGACGGTATGTGCGGTGGCTTCGTGTGGGAATGGTGTGACCATGCTGTGTATAAGGGCGACGCCGAAAACGGCAAGCCGATCTATTATTACGGCGGCGATCATGACGAATATCCCCACGACGGCAACTTCTGTGTGGACGGTCTTGTGTATCCCGACCGCACTCCGCATACGGGTTTGCTTGAATATAAGAATGTCAACCGTCCTGTTCGCGTGAAAGCGTATGACCAACAAACCGGTCTGCTGACTCTGCACAACTACCTCGATTTTGCCTCTTTACAAGACACCATCGTGATTCGTTATGCGTTGACCTGTGACGGCGAAACGGTGACAAGCGGCACGATTGATACCATCCCTGCGATTGCTCCGCATGCCGACGGCATCATTCCGTTGACGGTGGATGTGCCCGAGAAAGGCAAATGTTTCCTGACCCTGCGCTATTACACCAAAAACGAATCGCCGTTGCTTCCTGCGGGTTTTGAGTGCGGCTTTGACGAGCTTCTGCTTGAAAATCAAGACGGTCGCAACCAAGTGGCGCTTCGCTTGTGGAAGAAGAAAAGTCTCAGCGAGGATTGCCTGACCATTGAGGAAAATCACCTCTATCTGACGATTTCCTCTAAGGATTTCACTTACCGTTACGATAAATTCACCGGTATGTTTGATAAGCTCACCTTCCACGGTATTGAACTTCTTGATCGTCCGATGGATTTGAATGTATGGCGTGCTCCGACCGATAACGACCGTAAGGTCAAGTATCGTTGGCTGGCGGCGCATTACGACAAGAGTGTGACGCGTGCCTACCGTACACACTTTGTGGAAGCGGACAGCGAGGTTCGCATTCATACCGATCTGTCGGTTTCGGCACTGGCTGTTCAGCGTTTCTTGAATATCGAGATTGACTGGACGGTGTCGATCGATGGCACGATTACGGCAAGCCTTATTGCCAAACGCAATCTGGAGTTCCCGAGAATGCCTCGTTTTGGTTTCCGTTTGTTCCTCCCGAAGGAACTCGAGCAGGTGCAATATTTCGCCCTCGGCCCGATGGAAAACTATGTTGACAAGCGCAACGCCGCTGTCCACGGCTTGTTTGAAACGACCGTCAGCGATTTGCACGAAGATTACATCCGTCCGCAAGAAAACGGCAGCCACGGCGATTGCGATTTTATCACGCTGGAAAGCGATGCGCTTCGCATCACAGCGGTCAACCCCATCCCGTTCAGCTTCAATGTGTCGCACTATTCTCAGGAAGAGTTGACCGAAAAAGCACACAGCCATGAACTGGAAGAAAGCGGTTTGACCATTCTGTGCGTAGATTTTGCTCAGAACGGCATTGGCTCGGAAAGCTGCGGTCCCGAACTGCTCAAGAAATATCGATTGGATGATGAAATCATCAATCTGTCTGTTCGTTTGATCCCTGAATTAAAATAAGTTTTCCCCCAAAATGAAAGGAGTTGTTCATTATGGAAGAAAAGAAATATTTGAAATGGTATCATAAAGTCGGTTACGGCTCCGGCGATATCGCCGGTAACTGCGTGTACGCTCTGCTGACGGCGTTTATGATGATCTATCTGACCGATACGGTCGGACTCAGCATGGGTATTGTCAGTACCTTAATTGCGGTTTCCAAGATTTTTGATGGTGTATCCGACTTCTTTTTCGGAAGAATGATTGATAAGACTCACACGAAGATGGGTAAAGCCCGTCCTTGGATGTTGTGGCCGTATATCGGCTGTTCGGTCTGCTTGGTTGCTTGCTTCGCTGTTCCGATGGAATGGGGCGAGACGGCTCAGTACATCTTCTTCTTCATCGCGTACACCCTGTTGAATGCGGTCTTCTTTACGGCAAACAACATTGCGTATGCCTCTCTTACCGCGCTGATCACCAAGAACACCAGCGAGCGTGTACAGATTGGCTCTTTCCGTTTCATCTTCGCTTTTGCTACCAAGATCGTCATTGAAGCGGTTACGATCGGTGCTGTTGCCGCACTCGGCGGTGGTGCCTTCGGTTGGAGAACCATCGCGATCATCTACGCGGTTATCGGTCTGATTGTCAACACCATCTCGGTTTTCTCGGTCAAAGAGCTTCCGGAAGAAGAGGGCGATCATGACGATGCGACGCCGGAAGAAAACCAACTCTCGTTCCTGCAGTCCTTTAAGGTGCTTCTGAAGAACAAATATTATGTTGTGATCTGCATCTCCTACATTTTCACACAGATCTACGCCTCTGTTATCGGTATCGGTACCTATTACGCAAAATACATTCTCGGCGACGAAGGTCTTTTCAGCGACCTCTCCCTTGCCATCAACATCACCATGGTGGTGGCGCTGATCGCTTTGCCGGTGGTCATTCAAAAAATGCGTGGTATGTATAAGCTGAATATGATCGGTTACGGTATCGCCATCCTTGGGCGCGTTGGTGTGATGGTTGCCGGCTACATGGGAAGTTTCCCGCTGATGCTTGTGTTTACGGCTGTTGCTACTTTGGGTATTGCTCCCTTGCAGGGTGACCTCAATGCGTTGATTGCATCCTGCTCGGAATACACTACGCTTACTACCGGTCACCGTCTTGACGGTATGATGTTCTCCTGCTCGTCGCTCGGTATCAAGATTGGCGGCGCATTCGGTACCGCGATTTGCGGCTGGCTCCTTGATGCTACCGGTTATGTTGAAAATCTGGCGGTTCAGAATGCGGGAACAATCGGTATGCTGAATTTCCTCTATCTGTGGGCACCGATCATTCTGTGCGGCTGTGTGTTGCTTCTGTTGTCCCTCCTGAAGGTCGAAAAAGCGAATGACGAACTCCGTGCTAAAAAGGGAGCGGAGGGATAACGATGATCCGTACAAAAGAACTTGCGTCTTATAAAGAGTACGGTCGTGTGTTATGCATCACCAACGGCACTATTGAAGCGTATGTCACCTTGGATGTTGGTCCGCGTATTATTCGCTTCGGGTTTGTAGACGGACAAAATATTCTGCGTGATGATCGGGCGGCGTTTGAGCCGCGCACCGATGAACGCTATACGGCGTTGTTCGGAGAAGGAACAAAATGGGAAAACCTCGGCGGCCACCGTATTTGGGTGGCGCCCGAGGCATACCCGCAAACCTATTATCCCGAAACACGACCTGTGGAATACTCTTTAACTAAAACGGGTGCTGTGTTTACCCCGAAACCCGAAAATGAAACCGGTTTTGCCAAAGAACTCGCGATTGCTATGGATCCTGCAGAAACTTCTATGGAAGTGACTATGCGCATCAAAAACATCAAACACTACAATCAAGAGTTTGCGATATGGGGATTGACGGTTTGTGCGCAAGGTGGTACAGCGGTCATTCCAATGAACACCAAAGATACCGAATTGCTTCCGAATCGCCTGATCTCTGTTTGGCCTTATACCGACCTGAGCGACCCTCGCATTCGCTTCGGGAAAGAGTATATCACCGTGAAGCAAGATCCTGCCGTGGAAGCACCGTTGAAACTCGGTGTGGATCTCGGTGAAGGGTATGTAGAGTATCATCTCGGAGATGATGTGTTCAAAAAACAATATCGTACCAACCATGATACACTTTATTATCCCGATAACGGTTGTTCCTTTGAAACCTATGCAAACGATCAGTTTATCGAACTGGAAAGTCTCGGAGAACTGAAAACTGTCAAGCCGGGTGAATCGGCAGTATTGACGGAGGTTTGGACGATCGAGCGCGCTAATGGATAAAACAAGCCGCAGGAGATCATCCTGCGGCTGTTTTTATAGTATGCTTTCCTCACATAAACGGAAAGGAGTGTTTTAGATGGAATATAGAGCGAATGAAACACGATACGATGCCATTCCTTATAAATCATGCGGTGAAAGCGGATTGAAATTGCCTGCCGTATCTCTGGGACTATGGCATAATTTCGGCGACTACGCCGATTATGATACGATGTGTCAATTGTGCTTTACCGCATTTGACAACGGCATTACACATTTTGATTTGGCGAACAATTACGGTCCCGCCGCCGGAAGTGCTGAAACGAATTTCGGAAAAATACTTCGCGATCATCTTCAATCCTATCGCGATGAAATGATTATCAGCACAAAAGCAGGTTATACCATGTGGTCAGGACCTTACGGCGACAAGGGTAGCCGAAAACATTTGACGGCGAGTTTGGATCAAAGCTTGAAGCGAATGGATCTGGACTATGTGGATATTTTTTATCACCATCGTATGGATCCCGAAACACCGCTGTATGAAACGATGTGGGCATTGGATAGCTTGGTGAAAAGCGGCAAAGCGCTTTATATTGGCTTATCTAACTATGATGGTGAAACTATGGAAAAAGCAGCAGCCATACTAAATGAGTTGCATTGTCCGTTTATCATCAACCAAAATCGGTATTCCATATTTGACAGAACCGTTGAGAAAAACGGTATTCTGAATAGCACCATCGCTTTGAAAAAAGGAATGATCGTCTTCAGTCCGCTGGCTCAAGGACTTCTCACCAATCGCTATTTACATGGTATCCCCGATGATAGCCGTATAAAAACAGACGGTCGCTTTTTGAACGAGCGGGTGCTGTCGGCAGAAATGCTTGAAAAGATTCGTCGGTTGAATACGATTGCTCAAAACAGGGGACAAAGCTTGTCGCAAATGGCGCTCTCTTGGGTATATGCTCACGAAGGCGTTACCGGCGTACTGATCGGTGCTTCCAAACCGGAGCAGATTATCGAAAACCTCGCTATGACAAATCAGTTGTATTTCACCGAGGAAGAATTACGTGCAATTGACGAGATAGCTTTGCAAACTGTATAATTTATCCTATTGCCCCCCTCCATCGAGATGGTGTCTGCCGTGAATACATATCGTTTCTCTGTGTGTTTACGGCGGCACCACTCTTTTTTATAAACATGGAGTTGTGAAAGTGAATCAGAAACGGCAGAGAGAGGGGAACTCTCTGCCGTCGCTTTTAAGCATCGTAGCAAAACAGTATTTTTACAAGATCACATAACGGACGTTTGATGTGAAGCGGATGGTCAAAACCAATCGTATACACAAACGAAACGGATTCCCGCATGGCTTTTGGGTTCCAAACGCGTTTATTGGCAATATCGCCGTATTCGCATTGCTCGGATTCTGCGATGAATTTCAAGTGCTTATTCATACCATCAATAACGGAATCGTTTCCATCGTTTTTCAACGATACGACAACAATGCGGCACTTGCGATTGTCCTTTTTGACTTGGAGGATGAGCTTACGGTACAGATTATCAAATTCGGCAGGGTTTTCTTCAAAGAAGTCGATGTCGGCTTCACCAATATGAAGAAACAACGTTTCGGGGTCGAGCGGAGCTACGCTTTCTTTATAGGTGTTTACAGCGTTTTGAATGGACAGTTCTCCAAAACTGCGATTGTGTACTTTATCATTCACCGCAAATGCTTGACAGAGTTCACATGCAGGAATCGCTTTGTCTTCTCCGCACCCGAAAATAACAATACCGCCTTTTTCGGATAAATCATTCAGTTTTGCATATTGTTCACATTCTGTCTTGTTCATAGATTATGCCACCACTTTCTGTAAACGTTTTTTGTCCAACGACACATTGCGGAAATAAATGACCACATTCAAGGATACGATTGCCAAGTTCAAGATATAGGCAATCAGCACATAATTGATTTGTCCTGAAATGATTTTTGCCGTAATTCCCGCAATGTATCCGGTAATGATGAGCAGAACAAACGGCAAGCTTGTCCCCTTGGCGGTTTTGGCTTTGTATGCTTTCATGACATTTAGCGGCCACGAAAAACCAAAGCACACAAGCATAATTGTTTCCAAGATAGATCCCATAAGATAATCTCCTTTACGGTGGATTTGAGTTCGCTGACAGCATATCACCGACGATTGAAAAAGGCAATTTTTTGAAACATACAAACACAAAATGATATTTTTATTCATTTATTTTACTTTCAAAAGTTCGTTCAAAAGCCTCTTAAATTGAAAAAAGTGCTTATATATGGTAAAATATTAAAAAATAAACAATTTGGGACTGGTGGCATATGAAAGAAAAGAAGCCTTCTGCAAGTGAAAAGCGTGTTTCATTGAAAAGTATTCAGAAAGTGTTTTTTCGTACACAACTAATACTCATTGTCTCATTGGCTCTTATTTTGGGGATTACAGGAACGCTTATCAATATCCATTTTAAAACCGAGAAACGGGATCGAAACCTTCAGAATGTTGCTGAAGCGATTGCAAGTTCACCGATCTTGACGGAAGATGATTTTGGAGGAACGGGAATTGCTAAGAGTTTTTCGGAATATCTGGATACGTTGAAAGAAACGCTGGAGGATATTGACGTTATCTCCGTGGTAGATAAGGATGGACTTCGTATGTATCATTCCAACCATGCGTTGATCGGAACTATGTATGACGGTAACTGGCCGGATTTCACAAACAACCTGAATGGATATTATACCGTAGATGAAAACGGACCTTCAGGTAGCCAACGTCGTGCGTATGCGGCTGTTTATAATGAAGAAGGCGAATACATCGGCGTGGTTATGGCGATTATGTTGATGAAGAATATCAAGGCCGAAACAGCGCAGATGTTGTTTATTTTCTTGCTTATCACCATTGTTGCTGTTTTGGTGGAGTTGATTATTGCGGCGGAACTATCCAAAAAAGTTAAAAAAAGCTTACTTGGATATGAACCGGATGTGTTTACGGCGATGTATAAAATGCGTGATAATATTTTGGAGACATTGGCGGAAGGGATCCTTGCGTTTGATTCCAACGGCGTGATACAATTCGCTAACGAGTCTGCGGTTCGGATGCTTTGTGACGATTTGAACGAGTCTCTTGTTGGACAACATGTGGATGCTTTGGGTGATGAGATCCTTTCCCGTGTTGTGAAAAACGGTCATAAAGAACGCAGTATCAATCTTGCTAAAGCGAATATTATTCTTGACCGTGTCCCCATTATGGAAGATAACCGCATTGTCGGTGCTATTGCCATTCTTCATAATCGAGCAGAATATACGAAATTAATGGAGGAGTTATCCGGCACTCGTTATCTTGTGGACTCTATGCGGGCGAATAATCACGACTTTACCAATAAATTGCACGTGATCCTCGGACTGATCCAGATGGAAATGTATGAGGAAGCCAGCTCCTACATTCAGAATATTACGATGGTACAAAGGGAAAATATCAGCAAGGTTATGCATGCTGTCAGTGAGCCTGCCGTAGCAGCATTGTTAATTGGTAAGATCGCCAGGGCATCCGAGTTGAATGTGAATTTTGTACTACACGAAGGTTGTTGTTATTCATCGGCGGATATGAATTTGCCATCTGAAATGCTGATAACCGTTATCGGTAATTTGCTGGATAATGCGTTTGATGCCATGAACTCAAATGACAATAATAAATTGCCAAAGGAATTGGTGTTCGGCATTTACTCCAAACCCGGTGCTGTATTGATCACGGTGGATGATACGGGTTGTGGTATCGCATCGGAAAATATAGGCTCCCTTTTTGATAATGGGTATTCCACCAAAGGTGAAGGACGGGGGACGGGGTTATATCAAGTGAAATCAATGGTGGAAAATTTCGGAGGCAAGATTACCGTAGAGTCACAAGAAGGCGTGGGAACATCGTTCTCGGTGAGTTTCACAAAGGAGGGTAACCGTGTATAAAGTATTGATTGTGGAAGATGATCCGATGGTGGCTATGATCAATGAGCAATACATAAAACGAAATCCACACTTTGAAATTGTCGGTAAATGTAGTGATGGGGCAAGCGCTCTTACCTTTCTTGAAAAAACATCTGTGGATTTGCTGATATTGGATGTGTATATGCCTAAAATGAACGGCTTTGAAACTCTCAGAAACATTCGCAACAGACAGATCATGGTGGATGCCATTATGGTGACGGCGGCAAACGATCGCGAATCCTTGGAAGAAGCATTACACCTTGGGGTTGTGGATTATTTGGTAAAGCCATTTACATTTGACCGTTTTCAAATGGCACTGGAAAAATACATCGCGCAAAATCACGCGTTACAAGATATCGACACCTTGAGTCAAACCAGTATTGACCATATCATTGATAATTCCCGAAAGAAAAATAATGAGTTTTTCCCAAAAGGCATTCAAGAAAAGACATTGCAACGAATTGTGGATTATTTGGAAGCACATCGTGGCATGTGGTTTGCCGGGGATGAGATCGCTGAAAAGGTTGGTCTGACGGGTGTTACGGTAAGACGGTACATGAATTATCTCGCGGAATCGGGCAGAGTGATTGGTGAAATGAATTACGAAACCGGCGGAAGACCGTGTATGCGTTATAAGATTCCATAAATAGATTTTGTAGAAATAAGGACTGCGCAATAGATTGGCAGTCCTTATTTTGTTAGTAAAAATTTTTTGATACCCCAAAATTCTACAATTTTTGCGTGCCCGATCTTGTATACTTTTGTCGGAGGGGATACGAAAATTGCTGACATTTGTGGCAAAATATACATTCGTATCGTAAAGGGGTGTAAAAAAGGAAGCGACGTAATTGCTTTACATCACACAGGTACAAGAGCGCAACACAAGAGATTATGATTATTTGAAGTGCCCCGTGTGTAAACGAGGGCGATTGTGTGACAAACCACACGGGGAAACGGTGATCAATCAAGTGATGAGTGATCAACATATACACGACTCTGAAGCGGGCGTTGTTATAAAGTGCCCGAGGTGTTCCTCTAAATTTATCATTTACATAAAAACTAAGAAAATGTTTCGTACATAGTTCAACCGCCGCGGGTATACGCGAGTATTGCTAATGCGGAAAAGAGCCTATATCCACCCAAGCGGTGAGAACAAGGACTATCGAGTTAGGACATGACAAACAGCTTTTAAGCTGCGTTGTCATGTCCTTTTTTATTTGCAACTTTCGGCTTGAAAGCGGAAAGGTTGCAGTATGAACAAGAGTTGGCTTTGTTACATCGCAAAATACCCTTGATCTCTTTTTTGTTTCAAATCAAAACAAAAAGGAGATTATAGAAATGAGCAACCCTGTTTTTGATTGTAATCCAATGCCGAAACGCCGTAAATTTAAGGATAATCCGTATACGATTTTTACGATCGGCCCTGCAAACGATTTGCATTACTATCTGTCTTTCGTCGATAACCGTGGTGTGAGTATTTGTATGGAAATCAGCAAGCAACTGTTTGAAGCGTTCGATCAATTTGAGCGCGATGATTTGTCCTATATGAATGAAGTGGATAATCATTATGCATTTTGTGAGGTATCACATACTTTTGCTCAAAAACACGCATCACAACATACCGAGCCCATCGAAGAGAGCATTGGCAGAACATTATGGCTCAACGGCGCATTGAATAAGTTGAGTTCCAAACAGCGCAGACGATTGGTTTTATACTATTATCACGGTTTAACTTACGAACAAATAGCCGAGATGGAGCGATGCACGATACGGGCGGTTGCGAAGTCAATTAAATCGTCAGAACGTCTGTTGAAAAATTTTTTATGATAGAGGGTACAATTTTGCGGCTTTTACTTAGGTATTATATGAAGGACACCGGAAAACCTTTTCGCCTATTCCTTGTTGATAGGTAGAACCTTGACAACTGCATGCTCATTTATCAAGTACATTCCTATTGCTGATGTGAGAAGCATAAGCCACATTAGCTACCGCGCGAAGATCTGTATAAGGGAGCGAGAAACGGTAGGCTATAACCATCGGGTGGTTCCCGATGCGGCGATGACAGGCAATGGGGACAATGATACTCCCGTCCAGCCACAGTTGAGCGTGATAGCGTTCCGGCGCGAAGCCGTCGCACGCAATGGGGGCGGCTGTGTGAGAACCACACAGGGGTGAGATTCCCGTGGAGCTGATACACCGTCAGCCACTTGATAACTTCCCTTTATGAATTTCGGGGTGTCGAGGACAAATAGATATTCGAACCTAACGCAAGCAAGGCGCTTGCCTTGCTTGCGTGAGTATATAATTTTGGTAGTTAACAACGAGGTGTTTTCGTGAAGCGATGTTGCAAGAGAAATCGGTTGTACTATGTTGCTTATAAACATTTATTGAAAATACAGGAGTGAAAACCGTATGTTTTGGATATTTTTGATTGGTTGTTTTGTCGGCGGCACATTTGGTGTATTTTGGATGTGTCTGTTTCAAATCAATCGTGATCACAAAGAGGAGGATGAAGATTTTGCTCAAGGATTACCCCGATGTACTTCAAGTGAGGGATGTGATGAACATTTTGCGAGTTGGTAAAAATACGGTGTATCGTTTGTTGGCTTCGAAAGAAATCGATTCGATACGTATAGGTAAAAAATATCTTATACCTAAGATTTGCATAATTGATTATTTGAAGAGTGAGAAGTATACTCAGGATTGTCAACGAGAAGCTTCAATGTCGGAAAGGAGCGCAGATCATGACAGGAAGCTTACAGATTAAAGGCGGCAAATATTATGCTGTTTTGAATATTAAGGAAAACGGAAAACGAAAGCAGAAGTGGATTGATAGTCAATTGACTGTAAAAGGCAATAAAACGCGTGCGGAAAAGTTTTTAAGAGAACAACTTCGCTTATACGAACAAAAAGAGGGTCTTATGCAGGCGGATATGTTGTTTTCGGAGTATGCACGCCATTGGTTGTCGGTACAACAGCGAAAAATTGATATTATCACGTATCAAGGGTATGAGAAATTGTTGCAAATTCATATTGTTCCGTATTTTGAAGCAAGAAAGATTGCGTTGAGCGACGTTACAGGGCGTGTTTTTCAAGAGTATTGTGATGAAAAGGTCACGAAAGGACGCAAAGATGGCTCGGGTGGTTTAGCCGTGACATCTGTCCGCAAACACCGAGCCATCCTTCATCAGATATGTAAATTGGCAGTAAAAGAATGTCATCTTATCAATAATCCTTGTGATATCGTAGAGTTACCGCCCGCAAAACGGCATGAACCGAACTTTTATACGAAAGAGCAAGCGGAAGCGTTGCTGGTTGCTGCAAAAGGTACCGTATTGTACACAGCGTTGTTGATTGCCATATTTTACGGGTTGCGTAGAAGCGAACTGTGTGGCTTGAAATGGGATAGCATCAACTTTGAAACGGAAATGATGACAATTCGGCATACGGTTGTGAAAGCCCAAACGCTTGTGGAAAAGGACAGAACAAAAACCGAAAGCAGTTATCGCACATATCCGTTGAATGAAAAAGTCAAAGAATTACTGTTGGGGATTAAAACAAGTCAAGAACGCAACAGGAAATTACTTGGGGACGGATATCATGGCAGTGATTATGTGCTGACCTGGGAGGATGGGAGAACGATTTCCCCCGACTATATCAGCCATGCGTTTCGCAAACTTTTGAAGAAACACCGTTTACCGTTGATACGTTTTCACGATTTGAGACACAGTTGTGCCAGTATCTTATTATCGGATGGAGCCACTTTGAAAGATGTACAAGAGTGGTTGGGACATGCTGATATTCAAATGACAGCAAATGTATATGGGCATTTGGATATGTCACGAAAGCATGCATTGGCACAATCGATGACCGGACTTTTGCCAAGTGCAAGTTGAATTTTTTGGGGTGTTAGAAAAAGTGCTAGAAAGATTGCATTTTGAGGGCAAACGCGGAAAAACAAAAAACCGCGAAACCTTGCGGTTACGCGGTTTTTATGCTGGAGCTACTGATCCGATTCGAACGGACGACCTGCTCATTACGAGTGAGCTGCTCTACCTGCTGAGCCACAGTAGCACATTGCCTGCATATTATAGCAAACAAGAGTCGATTCGTCAAGAGGTAATTTCAAAAATTTCAAATAATCCGCGCGGTCACGGCATTGGATAACAAAAAGCCCTCTCGCGTCAGCGCGATGCGGTCGGAATCGGTTGTGACAAGAGAACAGGGGAGTGCGGCGGCGCGTTGTTGCCACGCGATCGGAACGGGGTGTCCGAACCGCTCCTCAAACAAATCAAAGCGCAATCCTTCCGTGAGTCGCAGGCGAAGCATCGCGTATTCTTCCTCCGATCCGTCTGCAACAGCGGCATCGGGGTCTTCGGGGATCGGATCGGCGCCGTTCATAAATGCCTCAAACGATCGTTCGTAATACCACCGCTTATCCTTGTAAAAGCTGTGTGCGGCGGGGCCGATGCCGATGTATTCGTCGCCGTTCCAGTATTTCAGATTATGGCGGCTGTATTTGCCGTCTCTGGCAAAATTGGAGATCTCATACTGCGTGTAACC
The DNA here is from genome assembly GCA_045651865.1 of Acutalibacteraceae bacterium. Classification (GTDB taxonomy): domain Bacteria; phylum Bacillota; class Clostridia; order Oscillospirales; family Acutalibacteraceae; genus RGIG1959. Next base: position 38,415 of record JAZRTC010000056.1, read on the forward strand.
TGCATCCTCCAACGCTTCACAGCATCGCAGATATCGCTCGGCTACGGCATCCTCATCGGGTAGATTGAGCGTGCTCTGTTGCGCATAAAACGGGGTATCAGGCTCAATTTTCAGCAGATATGCCGAGATATGTGAGGCACCGAGAGATGCGGCCTCCTGTACCGTTTCCAGCATATCGGCATCGGTCTGCGACGGGGTGGCAAGCATCATATCCAGCGACAGATTGTCAATACCCGCACGCCGTGCATCTGCTACGGCGGCGTGAAGCTGGGAGGCGGTGTGCCGCCTGCCGAGCGCTTGCAGAGTGCGGTCGTTTGCCGCCTGCATCCCAAGGGAAATGCGGTTGCCGCCCGCTTGGGCAAAGGCGGCAAAAGTGTCGTACAGTTTATCGGCAGGATTGGCTTCCAGCGTGATTTCTGCGTCTTTTGTCAGTCCGCTTGCGGCATCGATGATGCGCGCGAGCCGCTTGCCGCCCAGAAGCGATGGTGTGCCGCCGCCGAAATACAGTGTGTCCGCCTGATACGACGGGAGTCCTTCCAGCCGACGGCAGACTTCATCGGTGTAGGCGTCCAGCACCGACTCATCGGGGAGCGGGAGAGAATAAAAGTCGCAATACGGGCATTTGGATATGCAAAACGGCACATGAATATACAATCCCAGCACAACATCACCTCTTCTCTGGAGATATTATACTGTAATTGTAAACATTTCGCAACCTAAGAATTTTTTACTTTACAAATCCCAACCTTTTATGTATAATGTATTGGTATAGTCATGCGGCATAGCCGCTTGAAGGAGGAACATAATATGAAATCGTTTCGCAAACTGACTGCGGTCGTGCTCGCCACCGTGATGACGGTGTCGCTTCTGTTTATGACCGCTTGCTCCACCCCTGCTGTTGCCATGACTGTTGACGGCAAGGATTACACCACCGGCGAATACCTCGCCAACCTGTACATGAACTTCTACAATGTGTACTATCAGGGCGGCCTGTATCAGTACGCCAGCTACGGCATGGATCCCTGGACGCAGTCCTTCCCCTACGGTGAGGGTGACGACGCGCAGGATCTCGCACTTGCCGACTACCTTGTCGCAATGACGAAGGACAGCATTGTGCGCCAGAAGGCTGTTGAGAATCTGATGGCGAAGTACGGCATCTCCGTTCCCGAGGAAGAAATGAAGCAATTTACCGAGGAGATGGCGACCTACAAAGAGAGTGAAATGCTCGCCTACGGCTTCAACAAAGAGCACTATATGAATATGTACATCGCGCTCAACATGAATGAGCAGGAGCTGTTCTATCAGCTGTACGATGTGGACGGTCAGAAGGCAGTCTCCGAGGCAGAGATCCGTGACTACTTTGACAATCAGTATGTTGCGTACAAAGCCATCACCATCTCGCAGATGGGCGAGGACGGCAAGGCTCTTTCCGACACGGATAAGGAAGCCAACCGTGTGACCCTGCAGGGCTACCTTGATCAGTTCAACAAGAGCAAGGATATGGACGCGGTGATCGCGCAGTATGAGAAGGATACCGCTCCTACGACCACTACGGCGGCAGGTCAGACGACCACCACCACGGCGGCTACTACGACCACCACCGTGACGACTACCACGACCACTACGACGACCACCACCGCAGCAGAAGGCACGACCACTACGACTGCGGCAGCTGTTGAGGAAGAGACGACGGAGGAAGAAGAGGACCCCAACCTCCAGATGCTCAACTCCGCTACGGGCGATGAGAAGGTTGTTGCGGCGATCCACGCTATCCCCGAAAACACCGCGCAGATCATTGAGTATACCGACAGCAACGATCAGACCTCGATTGCTCTCGTGTACCGCCTGAACACCGAAGAAGCAGGTGGCAAGGATTACTATAAGGATCAGCACGACACCATTGTGTACGGCCTCAAGTTTGACGAATTTGACGCCGAGGTGCAGGCACTTGTCGATACTTTCGAAGTGAACTATAACGACCGCGCTATCAAGATGTGCGATCCCAAGAGCTTCGAAACAGCGGCTGTGTAAAGATTTTTCAAACAACCGAAGGAGATTTCTCCTTCGGTTGTTTTTCTTTTGCGAAAAAAAGATTGCGAATTGTGAAATATATGGTATACTAAGATTAATCTTATTCACGCCGTAACGGAGGCGAGAGCTATGAATATTATCATTGTCGGATGCGGCAAGGTCGGTCTGGAATTGGCAGAACGACTCAGCGCGGAAGGTCACGCTGTCACGATGATGGATACCAATGCAAGCCTGATGCAAAAATCACTCGGCCCGCTGGATGTGCAGGGTGTTGTCGGTAACGGCACCAGCTACCGCGCACAGATGGAAGCGGGCGTGCTGGATGCAGATCTGCTGATCGCGGTCACCGATACCGATGAAACCAGCCTGCTCAGCTGTCTGATTGCGCGTAAGGCGGGTAACTGTCAGACGATTGCCCGTGTGCGCAATCCCGAATATTTTGAAGAGATCCGTTTTATTAAAGAAGAACTCGGTCTTTCCATGGCGATCAATCCCGATCAGTCGGCCGCTGCGGCGATCGCGCGTCTGATCCAGATTCCGTCTGCGATGGAGATCGATTCGTTTGCAAAAGGTCGCGTCAATCTGGTGCGCTTCCAGTTGCCTGAGGATTCGCCGTTTGTCGGCATGCCGCTGATGACGATTTCAAACAAACTCGGTGTCAATCTGCTGGTAGCGATGATCGAACGCGGGGAGGAGATTATCATTCCCGACGGTCGCCAGACGCTCGAAAACGGCGACGCTTTGTGGCTGGTTGCTAACCTTGCTACCATTTCCAAGATTTTTAAAGGCTTCGGTGTCAAGGCGCGTGCGCTTAAAAATGTGATGATCGCAGGCGGTGGCCGAGTGTCCTATTATCTGGCGCAGGCGTTGACCCGCGCTCACATCCGCGTCAAAATGATTGAAAACAACGAGGCAAAATGCGAAAAACTCAGTGAAGCATTGCCGGAGGTTGAGATTGTCTGCGGTGACGCGACCGATGAACTCCTGCTTCACGAAGAAGGCATTGAGGATATGGACGCATTCGTATCGCTGACCAGCATCGATGAGGAAAACATCCTGCTGTCGCTGTATGCACAGAAGGTGTCCAAAGCAAAGCTTGTCACCAAGATTTCCCGCATCACCTTTGAAGAGGTCATCAAGGAAATGCCGCTCGGCAGTGTGGTGTGTCCGCGCTCGATTACGACAGAGCGCATCCTGCGTTATGTCCGCTCGATGGAAAATGCGTCGGGCAGCAATGTGGAAACGCTGTATTATCTTGCCAAGGGTCGTGCAGAAGCGCTGGAATTCAAAGTGAAGGATAGCCCTCACATCCGCGAAATCGTGGATATTCCGTTTATGGAGTTGAATCTCAAATCCAATCTGCTCATCTGCTGTATCAACCGCAACGGCAAGATTATTACCCCGACCGGTCGTGACAGCTTGCAGATCGGTGATACGGTGATCGTCGTCACGACGCATAAGGGTCTGTCGGATCTGACCGATATTCTGGCATAGGAGTAAAGTATGAATTACGGTATTATCCGCTATGTGATCGGCTGGCTGATGGTGGTCGAGGGCGCGTTTATGTTGCTCCCGTCGCTGACAGCCGCGATCTATCTGGAAGGCAAGGATGCGGTGATCTTTCTGGCGTGTGCGCTTGTGTGCGCCGCGATCGGAGCGCTCCTTGTGATGAAAAAACCGAAAAATAATGCGTTTTATGCCCGCGAAGGCTTTGTGATGACGGCACTGAGCTGGATTGTACTCAGTCTTGTCGGTACGGTGCCGTTTGTGGTCAGCGGTGCGATCCCGTCGTTTACGGATGCGCTGTTCGAGACGGTATCGGGCTTTACGACTACGGGTGCATCGATTCTGACGGATGTCGAGGCGTTGCCGCACGGTATGCTGTTCTGGCGCAGTTTCACGCACTGGATCGGCGGCATGGGTGTTCTGGTGTTTATGCTCGCGCTTTTGCCGATGGCAGGCGGGCATACCATGTACCTGATGAAGGCGGAGAGCACAGGGCCGAATGTCAGCAGACTTGTCCCGAATATCCGCAAAACGGCATTGTTTTTGTACGGCATCTATTCCGCGATGACGGTTTTGCAGTTTGTCCTGCTGATCACGGTGGGGCAAATGCCTGTATTTGATGCGATCTGTACTGCGTTCGGTACAGCGGGTACGGGTGGCTTCGGTATCAAAGCAGACAGCTTCGCAAGCTATACGGTCGCCTCCCAGCTGATCGTCACGATTTTTATGTTCCTTTTCGGCGTCAACTTCAACTTTTATTTCCTGCTGTTCCAAAAGCGCCTCAAGGATGCGGTGAAAATGGAAGAAGTGCGCTGGTATGTGATTCTCTTTGTCGGCATTTCGCTTCTTATTTCGCTGAATCTGTGGCTGACAAACGGCGGTTCTGTGCCGATGACCTTGCACACCGTGTTTTTCCAGACAGCTTCGGTGATGACCACCACAGGCTTTGCGACGGTCGATTTTGTGCTGTGGCCTGCGGTGTCGCAAGCGCTGATGGTCACACTCATGTGCATCGGTGCGTGTGCAGGCAGTACGGGCGGCGGTTTCAAAGTCATCCGTCTGATGCTTCTCTGGAAGAGTGCGCGCAAGGAGCTGTCGCATATGCTTCACCCGCGCAATGTCAAGGTCATCAAGGTGGACGGCAAAGCGGTCGAGCGTGATACCATCGGCGTCCTCGGTGTGTATCTGTTCTGCTATGTGGTGATTATGGTGCTTTCAACGGTGTTGCTGTCGCTGGACGGTTTTGACTTCACAACGAATTTCACCGCCACCATTGCCACGGTCAACAATATCGGCCCCGGTCTCGGCGCGGTCGGACCCGCAGGAAACTTCGCCGCATTCTCGGATGTGTCCAAGCTCGTTTGCGTGTTCAATATGCTCGCCGGTCGTCTGGAGATTTTCCCAATGCTGCTGTTGTTGATTCCTTCCACTTGGAAAAAATAACAAAAGCCCGCTTCACACCGTGAAGCGGGCTTGTTTTTTCTAAAAAACGGTCTGTACAAGCAGCATATAGCAGACAGTGCCGCCGAGGATACTGACAAGTGTGTTGCGCTTCCACACATGCAAAACCGCGACTGCAAGGCAGGAAACAGCGGCAGGCAGTATGGAGGACAGTGCGGTGATCTGAACATCTTTCAGGCAATACACGACCAGCATACCCATAATGGCATGGGGTAAAACCTTGCCGAGCTTGCGGATGAGCTTGGGGACTTTTTGCTCGTCACGGAAGATGACAAACGGTAAAAAGCGGGTGAGGGCAGTCACCAGTGCGATGATTGCCACTGCGTACCAGACATACTGTTCGGTCATATCAATCACCCTCCTTCATAAGACACAGGAGCAGTGCAATGATCAACATGGATGGAATCAGAAAGTGCGCAGGCCCGAAGATTACGAGACAAACACCCGATGCCATTACGCCGATCAGCGCGGGTGCGTGGCGCTTCGTGGATAACCACTGTTCCAGAAATACGGTCAGAAATAACGCGGTCAGCGCAAATTCAACACCTTCACTGTTAAATTGGATCAGCGTTCCGATTGCCGCACCGAGTACAGATCCCGTTACCCAATAGAGGTGATCAAGCAGCGTCACCCAAGTGCTGTATGAGCGAAAGCGCTCCTTGGCTATCAGGGGATTGTCTCTGCAAACAAGCGAATAGGTTTCGTCGGTCAGCCCGAAAATCAGATAGGCTTTCCGTTTGCCGATATGGCGGTATTTTTCCAGCATCGAAATGCCGTAAAACAAATGTCGCGCATTCACCATAAGCGTTGTGAGTGCCACTGTCAGCAAGGAAGCGCCGCCTGTCAGCAAACCAACTGCGGCATATTGCATCGAGCCTGCATAGATAAGCAGACTCATCGCGAATGTCAGCAGGATGTTAAAGCCGCTTGCATTCATAATCACGCCGAAGCCGAACCCGAGTACCAGATATCCGCTCATCACAGGCAGGGTATCCAGAAACGCCCGACGCAGGGTGTTGTTATTCATACGGTCGTATCCCTTTCTTTGATCGATTTATCAGGGGAACACATAGTATTTTCATAAACAAAAAAGCATCCCGAAGGATGCTTTTTGTTGGTGCGAGCGACGGGACTTGAACCCGTACGTCATAAACACACGCCCCTCAAACGTGCCTGTCTGCCAGTTCCAGCACGCTCGCACATATTCAGTTGCCATCCGCATTCCTGCGGCGCGAGTTGTATTATAGCACCGAACAACAAGAATGTCAACTGCTTTTTTGATTTTTTTCAAATATTTTTATCCTGCCGCCAACGAGAACACAAACATAGCGGCACAAACGGCAGTATACACGATCATACCAATATTGAGCAAAGCCGGTTTGAGTGCTGTTTTCAGCGGCAGATCCTCCGCAACCGATTGCCACACGATGCGTTTGCGGTTGCACAGCAGCACGATAAATCCCGTGACTGACAGCGCCAGCATGACAAAGGAGTACGCCATCAGGAGCAGATATCCCGGCAGGATCTGCAACAGCTGATCGGCTGTAACAGCGGTAATATCCAGTGCCTCAAGTGCTTCAAGATCCACCAGCGACGAAACGGCAGGTGCTACGACGGCACCGAGGAAATTGATACCCATATGGAACAGGATCGGCACACGGATGCGACCGCATCGCAGATAGATCCATGAGAACACAAACCCAAGTCCGAACGCATAGAAAAACTGGAAGAAATTTTGATGAAGCAAGCCGAAAATTGCACCCGACATCAGTGCGCTGAGAATCTCGCCGTGCCGCTTTATACGGTCCAGCAAGACTTTGCGGCAGATCCATTCTTCAAAAATCGGTGCGGCGATGACCATTGCGACAAATTTCAGCGGATGGCTGTCCATGGCAAGTTCCGCAACCGCGTTTTGCGCCTCACCGCCTGACAACAACAGTGACAGCACCGTGCCGATCAGATTTCCCACATACATCACACAGACACATATGGGGATGAGGGCAAGGATCTGTTTGACAGATAACGGGTTCTTTTCGGGTGCCTGCGCGGGCAGGCGACGCATCATCAGGTAGCACAGCGGCATTGCCACCGCATACAGCGGCAGGGTCATACACGCCCAATTCCACCAAGAAGTTTGCCAAACGGCAGGTTGTTCACCGGCAATCCAATACGGCATCCATGCCATAATAAGCTGTGCGAGCGTGGAAACGATCAACAGAGCGGTATAGCATATCCCGATATAAGAAAAGGTACGGCGAAGCGGTTTGAGATCGGGAAGGAATTGTTCGTCCATAAAGCACCTCCGACATATTTTCTCAAGTCTATCACAAGTTCGCCGAAAAAGCAAACATTCTGCGCGATTGACAGAAATGAATAGATTTGATAGAATAAGCATCCATTGTAATTTACGGAGAGAAGGGTTTGTATGTCGGAGTCCCGCGAGGTGCGTTATGCGAAGATTTTGTCGGCATTGATACAGGTGGAGACCGTCTCTGCCACGGCAGGTACGGATCGCACCAAGTTTTACCGTTTTCAAGAGGTGCTCCGCGCGCAGTTCCCGCATCTGACCGCTGTTTGCGAGTGGGAAGATTTTGACGGCAGCTTTTTGCTCCGCTGGCGCGGACAATCCGACCGCGAACCTATTTTGCTGATGAATCACCACGATGTTGTGGAGGCACCGGGTGCGTGGCTGCATCCGCCGTTTGCGGGCGAAATCGCCGACGGCAAGCTGTGGGGACGCGGTGTGCTGGATACCAAGGGCGGGTTGTTTGCGATGCTGCAGGCGGCAGAGGAGCTGATTGCCGAGGGGGTTGTCCCCGCGCAGGATATATATTTCCTATCCGCCTGCACCGAAGAGACCGATGGCTCGGGCGCGGACACGATTTCGAGAACGCTCGCACAGCGTGGCATCCGCTTTCGCTTTGTGCTCGATGAGGGCGGTATGATCGTGCAGGATCCGCTCGACGGCGTCAAAGGGGCATTTGCGATGATCGGTGTGGGCGAGAAAGGCTGTGCCGATCTGAAATTCATCGCCCGCTCAGAGGGCGGTCACGCCTCCACACCTGCACGCAATACGCCGCTTGTGCGGCTTGGAAAATTTATGGCAGAGGTCGATCGCGGCCGCATCTTCAAAGCGGCAGTGTCGCCGACGGTTGCAACGATGTTCCGTCGTCTGGCGTCGTCCATGAGCGGGGCTTTGAAACCCGCTTTGCGCCATGCGCGGTTGCTGTCGCCGCTGTTCTGTGCTGTGATGCCGTATATCTCAAGCACGGCAAGCGCGATGCTCCGCACCACGGTTGCCTTTACGATGGGCGAGGGTTCGGAGGGTATCAATGTGTTGCCGCAAGAGGCATGGGTCATCGGCGATATGCGCTATTCGCATCACCAGGGCTACAAGGCTTCACTGGGAGCTGTCACCGCTCTTGCCGCAAAATACGATATCGAGGTCGAGGTGTTGTACGAAGGCTTCGATTCGCCGCTGTCCGATCATAAGAGCGATGCGTTCAAAACCGTTGAAAAAGCGGTCGGCAAGGTATTTGCCGATGTGAAAACGACACCCTATATTATGACGGGTGCGAGTGACTGTCGCTTTATGAGCCGCGTGAGCGAGCATTGCCTGCGCTTTTCGCCGCTCACCATCAACGATGAACAGCTCGACAGCATCCACGGTGTCAATGAGAATGTGGATATTGCGGCGTTGCCGCCCGCAGTCGACTTTTACCGCACGATCATAATGGGGGATGAACAATGAGTCATAAACAAGAGGGTGGTCTGCAGATCGGTGTCAAGTCGTTTTTGACGGCGATTCTGGTGATTTTTGTCCTGATGATCGGTGCTTATGTGCTGACGCTGACCGTGCCTGGCGGCGAATATGCCCGCGTGGAGGATGCGAGCGGCAACCTTGTGATCGATACCGAGGCAGGTTTTTCCTATGTAGATGGCGGGATGCCGTTCTGGAAATGGGCGCTGTCGCCGCTGTTGGTATTGAGCGCCGCGGGCAATACAACGCTGATTGCCGTGATCGCGTTTTTGTTGGTGATCGGCGGCGTGTTCAGTGCGCTCGAACACAGCGGATTGATGAAATATATGCTTGAAAAGATGGTTGCCCGCTTCGGGGCGGTGCGCTATCGGTTGTTGGCGATTGTGCTGTTTTTCTTTATGGCGATGGGATCGCTTATCGGTTCGTTTGAGGAATGTGTACCGCTTGTTCCCATTGTGGTGGCGCTGAGCATCAAGCTGGGATGGGATGCACTGACGGGTGTCGGTATGAGCCTTTTAGCAGTCGGGTGTGGTTTTGCCGCGGGTGTGTGCAATCCGTTTACCGTGGGTGTTGCGCAGGAACTGGCAGGTTTGCCGATGTTCTCGGGCGTGTGGCTTCGTGCGGTGGCATTTGTGCTGATTTATCTGCTTTTGTGGTTCTTTGTGCGTTCTCACGCCAAACGGGTGGAGCGTCCCCTTCAGAACCAAGCTTCGCTTGATTTTGAACAGGATGTCCAAATGGATCGCGGACTCATTTGTTTTGCTTCCATCCTCGGCGGCGGTATGGCGCTGGTGTTGTGCTCGGCATTCGTTCCTGCGCTGCAGGGTATTACGATGATCATTGTTGCTGTCGTGTTTCTCGCGGCGGGTGTCGTGTCAACGCTGGTATCGGGAATGGCAGGTAAAACGATGCTGAAAACCGCGTGGGACGGTATTATCAGTATTTTCCCCGCGGTACTGATGATTTTGATGGCGTCGTCTATCAAATACACGCTCGAGGAAGCCAAGGTGCTTGATACATTGTTGCACGGCGCGGTTGGTATTGCACAGACACTGCCGTCCTGGAGTGTGATCTTGTTTGTCTATCTCATCGTGCTGGTGATGAATTTCTTTATTTCCTCGGGTTCGGCAAAGGCATTTATGCTCATTCCTCTGATCGTGCCGCTTGCACAGGTGTTTGGCATTTCGTCCCAGCTGTGTGTGATGGCGTTTGCGTTCGGCGACGGCTTTTCCAATGTCCTGTATCCCACCAATCCCGTATTGCTCATCAGTCTGGGACTTGCGGATGTCAGCTACGGCAAGTGGTTTCGCTGGAGCTTTAAATTCCAGCTGGCAAATCTCATTCTCACAAGCGGATTGTTACTGCTTGGTCTGGTGATCGGGTATTGATGTTCCGCAACACGATCTTTGAACAGTATTGTAGGGCACGCAGAGGCCTGCGCACCCTACGGACACGAACCTGGTTTGGGTTAAAAAAGCGGCTCACATTTCGCCGCTGAACTCATGCTGTGCGCGACTGCTTCCGAGAAAATTCACCGTATTGCGCAAATCCCCTTCGGTGTGGATGCACTCGCACTGCTCGTGCAGGGCTAATTGCGTTTCGGTGGATAACAATTGAAAATAGCGGCGGCTGGCTTCGTCTTTGACGAGCAACTCGCGCAAATTACGACAATACAAAAAATCACCCCACGATTTAGTATATCGTGGGGTGATTGATTTTATGTATCGTTTGTGATGTCACCGTTGCCGCTGACGGGAATGGCATCGCCGAGATAGGTGGGAGCAGGTTTAAACACACAGGTCAGCACATCCTTGACTCTCGCGGCAACCTCGCGCACATCCCGCATCAGCTGTCCCGCATACGGTCGCAGATCGGCATCCACGCCATACGCTTCCATGTCAAATCGCTTGGCGATATACAGCGCGCGGTGCAGGTGGTATTTCTGCGTGACGACCACGAGTTTGTCAGTCTGAAAGATCTCTTTGGCGCGCACCAGACTTTCATAGGTCGAGAATCCTGCGTGATCCATAAAGATATCCTCGCTCGGTACTCCTGCTTCAATGGCATAGGCTTTCATTGTGGCAACCTCGTTGTAATCTGCTTGACCGTGATCACCGCTCATCAGCAGTTTGGGAGCAACGCCTGCTTTATACAGCTCAATACCGCGCTTGAGGCGGTCTTCCAGCATATGGGTCGGCGAGCCGTCCTCGCGCACACCGCATCCCAGTATCAGAATACAATCGGCATCGGTAACTGTGCTTGCGTCGGTTGCTGTGAGAATACGCGGTGCCGTCGTGCGGCAGACAATCAGGTTGAGCACAGCAACAGCAAGGACACCGAGCAACACGATGCCGCCCGCTGTCAAAGCGGATATTGTTAAAAATCGCTTCATCGTTTACACATCCTTTTGATACCCCAAAACATCAGCAACATCAGATACGCCGCAAGTGTGAACACAGCGATATAGATAAACAGGCTCCACGGATAGGCGACCGCTTGCTGTACCGAGGAGTATACGGGAAGCGACGGCTCGCAATGAGGACTGATATAAAACATATTGAAGGTTTCGCCGTTTGTAAAATCGGTGCGGTAAGCGATCTCGTTGAGAAGTATCGCGATGCCGATACACACGACAAAGACAGGAACGGCACGGAGTAAGGTTTTATGCTCGGCTTTGACATACCCTGTCAGCATCAGCCAGATGCCGACGGTGATCATGGTACCGTGACAAATCATGGTCTGGATGTTGATGCCGATGGTGTTGATGAATACCTGCTCGGGATAAACCATCACGCACAGTCCTGCAAACACCGAAAAGGTCGCCAGATACGCACAGCACGCGTTGTGTACACGCCCTTTGGTCAGATACGCCACAGCACCCACAAACATCGGGGTTGAACAGAACTGAAAGGGAAACGCATACCACTGAAAATCGGCAGTGATGTGTTGCCCGTCGTAGGAGAATGTGTAGTTGATCTGTTTATAGAGCTCCAAAACAACGACAACGACCGTTGAGATCAACAGGATGCGCCGTGCCTGTTTTTCAGTGCCTTGCGGAAGTGCGCGGCATAGCACAATGCCTGCGATGATCGACAGTGCGAAAAAGAACAAATGAAAAAACCCGTACGAAATCGGCTCTTTCATATCGGCGTTCAGCCAGTTGAGAATGTCTCCGAGAATGTGCATTTTCATACATCTCCTTTGACGGTATCATAGCACATCTGTATGAAAAAAGAAAGAGAAAAAACCTTAAACTTTTATGAAGCCTTGTAAAGGATACAGGCGTGTGGTATACTGGATAAAAAGGGGTGAGGCTATGAACAGACGGCGATGGCTTGTATGTATGATCGCGACCGTGTTGATCGGCTGTGCGGCAAACGGCTTTCCGTATCTGGCGCAAAGACCGCTGTATTGGATGGCGGCAATTGTGTTTAGTGTGTTGTCCAATTTGTTTATAGGCTTCATCGGCAGTCGTGAGGCACCGTGGCGCCTGCGCTTTCTGGCACACGGCATTGACTGCTTGCTGGTGTTCTGTATGTCAGCCGTGCTGTCTGCCGTGTGGCATCTTGTCGGATGGTTGTGGCTGTCGTGGCAGCTGTCCACACTTCTCTGGAGTGCGCTGGTATCGGTTGTTGTGCATGCGGTGCTGTTCTGGAACGGCATGATCACCCTGTATCTGACTTCCGTCCAGCTCGGTCTGCGTTACCGTATACTCGGTGCGGTGTGTGGCTGGATTCCCGTTATCAACCTCATCGTGCTCGGCATCATTCTGAAAACAACGATTTATGAATATGCGGTGGAATTTAACAAAGACCGCCTTAACGCCACACGCAAAGAGCAGAAAATCTGTCAGACACGCTATCCGATCCTGCTGGTGCACGGTGTGTTCTTCCGTGACAGCGCGGTGCTCAATTATTGGGGACGCATTCCTGCAGAGCTTGAGAAAAACGGCGCGCGTGTGTTTTACGGCAAGCATTCCTCGGCGCTGGCGGTCGCCGACAGTGCCAAAGAAATCGCATGGCGTGTGCGCGAGATCGTGGATATCACGGGGTGTGAGAAGGTGAACATCATCGCTCATTCCAAGGGCGGACTCGACTGCCGCTGTGCGATGCACACACAAGGAATCGC
>JAZRTC010000057.1:0-2902 GCA_045651865.1 Acutalibacteraceae bacterium
CTCCCGCAATTTACGGTGTCAAAACCATTTACGCCCAGCAGAACGGAACGGTTTCCTATCGCTCCGGCGTATCGGCGTATGACAACGCTGACGGCAATGTCAACGTCAAGATCGATGCCTCCCGCGTGGATGTGACCAAAATTGGCAAATACACCGTCATTTATACGGCGACCGACAAGGCAGGCAATACGGCAACGCAGAGTGCGACCGTCTATGTCACAGGCGCCAATCAGGCATCCGTCAACCTGTATGCCGATGAAATTCTTGCCGCAATCACAACGCCCGGCATGACTGACCGACAAAAGGCATCCGCAATTTATACCTGGTGCGTCGGTCATCTGCGTTATTCTACCGCCACCGCCCATCTGATGGATAAATTCATCGAAGCGGCATATTCCGGCTTCACAACGCACATCGGCAACTGCTATACCTACTATGCCGTCGCATCCGCGCTGCTTACCCGTGCAGGGATTGAGAACATGGAAATCCAGCGCGACAATCCGTATGCACCGCATTACTGGAATCTCGTCAAGATCGATGGAAACTGGTATCATCTGGATACCTGTCCCAAGTGGAAGAGCCATCCGATCAAGACCTTCCTGCTCACCGACTGGCAGGTAAAGCAATATTCGCTGTATGAACTCGAAGGTTATTACAGCTTCGATGCGTCCCTCTATCCCGCAACCCCGTAACAGATATTCTACAGGAGAACATTCATGAAAAAAACACTTTCACTGCTTTTGCTCGCCGCACTGACCGCATCCATGCTGTCCTGCGGCAATGACAGCGCCACATCCGACATGACCGACAGCGTTTCCGGCACCCCCGATACAGCCGTCACCGAAGCCGCTGTAACCGACGGTGAAACTGCCGCTGTGACGGAAGCCCAGACCGAAGCGCCCGCACAGAACACACCTGCCATCGATGGCTACACCTGTGTCTTTGACAACGGCATTTCCGTCAAGCTCGGCAGCCCCGCCGCAGATGCCCTTGCCGCACTCGGTGACTACAGCGACATGATGGAAGCACCCAGCTGTGTTCACGAGGGCTTTGACCGCGTCTACACCTATGCGGGTCTCTACACCGTGCTGACCTCACCCGATGCGTCCGGCGCGGAATACATCGCGGAGATTTCGCTTCTTTCCGACCTCGTTGCGCTTGATGTGAACGGCACCTATCTGATGATCGGCTCGACAGAAAGCGATATCAAGGCAGCCTTCGGCGATCCTGCCGAGGATGCGTTCGGCGTGCAGAAGTACAATATCGACGGCGCAAATCTCACCGTTACCGTTGACGGCGGTGTGGTCAGCGGATTTGTGCTGACGTATCCGACAAACTGATTCAAAACTGCAAAAAGATAAGCCGCTGCGTTGAGGTATCGGATACGAAAAGAATGTAATACCATCAAAAGGAGGAGCCGCAGGTTTTTCGACTTGCAGCTCCTCCTGAATTTGTTTATTCTCTTGTCAGTACATAGTATTGTATTTTTCCTGCGAAAGAATAATCTCCCGATTTCCATTCAAGAATCAAGAATTCTTTTCCCCCGTGTTCAACGATTTCATATGCACAAGCTGTTTTACTGTATTTGTTGAGTTCAAGTCCCTTTGTCCAGTTGACCATGCTTTCACGGCTCTTGGTGACGGTTATCAAGCGACCGTCTGAAAGGAATTCAACGCGCCGAAGAAACAACTCTCCGCCTTTCCATGTTTTTCTTGTCGGGTCAAAATCATTACGATCTCGGATAAAGTCAAATGCATTCCAAACGCCGATAACATTTGCATCAACGACAAAAGGATGGTCGATGTTGTCGCAAAGCTGGATTTCTTCCTTGGATGCAATATGACTGCTGTCGGTTTGTTCGTATACCCAAAGCTCGGTTGCATCATTTTCGTGCATCTTTATTTCAATGAACATCAGCTTTCGTCCTTGGTCGGTTATGATGGTATATGGATGTTCTATCAGCTCTTCACGATCACCGGTAAGCGTATACAGTTTTCCTTTTGTCCATTTTGGAATGACCCAATAAGGCTGACCACCGTCAACGAAATACAACTTCTGCAGCCATACTGAATGTCCGCATTTCGGTTTTCCATATACAAAATGCTCGCGCGTCGGGACAATGTCCAAAAACGCCCATGTTCCGCATGATTCGGGATCGTCAACAAACGGGATTTCTGCATCCTTGGCATAAAGCTTTTGTTCCTTGTGTGTACAAACCGGAAGCTTTAATTCTACCGTTCCATCTTCATGATAAATTTCAAAATATGCACCACAGGCTTCAAAATTGGAATCATCAAGGTGTTTTATCATTGCCTTATAGGCTTCATCGATCTCATCGGATTTGCAAATTAAAGATGCAACATTCGCTCCAAGGGAGATTGTCTTTTCTGCATATTCGCAGGATATCGGAAGTTTCCCAACAATCTCTATACAAGCGGCAAGATCAAAGTCGGTTTCTCTGTATTCTGTTTCGTAATTGATGATGATTTTTCTTTTGCCAAGAATCGTTTTGGGCAGATTGCTTTTGATTTTTTCAATATCATCAAAAGCATCGGTTTTGGATAAATAATTCTTTCTGATGTAAGCAACGCGCATTTCGTCGGTTGCTCTGACAATAATGTTAAACATTTTCGACTCTCCTTCTGTCAGATTGTTTTTGATGGATTCAATTTTCCTTAACTGTGTTTGTGTGGTTTCAATGAATGTTTGCAGCTCGGCAAGCTTCGCATTTAACGCAGATGTGATTTTCGCGTTATCATTTGTTGTCAGCTGCACACGTATCTCATCCAAAGAAAACCCAAGTTCCTTTAAGGCAATAATACGATAGCAAACCTCAAGCTTTGATGCGGAGTAATAACGGTATCCCGTAAATTTATCAATCTCATCAGGGGTAAGCAGTCCT
>JAZRTC010000058.1:0-26525 GCA_045651865.1 Acutalibacteraceae bacterium
CAGCCAAGGCTGATCATCAGGTCAGCAAGCTCATGCAGGGTGATACCGTTGTTATAGTTCTCGCTGACACCGCGACCGTCGACGCACACGTACACCAGCGTGCCGTCTGCCTTGACGCCGATGGCGGTGCGTTGTGCGGGCGTATTTTCAATATCGGGTGCATTGGGGGTGTTTTTGGAATTGGACTTGCCGTCAAGCACGATCGGGTAGGTCGCCGCCGTCACGGTGACCGCATTCTTCATAACCTCTTTGGCGTCCTCGTTAAGCTCCTCGGCATAGATCTGCACCTTCTGACCGACCTGCAGACCCGCCAGACGCGCATAGTTATCCGAGCCGTTCTGTGCATACAGCACGAACTGGTTTTCGGTCATTTCGGTTGCATAAGCATTGGTGTTGACCGACACGACCTCGCCCTGCAGGATGCCTTCCACCGTCAGCTCGGTGTTGTTCAGTTTGTTGAACACGACCTCAACACCCTTGACATTTTCGTTGGTGTAGGTCTTGCCGCCCGTTGCATAGTCAAAATAGCAGTACGGGCTCCACCAGTTGGTACCGACATAGCGCTTGTTGATACAGCCGATCACGGGTGCGCCGCTGGCGGCATTGAGCACTTCCTTGCCCTCGACATAGAAGTGGTACGCCATCTTCGATTTCACCAGCTGGAAGCTCGCCTTGTTATCAAACGCCAGGCACATCACTTCCGTATCCTCGCTGTCCGCGATGATGCGACCGTTGGTGATCATACGGCTGTCGAGCGTGCCCCAGTTTTCGGTATTCGCCGAGCCGAACTCGCCGTTGATACCGCCGAGCACTTCGTAGCCCGCCGCTTCTGCCGCGGCGATGGATTTTTCCGTGGTCGTACCGTAGCTGGGTTTGCCCTGATACATCATCGGCATATAACCCGTGTCAGCGGGATTGAATTCCATCGTGTACAAGCTCTGACCGTTTTCGTTTGCGTCAATGTAGGTGGTCTTATTGAATTCAAGACCCTGCGCAACCGTCTCAGACTCACTGCTGACGATCGTGCCGATGCCGTCAACGGTATTGCCGACGGTGAAGCTGAGTGCCGATGCAGGCAGAGAAGCCGACACCAGAAGCGCCGCCGTCGTCAGCCACACAAGCACACGGGAAATCTTGCTGTTTTTCATAGTATTTTGCCTCCTTAAAGGATCTGTTTGACTGTATTATACTACCTTTTTTCGTCAAGTGCAAGATTCATCGAAAAATTCTCTTACTGCCTGCCGATAGTTGTCGGGATCGCAGACATACGCCAGACCGTGGTCGGCATCCGCCACGGTTACAAGGCGTTTGCGTGAAGAACACGCTTCGTAATTTTCGCGGCTCATCTCGCACGGCACGAAATCATCCGCCTCACCGTGAAAAAAGATCACGGGCACACGGCTGTTTTTGAGCACCTCCACCGCCGAGCGGGCTTCAATATCGAAGCCGCCGTACAGCTTTCCGCCGAGCCGCACAAACGGGTAGGCAAGTGTCACGGGAAGTCCCATCTGATGGATGACCTTCTGTATGATCGCTTTCGGCGAGGTGAATCCGCAATCGGCGAGGATGCCCTTGACATTCGGCGGAAGCGGCAGATCCGCCGCCATCATCACCGTCGCCGCACCCATGGAGATGCCCGTCAGAATGATGCGTACATCCTTTCCGAACCGCGCAAGCATAAAATCCACCCAGGTCAGGACATCGCGACTTTCCCGCACACCAAAGGTGATGATGTGTCCGTCGCTGTCGGCGCTTGCGCGCTGGTTGACGATCAGCGCGTTGTGCCCGATCGAAAAACATCGCTGTACGCCACCGCACAGATCCCGCTCGGCATTGCCGCGGTAGCCGTGAAACATCAGCTCAATGGGCGCATCGGGCGCGTATTCATAATATTTGCCGCGCAGGGTCAACCCGTCAAACGATGTAACAGACACCGCCTCATGCGGCATCGCCTTTGTTTCCCGTGCCCAGCGCTCCATATCCTCGCGATACGGTTCATACGCTTCGCCGTCGGGAATGTCAATCACATCATCGGGTACAGGTTTGCGCGCCGGGACATAAAACGCCATGCGAAAGCAGATATAGGCAATGAGCAACACGGTAATAAGCAGAAAAGCAAGGACGCCTATTATAATCCATATGTACATACTGTAACTCCTTTTCTTGTCCCCTTGTGACAGAGGAATTTCGCCGCGTTTCCGTAAGGAAACGATCGCCGAACAGCGACAGCAATAGTCGCATTTCAACCCCCCTCCGTCGGCTTCGCCGACACCTTCCCTTATATCTTTAAGGGGAGGCAAGCTTGAGTACGCCGATTGCGGATGCTCCCGATGCGGCGCAAGTGAGCCCCTGCCCTACGATGTTGCCGTGAGTTTTCGGCAACATCTTGTCCCCCTTGCCTAAAGGGGGATGTCACGGCGTTCGCCGTGACAGGGGGATTCCGTCGCGCATCGCGCGACAGCGTTTTCCTCATTGTACCACACAAATTGTACAAATAGCAAGCGCGGTTTGTGCATTTTTTGTCTTGTTTTTAGCGATTTTTGTCTTAATTGTCATAAAACTGCACAAAAATCGTCCGATAATCGGTATTTTAACCAAAATTCATTGACATTCGGTGTATTTTTGTTATAATTAAACTATGGAAATATGCGTCATTATTCGCGCTGTAAAGTAAAGAAAGGTGAATACATATGAAACAACTCTCCACCATGTCCGCAAAAGTGCTCAGCTTTGTGCTGGTGCTGTCGATGCTTTTCTCGATGGCAAGCATCTGTGCGTTCACGGCTTCTGCTGAAGCGGTCGTCCCAACCAAAGTCGTGCGCCAGAATCTCGAAAAATGGAAAAACTACACCTACGGCGACTCGCAGGGTACGCTGTACCGCACGGGTTGCGGTATCTTTGCAACCGTCAATGCCGTCGGTTATCTGACCGGTAACGAGATGAGCGTCACCGAAACGGCGGCGTGGGCACACTCGATCGGCGGTTACAACCCCGGTAACACCCACGCGGGCACCTACCGCACCACGCTGTACCCGAAGCTGCAAGCCAAATACGGCACGCGCTACGGCTTCACGGTGGACTGCGGCCCGGGCGGCGACGGCTATTGGTCGAACTCCTCCAATACGAAGTTGAAAAACCACCTTGCCAACGGCGGCACGGCGATCGCGCATGTCCCCGGTCACTTCATCGCACTGGTCGGCTACGATTCCTCCACCAATTACTATCATGTATATGACAGTTATCCCACCAGCGCCCGTCCCACCGGCAACGGCGACTGCTGGAAGACTCCCTCTCAAATGGCAACCGGCAAACTGAAGGTCGACTGGTTCGTCCTGCTGAGCCGCACGGGCACGGTCATCAACAACCACGCTGTGGCACAAGGCTACAAGGTGACCTTTGACTCCCGCGGCGGTTCTTCGGTGGCGGCACAGACTGTCAACGAAGGTTCTTACGCGAAGAAGCCCGCCGATCCCACCCGCGCAGGCTTCGAGTTCCTCGGCTGGTTTGACGAAAACGGCTGGGAGTTCACATTTGACACCACCGCCATCTGGGCAAACCGCTCGCTCCACGCAGAATGGAAAGCGGTTCAATGGCCCGAAAGCACCGACTATATGCCCACGCAGAGCAACCTCATCCCCGAAGCGTATACCTCGGGCGGCGACAGCAGCGTGTGGACCTATTTCAACCCCTATTCGGGCGCGGCTACATTGTATAAAGCAGGTGCAGACTACGGTTGGCCGTCGGCGTTCACCACCTACGACACCAGTGTCAACCTCACAAACTACGCCTATCTGAACATCTCGTTGAATTCGACCGCACAGTTCAATGCGGACATCATCTTCATTGATGTCAATGCAAACGAACACACCGTGCGCCTCTCGCAGGTTGTCAACGGAAACGACAATGACTTTGCTCCCGGTCAATATGTCATCACCGCCAACCTCGGCAACTATCTGTACAGCAGCGGTCAGTACAACCTCAACCCCAACGGCATCGTCAACATCCGCGCGATCCGCTACTTCGTCATCGGCAACACCGACGACTATGTCAATCTGTACAGCGTATGCTTCAGCGGCGAGCAGCACTATCTCGACCTGATGAACCCCGACACGCTTGAGCAGGATCCCGTCGCAGGTGCCACAGGCTCCTATAAGTATGAGAACGGCGTGCTGAACATCAGCGGTACAGGCGGCTATGCAGTCAGCTTCTACCCGAATGTGACCTTTGAACCCAAAGCTCTCCAGAACTGGATCATCTCGGTCGGTGCGGGCGCGAACTTCGATATTTCGATGATCGTGACCACCTCCGAAGGCGACAAGTTCGTCTCCCTTGCATCGGACTATTACAATGTCCTCGGCTTCACCGAATATCCCGAGCTGGGCATTAAGGACGGTCAGTATTCCCGCTCGTTCAACCTGCTGGGAATGTATGAGTGGAACGGCATCCTGCCCGCAGACGGCAAGAGTGTGATCAAAAAGCTGACCTTCGAGCTTCGCAGTCAGGGTGACGCCACCCTCTATGCCGCACAGATGTGCGACGCACCTGTGACCAAATACTTCACCGACGATGTGGTGAAAACAGGCAACTGGGCAGGCAACATCACCATCCACAACGACACCTACACCCTCAATGAGGAAACGGAAGTCATCTTCTCCCCCAACCCCGACTTCACCGTCGGCAGCACCAAGAGTGGCATGGAGAACAACAGCTACATCCGTTTCTTTGACGGCGACAACGAGGTTTCCGATGCCTCCGCCGCCAAGACGGGTCTGACTGTCAAGGTTATGAACGGTGACACGCTCATCGCCGAATACACTCTGGCGGTGCGCGGCGATATCGACGGCAACGGTCAATCCTCCACGGCGGATGTCCGCGCCGCACTCAAAGAGTTCTCCAAGGAAAGCGCATTCACTGCGGCACAGGAAGCCGCGGGCGATATCGACGGCGACGGCAATCTCTCCACTGCCGACTGCCGCGAAATTCTCGGCGGACTGATGTAAACTGTAAAAGTAAAACAACCTCGCGGCTTGCCGCGAGGTTGTTTTGTTTTCACAATGACAAGGCTGACCCATTGAAAATTGCGTCGCAATATGCTATACTGCTTTTATATTGTATCAAAGGAAGTGATGGCGATGCGTCGGTTGGTAGTCTGCACAGGCAACACCTGCCGCAGTCCGATGGCAAAAGCGCTTGTGGAGCGCTATCAGGCAGAGGGCGACGAGGTGCAAAGCGCGGGATTATCCGTCACGGGTGCCGCCGCGTCGGTGCACGCGGTACTGGCGCTTCGCGAGATCGGTATTGAGCTTGGGTTTCACAAATCCCAGCTCATCACCCCCGAGATGGTTGCGTGGGCGGATGAGATCGGCGCGATGACCCCCTCGCATAAAGTCGCCGTCACCTCGCTGTTTGATGTTGACCCCGACAAGGTGATCGTGCTGGGCAAAGGCATCCCCGACCCGTTCGGATTGTCGCTGACCGACTACCGCCACACCCGCGATATCCTGCGAAAAGCGGTGATCGAATGGGTGGGCGCGGCGTTTCGGGTTGTACCGATGACTGCCGATCACATTCCCGCGCTCGCAGCGCTGGAGCGCGAGTGCTTCGCCGACCCGTGGAGTGAACAGGGACTCGCCGAGGAACTTGATAATCCCTGCGCTCACTTTTTTGTTGCCGAGCGATGCGGCGAGGTCTACGGCTATCTCGGCACACACATCGTCGCCGATGAGATGAGCGTCACCAACATCGCCGTTAAAGCGGAATTTCGCCGTCACGGTGTGGCAAGCGCACTCCTGACTGACGCACGACAGCTTGCCCTTGAAAAAGAGCTATACCGCATCACACTGGAGGTGCGCGTGTCAAACGATGCCGCCATCCGTTTGTATGAGCGACACGGCTTTGTCAAAGACGGCATCCGACCGCGATTCTATTCTCATCCTACCGAGGACGCCGCCATTTACTCACTCTATTTAGGAGAATCACAATGAAGATTTTAGCCATTGAATCGTCCTGTGACGAGACCGCCGCGGCGGTTGTCGAGGACGGCCGCCATATTCTGTCCAATATTGTCGCCACGCAGGTGGATGAACACCGTCTGTACGGCGGTGTCGTACCCGAAATTGCTTCTCGCCGTCACGCAGAGGCGATCTCGGGTGTCACGCGCGAAGCGCTCACCGCCGCGAATGTGACGCTTGACGATATTGATGCGGTTGCCGTGACCGCCCACCCGGGTCTGATCGGTGCTCTTCTCGTCGGTGTCAACTTCGCCAAGGGACTTGCCTTTTCGGCGAATAAACCGCTTGTACCCGTGCATCATCTGCGCGGTCACATCGCATCCAATTACCCCTCGCACCCCGAGCTGAAACCGCCGTTTCTGTGCCTTGTGGTGTCGGGCGGTCACACGCATCTTGTGCTGTGTGAGGACTACACGGAGTTCCGCATCATCGGTCGCACCCGCGACGATGCCGCGGGCGAATGCTTTGACAAGGCGGCACGCGCGATGGGCATGCCTTATCCCGGCGGTATTGCGCTGGATAAACGCGCCGAGGGCGGCAATCCGCACGCCTTTGTGCTTCCCCGCCCGAAGGTGGAGGGCAGTCCGTTCGATTTCAGCTTTTCGGGACTGAAAACTGCCGTGCTCAACCAGCTTCACAACGCCAAGCAACGCGAGCTGGAGCTGAACCACGAAGATCTGTGTGCGTCGCTTCGCTTCACCGTGGCGGATATTCTGGTCGGCAAGACTGTCGCCGCCGCGAAAGAATACGGGATGAATACCATCGTGATGGCGGGTGGCGTGTCGGCTAACTCCGAGCTTCGCCGTCAGATGCAGGCGGCATGCGACAAGGAAGGATTCTCGCTGTATATGCCGCCGCTGTCGCTGTGCGGCGACAACGCCGCCATGATCGGCGCACAAGGCTATTATGAATTTATCGCAGGCAATGTTGCCGATTTGTCGCTGAATGCAAGTGCGACCATGAGTATTGAGTGAACAAGCCATCCCCTTGAGGGGGATGGCGGCGGTCTCCTTGTCCCTCTCTTCGAGGGGGATGTCACGACGAATGTCGTGACAGGGGGAGTTTGAAAGACATCTTCGTTTTTGCTTAAAACTCCCTCCGCCTTCCTCAAAGAGGGAGGCTTTCTGCGAAGGAGGTTATTCTATGTCCTATCCCATAGCCGCGATCGCCACGCCGCTCAGTCCTGCGGGACTGGGCGTTGTCCGCATTTCGGGCGACGGTGCGATTGCCATTGCCGACACGCTGTTTCGCGGCGGCAAAACGCTGTCATCTCTTGATGGCTACCAAGCCACCTACGGTCATGTGTCCGATGCCGACGGCGATATAGACGATTGTGTGGCGCTTGTGTTCCGCGCACCACACAGCTATACAGGCGAAGACACGGTGGAGCTGTCTTGCCACGGCGGCACCTATATCCTGCGTCGTGTGCTTCGTGCCGCGATTGCGGCGGGTGCGCGACCTGCGGCGGGCGGTGAATTTACCCGCCGCGCATTTTTGAACGGTAAAATGGATCTCTCGGGCGCGGAGGCGGTAATGGATCTCATTGCCGCCGAGGGTAAAATCGCCGCCAAAACGGCGCTGTCTGCCCGCGAGGGCGCGCTTTACCGCAAGCTCGACGAAGTCAAAACCGTACTCGTCGGCTTGTCCGCACAAATTGCCGCGTTTATTGATTATCCCGATGACGATGTGCCGCCGCTCCCGACAGAGGAGCTGGTCGCCACGCTGGAAACCGCCGCCAAAACACTTTCGGCGCTTCTCGCTACGGCGGATGCGGGACGCATCCTGACGAGCGGCATCGACACCGCCATCGTCGGCGCGCCCAATGTCGGCAAGTCGACGCTGATGAATCTGCTGTCGGGCTGTGAGCGAAGCATCGTTACCGATATTGCGGGTACGACCCGCGATGTGGTGGAGGAAACCGTGCTTCTCGGCGAGGTGCGTCTGCGACTTGCCGATACGGCGGGATTGCACGACACCGACGATACCGTCGAGCGCATCGGCGTGCAAAAAGCACGCAAACGGCTGGAAGATGCGGCGCTGGTGCTTGCCGTATTTGACAACTCCCGCCCGTTTGACGAGGGTGACGCCGCCTTGCTTGCCTCGCTCGAAAGTAAGCTCGCTGTCATCATTCTCAACAAAACCGATCTGTGCGATACCGTTCCCACGGTATTGCAGACAAGCGGTCTGCCGCTTGTGCCGCTGTGCGCCAAAGACGGCAACGGACTTGATGCCCTGACCGCCGCCGTGACGCAGGTGACGGGCATTGCCGGACTGACGGGTGACGAACCGATGCTCGCCAATGAACGCCAGCGCATCGGCGCCGCACGGTGCCTTGACAGCGTCAATGCCGCGATCGACGCGCTTTCTTCGGGACTTGCCGAAGACGCCGCCGCCGTGTGCATCGACGAAGCGCTGTCGGCGGTATTGGAACTCACAGGCGAGCGCGTCAGCGACACCGTGGTGCAGGAAGTGTTCAGCCGCTTTTGTGTGGGTAAATAATGCAAAATTATGCAAAATAAAAAAGCCTTGCAAACCGATTGGTTTGCAACGCTTTTTCAATTTCTTATCAGCCGATAGCGGGGAGCGAAGCAGCAGCGGCGGACTGACCGACGCGGCGGAACTTCTCGTCGGGCAGGTTGAGCTCGACACCCGTGATCTCGGGATATTCGTCCGCAAGCACACGGCGTGCTTCCTCGATAACGAGGTCGCCGCCCTCACCGGACATCACACGGCCGAGGAGCAGCACATGTGCCACTTTGTAGTAGGTCGCATAGTATGCCAGCGCGTGGCCGAGGTAAGTACCGATGGAGCGATAGATATCGCGCGCAGCTTCGGAACCGTTGTTCATCTCGCCTTGCACAACCTTCAGCTTCTCAGCGGGAGACAGGCTCTCATCCAGAGCGATGCCGGCACGGGGAGCGAGCTTAATGACGCTGTCCTGCGAGAAATACTTTACGCCGCAGCCCTTATCGCCCGACCACTCGTCTTCCATAGCATCGTCCTGCAGGTCAACGGGAGCAAACGCCAGCTCGTTGAGCCAGCCGGTGATGTTGCCGTCTGCATCGACATAACCGACAGCCTCAGAAGTACCCATAGCGATACCGAGGATCTCGTTGGAGCCGAGGCTCATAGCACCTGCAAGCGCGGTGACATCGCCGTCGTTGACAACTTCCAGCGGCACATCGCCGATTTCTTTCGCGGCGCGAATGTAGATGTCCTTAACCTTCTTGTCGAAGTCGTCCTTCGGCACTTTCAAGAACAGCGACGCAACCATCGCGCGGTTGTCAACATAGATACCTGCCGAGGAAACGCCGATGGCGTCAACGCGGGGCATCTTGGATGCCGCGGTCTTCATTGCCTCAACGATGCCGTTGAAGTGATAATCGGGGTCGGAGTTGGTCTTGGGGAACCAGACAACTTCCTCAGAGTACACGGACTCGCCGTCGATGACAGCGGAAACCTTGCGCTCGGATCCGCCTGCGTCAAAGCCGATGCGGCAACCGTCGAGGTGACGGCCGACAGGCTTCGCGCCGGACTTCTCAGCGGGAGTCTCAGCAAGCGGCACCGACACAACGGTGAACTCCTGCTCATAGACATTGCCCATGAAGTCCGCGTCGAACTCACGAGCACCGCCAACCTTATAGGTGTCGGCAATGTATGCGCCGATGGCGTCATCGCCGCAGATATAGACTTTCCAGCCGCCGTAAGCCCACAGGAGCATCTTGACCGTACGCTCGACATACACGCGGTCTGCCTCCTGCATAGCCTCGGTGCCGTGGATCTTCATTTTGCGCACGGCAGTGTAGCCCTGATTACGCTCCACCGCAACCGCGATCTCCTTGCCGTTTGCCGCCGATGCTTCAAACGCCTTGCAGAATGCCGCCATCGGGATGTAACCCTGATCGAGCTTCGGAATGTTTTTGATGTTGACTTCAATACCAAATACGTTCATTTCTCAAAAGCCTCCTTTTTGTTGATCGCCTTTTCAAGGCGTAAATTACCATCTATTATCATACCAAATAAAACGCAAAACAACAAGACCTATCGGAAAATTTTTTTGCGTTTTTGGAAAGAATTTGCACATTTTCCGTCTCTGTCAATACAATGCCGTCGATAAATACCGCTCGCCCGTGTCGGGAAGGATGCACACGATGGTTTTGCCTGCATTTTCGGCAGCGGCGGCAAGCGTCATCGCGGCATGAAGTGCCGCGCCCGACGAGATGCCGCAGAGCACGCCTTCGGTTTTTGCCAGCAACCGCGAAGCGGCATAGGCTTCGTCGGTGGTGACGCGCACCACTTCATCATAAACAGCGGTATCCAGCACCGCGGGAACAAAACCCGCACCGATGCCCTGTAAGCCGTGCGCGCCTGCTGTGCCGCCCGACAGCACGGGGGAATCCGCAGGCTCAACCGCCACCACGCGCACCGCCGGATTTTGCGATTTCAAATAGCGGCCCGTTCCCGTGATTGTGCCGCCCGTGCCGACACCTGCCACAAGGATCTCTACTTTTCCGTCGGTGTCACGCCATATCTCGGGGCCCGTTGTCAGCTCGTGTGCCTTGGGGTTGGCGGGGTTCACAAACTGCCCCGCGACAATGGCACCGTCAATTTCAGCGGCGAGTTCCTCGGCTTTGGCGATCGCGCCCGCCATCCCCTGCTTGCCGTCGGTCAGCACCAGTTCCGCACCGTACGCCGTCATCAGCTTTTGCCGCTCGACCGACATGGTATCGGGCATGGTGATGATGAGGCGATACCCCTTTGCCGCGCACAGTGCCGCAAGTCCGATGCCTGTATTGCCCGAGGTCGGCTCAATCACCGTGCCGCCCGCCTGCAAACGACCGCTTTGCTCGGCATCGGCAAGCATCTGATATGCTACGCGATCCTTGACCGATCCTGCAGGATTGAAACTTTCCAGCTTTATGAGCAAATTCGCGCAAAGCGACTGAGACTGCATCAGGTTTTTCGCTTTCAACAGCGGTGTATTGCCGATGAGTTCGGCGACCGAAGAAACGAGCATACACGACACTCCTCTTGATTTTGATATTGTTAGTATATCCCAATTTCACCGTTTTTGCAAGACAAAACCTTTCGACATCGGCACAGACCACATAAACACCAACGGCGGTCAAGCACAGTTGACCGCCGTCAGGATGATTTCTTTATGTAATGGTAACGCTCTTACTCCCCAGAAGGGTAGTGCTTCCCGTCCCCACATTGATGGCATATACATGGACCTCTTGCGTGCCCGTTTTGGTGGTGTTGTAAGCGTATCAACATCGAGGATGTCGGTTTCTGCGGCGCTTGCAGTCAGCGTTTGAGCAAGCACCGACGGTGACAGTACCGTGCATAACAGCAACACCGCCATCACAATCACAAATCTGCGTGTGATAACCCGCCGTGTATTAGCCATAAATACATCCTCCTTTTTCTTATAGTTTCATTTATATGTTTGTCATTGTATCATTCCTCTGCAATTTCAACACTTTCAATTAGGGAGTTGAGGCCAATCCGATAATCCTCCTGAGAGTGAATTAAAATCTCATAGTCGCCATACCGAAACAGAGACATATATTCGCCGTTAGGATCGTTTTGATAAAAACCCATCCATTTGGACCAAAGATGTTCAAGACCGTACATTTGGGCAAGTTTTGTCGGAGATACCGTTTCGGTCAAGCCGTTAAACAATTTCTCGGCATATAGATGAAAGATTTTTTGACATATCGCATCTTCGGCGGGAGGAACACTCCGGTCGTTTTGTACCCCAAAGTAGTAAGAACATCCTCCTTCTTCGAATGCATAGATTTTACCGCCGTTGTAATACCAACCGATTGGTGAATCACCGTACAATTCTTTTATTTCCGCAAATGTCTTACCGATTTCGGCAAGACGGTCTTCGTTTACGGTGTATACGACGGCAGGCTCGGTCGTGGTGGTCGTCGCTTCCGTCGTGGTGGTCATTTCGGTCGTGGTCGTTGCCGCCACGGTCGTGGTGGGGTCGTTACCGCTTTGCGGCTCGGGATTGCTTGGCTGGCATCCGCTGAACACACAGATGCACAACGCCAGCGTTACAATCATAGTAAACATAGTTTTCAAAGTTTTCATAGTCGTACCTCCTGAATATATAGTGTAAATATTAAGTGGCTTGTTATGGAATCAACATGCGTCAGTGTCGAGGATGTTGGTTTCTACGACGCTCACAGCAAGACCTTCTGCCAACACCGATGGTGACAGTAGTGTACATAATGATAACAACACCATCACAACCGAAAAGCCGCATTTTATAACCTTTTGCGTACAAGCCATAAATACATCCACCTTTTTAAGGTGTTCTTCTATATAGTTAATTTTGTTTCACAAGACTTATAATGTTATTCGGCCCAATCATATAATCATCTTCGGTTCTGATGGAAAACTGATAATTTTCAAATTTAAAGTTGCAAGTATTATATCCATCGATTCGCCTTTCTGCAGGAACAGAAGAAGTGTGCTCTATACCGTACATTTCCGCCAATTTCTCGGCAGTAACCATTTCGGTCAGACCTAAGAAAATTTCGTTTACAGGGATATCCCAAATGCCGCCGCATAACGCATCAGCCTTAGGTCTCGGTGCCGTTTCTACGATCCATTTGCCGTTTTCGTCCGTCAGTATCGCACCGTCCTCCTCGTAGTCCCAGTCAGTTTTACCGCTAAAAGAATAATATCCATTGCTGTTTTCAAAGCGGTAAGCGGGGATGCCACCTTCTACTCCTGTTGTGACTTCAACGAGTTCGCCGAACAAAGCGACGATTTCGGGGTAGGTTTTGCCGATGGCGGAAAGAATATTGGTATTCAGTTTGACCTCGATCACAGGTGCGGTCGTGGTGGTCGTCGCTTCCGTCGTGGTGGTCATTTCGGTCGTGGTCGTTGCCGCTTTGCGGGGCAGGGTTGCTTGCCTGGCATCCGCTGAACACACAGATGCACAACGCCAGCGTTACAATCATAGTAAACATAGTTCTCAACATTTTCATAGTCATACCTCCTGAATGGATATTATGGAATTGTATAGGCAAACGGCGTTCGCCTATACGGCAGTATTTACAGTATATTCATCGCCATCGGGATCATATCCTCTCTTTATCGGATTACGCAGAGCAAAATCTATGATTTTGGAAAAATAATTTACAAATATCTTTTCTCAACATCAGTGTATCATGCGCCTATATATATTGTCAATACATCGATGGTATATTTCTGTGAACAGTATTTTGACAGCATATAATTCCATATATTCAGAGGGGTGATCTTCTCTTTTAAGTGATGAACCTTGCTGACACACAAAGGGCGCGTAGACTGCTGCACACAAAAAAAAGGACTGTTGCCAACGCAACAGTCCTTTTTACATTTATTATTCGTCGTCGCCGCAGCAGCAGTCGCAGTCGTCATCGTCGCAATCGCACTCGATGTCGAACTCCAGCGTCTCGTCGCACTCGGGGCAGGAGATGCCGCCGTCGAGGAGGGTCTCCTCGTCGACCTCGAAGGTCACGCCGCAAGCGGGGCAGGTGATCTCATAGAACTCGCCGTCCCAATCGTCATCGTCGCAGTCGCAGCAGCCGCAATCGCAATCGTCGTCGCAATCGCAGTCGCACTCGTCATCGAGGTACTCCTCGACATCCGCGAGATCCTCGTCGATCTCGTCGACCTGCTCGGAAAGCTCGTCAACATAATCCGCCATATCCTCGATGGTCAGCGCCATATCGGTGAGAACATCCATGATCGCGGCATAGATTTTGCCTTCCTTGCTGTCCTTATCAATTTCCATACCCTCAAGCAAACCCTTGAGATAGGCAATTTTCTCGGTCATATCCATTGTAGTAGCCTCCTTAAAAAGATTGGTTGCGGCAGATTATGCGCGCTCCATATACTCGCCCGTGCGGGTGTCGACGCGGATCATTTCGCCCTGGTCGATGAACAACGGCACACGGATCTCGACGCCGGTCTCCAGCGTTGCGGGTTTGGTCGCGTTGGTCGCGGTGTCGCCCTTGAAGCCGGGATCGGTCTCGGTCACTTGCAGTTCCACAAAGTTCGGAGCGTCAACGCTGAACACCTTGCCCTTGTAAGAAGCAACCTTACAGACAAAGTTTTCTTTAACGAACTTGAAGCTGTCGGACAGGACATCCTCGCCGATGGGCACGAGCTCATAGGTCTCGGGATCCATGAAGTAGTACAGATCACCGTCGGTGTAGGAATACTCCATATCCTTTCTCTCGACATACGCGGTCGGGAACTTGTCGGACGGGTTGAATGTTTTTTCAATGATGTTGCCCTGGATCACATTGCGGATCTTGGTGCGGACAAACGCAGCACCCTTACCGGGCTTAACATGCTGGAACTCGACGATCTGATAGACAGTGCCTTCCATTTCAAATGTAACACCGTTTCTGAAATCACCTGCTGAAACCATTGGACATTCCTCCAAGATAATAATTTTTACAGTCACTCTTGCAGAGTTATACTTTATTTTACCCTATATGGATGAATTTTGCAAGACTCTTTATGAAATTTTCTGTGAATTACAGCACGATCAGGCGTTTATCGGACGCGGTCAGGTCGATATTGCCGTCAGCTGTCAGCCACACCATATCCTCAATGCGCACACCGAAGCGTCCTTCAAGGTAGATGCCCGGTTCGACCGTCACGATTTCACCGACGCGCAGAAGCTCCTGCGAGCGCGGCGACAGATGCGGTTTTTCGTGCACATCGATGCCGACGCCGTGACCTGTGCTGTGACCGAATGCCTTGCCGTAGCCTGCCTGCTCGATGACCTGCCGCGCCAGACGGTCGCCTTCTTCACCCGTCATGCCCGCTTTGAGCCCGTCCAGACATGCCATCTGCGCCTTCAGCACCGTGTCATACACCAGCTTTTGCTCGTCGGACACCTCACCGATGGCGACCGTGCGGGTCATATCCGAGCGATAGCCGTCCACCGTCGCACCGAAATCCATTGTGACAAAATCACCCTTTTGCAGGCGGCGGTCACACGGCACGGCGTGCGGCATGGAGCTGTTTTCACCCGACGCAACAATAAAATCAAACGCGACGGCATCCGCACCCTGACGGCGCATATACATCTCGAGGTCAAGCGCAACATCCTTCTCGGTGCGACCGACGGTCAGGCGCGGAAGGATGTAAGAAAAACCGTCGTCGGTCAACGCCTGCGCGCGGCGCATCAACGCTACTTCCTTTTCGGATTTGACGCGGCGCTGTTCAAAAATCCGCTTGCACAGCGTCTCGTCCGCTACAAGCGTCACGCCGTCGGCTTGTTGCCTGAAGCGATGAAGCTCACTGACCGTGAGTGTTTCGTTTTCCAGATACAGATTTGTGACGCCGCGATCTTTGAGAATCGCAATGGCATCTTTAAACAACGCACTGCTTTCCTTGCAGGTGATATCGTCCGCCTTGGTGTTTGCCGCTTCGATGTAGCGGAAATCGGTCAAAAACACCGCGTCGTCGTGCATCACCAGCACCGCGCCGTTGCTCGAATCAAAGGCGGTATAATAGCGGCGGTTGGGCGCGGACAGGATGAATGCCGCTTCGTCGGCGGCAAGCGTTTTGCACAGAGCTTTGATACGATCGTTCATTTATTTTCCTCCTCACACAGCAGCGCGAGCGCTTTAAGGTAACTGCCGACACCCAGTCCGCTGATCTGCGCCACACAGACAGGCTCGATCACGGAGATATGCCGGAACGGCTCGCGCGCGTGAATATCGCTGAGATGCACCTCCACCACGGGAAGGCGGATGGCGGCAATGGCATCGCGGATGGCGTAGCTGTAATGTGTGTAAGCACCCGCGTTGAGAATCACGCCGTCATACACACCCATCGCGCCGTGAAGCGCATCGATGAGCGCGCCTTCATGATTGGACTGGAAGCAGTCAACGGTCGCGCCGTATTGTGCCGCCTCCGCTTTGACGGTGTCGCACAGCGTTTCCAGCGTGTCGTTGCCGTAGATGCCGGGTTCGCGGATACC
The DNA here is from genome assembly GCA_045651865.1 of Acutalibacteraceae bacterium. Classification (GTDB taxonomy): domain Bacteria; phylum Bacillota; class Clostridia; order Oscillospirales; family Acutalibacteraceae; genus RGIG1959. The sequence continues at coordinate 16,018 of JAZRTC010000058.1, forward strand.
GAGCAGATTTAAGTTTGGGCCGTTCAGGACCAGAATATGTTTTCCCATCGTTATTCTCCCCTTGCGGCCTTATAAAGTGTATGCATTGCGGCGGCGTCGTGTGCCTGCGTGCCGTCGGATTCGCAGATGATCACGGGCGACAAGTCCCGCTCGGCAAGAAGCGCCATCAACGGCGCAGGCTCGGGGCCGTACTGCGTATCGTCAAAGGTCAGGTGACGCTTTTCGCCGCCCGCCGTATATTCAATCTTGGAAAAATGCGCGTGGAAAACGCGCGCGCGGTCGGCGCCGAGTGCTTCGTGCATACGGTCAAGTAACGCCGCGAACGCCTCGCGGGTGTTGACCTCACCGTGGGTACGGCTGTTGAGATGCCCGAAATCCACACACGGCAAAAAGCGTTCATCCACCGCGCACATCGTCAGAATTTCCTCAAAGGTACCAAGCTGATTGATCTTACCCATCGTTTCGGGGCAGATATGCACCGCACCGAAGCCTTCGCGATCAAGCGCCGCCTGCGCCTTGTGCAGAGTCTCGCAGGCGAGTGCCGTGGCGTCCTCGCGCGACAGTCCGCCCAGTCCGCCCGGATGCACCACAATGCGGTTGCCGCCCAGGCGCAACGCCGCCTCGGCGCTGTCGAGAATATAGCGCACGGAATTGTCGCGTTTTTCGGGTTCTTTGGACGCAAGCGAGATAAAATACGGCGCGTGGAGTGACACAGCGATGCCGTTTTCCGCGGCAGCAAGGCGGATCTGCTCCGCCGCCGTTTCGGAAAGGCGCACCCCGCGACCGCACTGATATTCATACGCCGTCAGCCCGAGCGAGGCAAGCCACGCAGGCGCTTGGTGGGTCGATTTGAAGCCTGCTTCATAAAACGCGTCCGCGTTTCCCGCAGGGCCGAACAATGCACTCATCTCATTCTCTCCTTTTTGCGGCGATACGATGCCAGAATCGGTTGCTCCAGACGGCGGCGCACACGAAAACTCCACCCCGCTTCGGGTTCAATGGGGATCAGTTGCGTCACCCGCACACCCGCGAGCTTCGCACCGAGCACATCGGTGAAGGTCTGATCACCGACCGCCATACACTGCGAAAGCGGCACGCCGAGCGCCTTGGACGCACGATGAAAGCCAAACGGCACAGGTTTGCACGCCGTGTGGACATACGGCAGACCGATGCGCGCCGCAAAGGGATTCACGCGCGGCTCTTTGGAATTGGAGACAAGCATCAGGGCAATACCCGCCGCCTTCATCGTATCCAGCCACGCCGCGACATCATCAGGGAGTTCCTGTGAATGATGCCGCGTGAGCGTATTATCCACATCCAGAAGCAGTGCCTTGACCGACAGCGTATTCAGTTCGTCCACCGTGATCTCGGTGATGCGGGTTTTTAATAAAGTTGGGTGAAAAAGAGACATAGTGTGTTCTCCTTATACGCAAAAAGCAGGCATTGCTGCCTGCTTTTTTGTGAGCTTTTCTTATTTGAACTTTCTCTTACGGGCAGCTTCCGACTTCTTCTTACGCTTCACAGAAGGCTTCTCGTAATGCTCTCTTTTGCGAACTTCCGCGAGGACACCGGAGCGGGCGCAGGACTTCTTCCAGCGGCGCAGAGCGCTGTCCAGGGACTCGTTCTCTTTTACTCGAATTTCCGACATTGACTATTTCCCTCCCTCCGCCTGATAGCAGGGGCTAATTTTTGACTTAGCGACAAACATCGCATAGTGGTATTATATCGCAAGTGCTGCCGTTCGTCAAGCACTTTTTTGTAAAACATTCACATTTTACGGACGAACCACGATATTGACCAGCTTCGAGGGCACATACAGCTCCTTGACAACGGTCATACCCGCAATCGCTTCTGCCACTTTTTCATCCGCTTTTGCCATGGCAAGCACGGTTTCCTGATCGGCGTCGGCGGGGATATTCAGGCGCGCTTTGATCTTGCCGTTGACCTGTGCGACGATCTCAATGGTCGCTTCCACACATTTTGCCTCGTCGTAATCGGGCCACTGCGCGGTGATGAGCATGCCGTCAAAGCCTGCCGTTTCCCACATTTCCTCGGTGATGTGCGGTGCAAAGGGATTGAGCATCGAGAGCAGGAGCTTCCACTCGCCGCGGGTGATGCTGCCCTTGTCATAGATCTGGTTGAGAAGCGCCATCATCGCGGCAATCGCGGTGTTGAACTTCATCGCCTCGATATCGGTGGTGACCTTCTTCAGTGTGCGGTGGAACGCACCCGTCAGATCCTCAGACAGCTCATCGGAATCGGTGAGCATCTCCTGCAATGCCCACACGCGGTCGAGGAAACGCTTGCAACCCTTGACGCCGTTTTCCGACCACGGGGTCGCCTTCTCATAGTCGCCCATAAAGAGGATGTACACACGAAGGACATCCGCGCCGTAGGTCTCGACAACCTCGAGCGGGTCAACGACATTGCCCTTCGATTTACTCATCTTATCGCCGTCGGGGCCGAGGATGAGGCCCTGCGCGGTACGCTTGGCATACGGCTCTTTGGTCGGCACGACGCCGAGGTCGTACAGGAAGTGATGCCAGAAACGGGAATAGATCATGTGACGGGTCACATGCTCCATGCCGCCGTTGTACCAGTCAACAGGCATCCAGTAATCGAGCGCCTTGCGGTCGGCAAGTGCCTCGCTGTTTTTGGGGTCGATGTAACGCAGGAAGTACCACCACGATCCCGCCCACTGCGGCATCGTATCGGTCTCACGGCGCGCGGCACCGCCGCACTTCGGGCAGGTGCACTGCACGAAATCGTCAATCTTGGCAAGGGGGCTTTCGCCGTCCGAGCCGGGAGCAAAGGTATCGGTCTTGGGCAGACGGAGCGGCAACTCCTCATACGCCACACCCACCATGCCCCAGGTCGGCCAATGCACGATCGGAATCGGCTCGCCCCAGTAACGCTGACGGTTGAACGCCCAGTCCTTCATCTTGTACTGCACGCCCGCTTCGCCGATACCCTTTTCGCCGAGGAAGGTGAGCATCTTCGCGATGGCTTCCTTCTTGGTCTCGATGCCGTTGAGGAAGTCGGAGTTGATCATCTTGCCGTCGCCCGTGTAAGCGGCTTCGTTCATATCGCCGCCTTCGATGACGGGAATGATGTCGATGCCGAATTTCTTGGCAAAGTCGTAGTCGCGCTCGTCGTGCGCAGGCACCGCCATAATCGCGCCCGTGCCGTAGCCCATCATGACATAGTCAGAGATATAAATCGGCACATTTTTGCCGGTAACGGGGTTGAGCGCGGTAATACCCTCCACGCGCACACCCGTCTTGTCCTTGACAAGCTGGGTGCGCTCAAACTCCGTCTTTTTGCTGCATTCCGCCCGGTAGGCATCGAGTGCCTCGGCGTTGGCGATGCAGTCGCGGTACTGCTCGAGGATCGGATGCTCGGGCGCCATAACCATAAAGGTCACGCCGAACAGCGTGTCGGGACGGGTGGTGTAAATGCGCAGGCTTTCGTTGATCTCGGGCAGGGTGAAGTCCACAAACGCGCCCGTCGACTTACCGATCCAGTTGCGCTGCTGAAGCTTGACATTGGGCAGGTAATCGAGGTCATCCAGACCCTCAAGGAGCTTGTCGGCGTACTCGGTGATGCGCAGATACCACACATCCTTTGCCTTCTGCACCACATCGCTGTGGCAGATGTCGCACTTGCCGCCCTGCGAGTCCTCGTTGGAGAGCACGCACTTACAGCTGGGGCAATAGTTGACAAGCGTCTTATCGCGGAATGCCAGACCCTTCTCAAACATTTTGAGGAAGATCCACTGCGTCCACTTGTAATACTCTTCTTCGGTGGTGTCGATCACGCGCGACCAGTCAAACGAGAAGCCGACGCGCTTCAATTGCTCGGTGAAGCGGGCAATGTTCTGATCGGTCACCTGACGGGGATGGATGCCCGTCTTGATGGCGTAGTTTTCGGTGGGAAGACCGTAAGCGTCAAAACCGATCGGGAACAGCACATTGTAGCCTTGCTTGCGGCGCTTGCGCGCAACGACCTCAAGACCCGAATATGCCTTGATGTGGCCGACATGCATGCCCGCGCCCGAGGGGTACGGGAACTCGACAAGTCCGTAAAACTTCGGCTTGGAGTAATCGTCGGTGGCGGCAAAGCACTGATTGTCGTCCCAGATTTTTTGCCATTTTGCTTCGGTGGTTTTTGCATCATACCGCATCTTCGTCACCCTCATTATCCAGAAATTGTTTAATATCGACCTCTTTGCCGTCCTTCCACAGACGCTCGAGATCATAGAAGCCGCGCATTTCCTCGTTGAAGATATGCACGATCACATCGCCGTAATCCATGACGATCCAGTTGGTGGAGTTGTAGCCTTCCATACGCAGGGGAGCGATTCCGTGCTTTTCTTTGAGCTCGTGCTCCACATAATCCGACAGCGCGCGCACCTGCGTCGAGCTGTTGCCGTGAGCAATGACAAAGCAGTCACAGATCGAGGTCACTTCCTCGACATCAATAACGCGAAGATCCTTGCCCAGATGTTTATCCAAAGTCTGCACCACATAGCCTGCGGTGGTCAATGCCTGTGCGGTCATACATCCGCCTCCTGTATCTTAAAAAATTATTCTTCCGTATCGGTATCCAGCAATTTGCCCGTCTGATCGACAACCGCGTTGCTCAGAGCATCCTTGCGGACATCCGAAGCCGTGGTGTTGGTCAGCTCAGGGATAAGCAGGTCGGCTTCGCCGAGGGCTTTTGCATACGGATTGAACTGTGCGTTGAGCGTGTCAATCAGCTCCTGTTTATGCACGGAGTACACCGTGTTGCCGTCCGCCGCCTCACCGGGGAGGAACTGGATCGTCATGCCCGTGACGCCTGCTTTTTTCAGCGACTTGAGAATATCGCAGATCTCGCTTGTCGTGCACTCGGTGCGGATCGCCGATGCGCTGTCCATCACTTCCTCCACGACATCCGCCTCCACGACATCTTCCTCCAGTCGGAAGATGCGGGTCAGAAGCGCGCCAAGCACCTCACGCTGGCGCATCATACGGGTGACATCCCGATCGAGCGAGCCGTCGGTATAGGTGATATATTCCATCGCGGCGTCGCCTGTGAGGGTATGCACGCCGGGTTCATAATCACTGCCGCCGAGCTGATAATAGTCGCCGAGGTTGACATCGACACCGCCAACAGCATTGACAAGCACCGACACCGCCTTTTGCGGGAGCAGGAAATACTCGTCAACAGGCAGACCGAGCTGATCGTTGACAAAATCCACCAGACCCGACACCGCCGAGCCCTTCTTCAAGGTCACTTCCGTGCCGCAGGCAATGTGTGTTGCCACATCGCCCTCGTTGATCTCGGGTTCATACAACCGTTTGCGGCAAAGGTCGCACCAGTCGAGTGCTTTCGGATTGGCAAACACTTCACCGAGCACATCGGTATCCCACTGATCAGCCATTGCGATATGCGTCGCCTGCGGGAGCTGCAGGATGTTGACGGTATTGTTCTTTTTATCGTGGCACAGCACCGACAGCATCGCTGTATCGGAGCTCTCGTTTTCGCCGAGGATGCCAACGAGATAATACGCAACTTTGCCCGTGTTTTCCACAGGTGTCACATCGTATTGTGACGGGTCGATGGGCGGAACCTTTTCGCCCGAGTCGATAAACATTGCGTTGTAGATATAATTTGCCAGCACACCCGCAAAAATCAGGAATGCCACCACAAACGCCGCAATCACCCAGCGGATGATCAATGCCGCACGGGACAACTTCTTTTTGCGGCGACGCTTCTGCCGCGGTTGTGCTTCCCGCGCTGCAGCGGCACGGCGACGCTCACCGGTATCGGGTTTGCGCGTGGAACGGTCGGGCATCCGCGAGGATGTTCCCGTTGTGCGCGCACTACCCGTTTTCACATCGGATTCCAGATCCAGCGACGGGCGGACTTTGTTTCGTCTATCCTTTGCCATAATCAGGTCACACTCCTTTTCAGAGCTACTTCGTTGTATGCCTCAAATGTGTCGGGATGAATCGGTGCATTACTCTCGGTCAGTTCACGGATCGTGTAGCCCAGTGCATACAGCATCGCTTCATCGGGATCTTCATCCACCAGACGGCGCATTACATCCACATCGTCGTAATCGCGGTCTGCCGAGGTGAAGTCGGCAAGAAACAGCACCCGTTCCAGCACACCCATTCCCGCGCGGGCAGTCGTGTGATAACGCACCGCCGTGACAATCTCGGGATCGGAAACACCGAGGACGCGTTCGATAAACGCCGCGCCGCATTTGGCGTGCCAGAGCTTCGGGGCCTGTTTTTCCACCGTATCTAACAGTATATCAAAATCCTGCAGAATTTGCAACTGTAGTTCGGATTTTGTGTTCTTAAGAATATCGTGAAGCAGTCCCGCCGTGTACGCCTTGTCGGGGTCTGCTCCCCATTTGATTGCAAGCCGCTTCGCTTCCACCGCAACGGCAAGCGAATGTTCATAGCGTTTTGGAGTCAGCCGTGCGCGGATAATGTCCTTGAATTGCTCGTTGCGGTCGACATCCCCCGCTGCACGATACAAGCCGTTTTCCACAATATATTGCGCGACCGCCCGCGGTACCAACCCTTCAATTGAGCGACCGTTTTCCGCACACTCGCGCACCTGCGTCGAGGAAATGCGGCGAAGCGGCATCGGCAATACGCGGCAGTCCGCACCAAGTGTTTCGTATGTTCTGGCATACGCTTCCAGCTTGTCGAGCGGCTCATCATCACGCGGAACGGTGCACAGCACCGCCATCTCCACAATATCCTCAAACCGCTTCCAGCTCAGAAGTGTCAAAAACATATCCGCACCCATCAGCAGATAAAATGTATCATCGGGGTGCTGCTGTGTCAGCCAGGTCAGCGTATCCACCGTGAAGCTCGCGCCGCCTTGGCGGATCTCATAGTCGGACACTTCGATGAGCGGGTCGTCCTGCACGGCAAGACGGCACATCGCCAGACGGTCGGCTTCGGAGGTTGCGGATGCCTTGATCTTATGCGGCGGCATCCCCGTGGGCATCAGGATCACGCGGTCGAGCTTCAGCGCATCCGCCGCCGCATGCACCAGAGACAGGTGTCCCTCGTGGATCGGGTCAAAGCTCCCGCCGAATAAACCGATGTTCATAGGTATACCTCCTTTTTCATAAGCCGTCCCCTACGGTGTTGCCTTGATTATTTCACCTTCGGCAGTACAATCTTGGGTTCTTTTTCGTTGCGGCGATACAGCACAAAGGTGCGGCCGATCACCTGCACCACCTCCGCGCCCACCGATGCGGCAATATCTTCGGCGATGTCTCTTGTGGATGCGGGAGCGGTTTCGAGCACGCGACCCTTGATAAGCTCACGCGCCGTCAGTGCGTCGTCTGCTTGCTTGCGCATCGCATCGGACACGCCGCCTTTACCGGCGTGGACAATCGGCTCCATTGTATTGGCAAGACCGCGCAGATACGCGCGTTGTTTACTGGTCATATAGGTATTACTCCTTTGCTAAATACTCAGACAAAATCTTTGAAAACGCGCGAAGCGAATTGCCGCGGTGCGACACCGCATCCTTCTCCTCGGCAGTCATATCGGCAAAACTCTTGTCCCCTACAAGGAACACGGGGTCATAGCCAAAGCCACCCTCGCCGCTCGGTGCAAAGGCGATCGTACCTTCACATTCGCCGCGGGCATACAAGGTCTCGCCGTCGGGGAATGCACAGCAGATCACCGACACAAAACGCGCGGTGCGCTCCTTTTCAGGAACATCTTTCAGCGCGTCGAGCAGTTTGGCGATCTTCTCGGCGTCGCTCGCGCCCTCACCTGCATAACGGGCGGAATAGAGTCCCGGTGCGCCGTCAAGCGCATCGACACACAGTCCCGAATCGTCCGCCACAGCGGGCAGACCGCTTTCCTTGCAGGCGGAGGAGGCTTTCAGAAACGCGTTCGCCTCGAAGGTCGTGCCCGTCTCCTCCACCTCGGTGATGGTGATGCCGAGGTCGCGGTCGGTCACCGCTTCAATGCCGAGCGGCACCAGAATACGCGACAGCTCGGTCAGCTTTTTCTTATTATGTGTGGCAATGATGTATTTCATAAACTCACTCTCCAAACAAACCGTTTGCAAATTCCTCGGGGTCAAAGGGCTGAAGATCGTCCACACCCTCGCCGACGCCGATAAATTTCACAGGCACCTGCAGATCCTCACGGATGGCAAGCACCACACCGCCGCGCGCCGTGCCGTCGAGCTTGGTCAGCACGATGCCCGTGATGCCGGCGGCATTTTTGAACTCGCGCGCCTGATTGACGGCATTTTGTCCTGTTGTCGCATCAAGGACAAGCAGAACCTCTTTGTCCGCATCGGGCAGTTCGCGCTCAATAATGCGGCTGATTTTGGCAAGCTCGTTCATCAGGTTTGCTTTGTTGTGCAGGCGACCCGCTGTATCGCAGATCACGACATCGGCGTGTCGTGCCTTCGCCGCCGCAATCGCATCAAACACGACCGCCGCGGGATCGGCATCCTGCGCATGCTTGACGATGTCACAGCCCGCGCGGCCCGCCCAGATATCCAGCTGCTCGATGGCGGCGGCACGGAAGGTGTCCGCCGCACCGAGGATAACCTTTTTGCCCTCACGGGTCATACGCGCCGCCATCTTGCCGATGGTGGTCGTTTTGCCGACACCGTTGACGCCGATAACCAGAATCACCGACGGTTTGGTTGCCATCTGCAATTCCTGTCCGCCGCGAAGCATCTCGGACACGATGTCCTTCAGCAGGCGGCGCACCTCCTCGGGATCGGTGATACCCTCTGCTTTGACCCGCTCGCGCAGGGTCTGACAAATATGCGCCGATGTGGTGGCGCCCACATCGCCCATAATGAGGATCTCTTCGAGTTCCTCAAACAAGTCTTCGTCGATTTTGGTGAAGGCACGCAGCATCGAGTTGACGGAACCCATCAACGAATCGCGCGTTTTGCGCAATCCTTCACCGATCTTACTGAAAAAGCCCATTTGCTGTCTCTCCTTTGGCTTTTTTATATTACTGCACTTCGATGCCGAGCTTTTCCTCCAGCTCACCCACGCGAAGCTCCAGCAGTTTCGACACACCCTTTTCCTCCATCGTCACACCGTAGAGGACATCTGCCTCCTCCATGGTGCCGCGGCGGTGGGTGATGACGATAAACTGCGTGCGGTCGCACATACGGCGCAGGTACTGCGCATAGCGATCGACATTGACATCGTCAAGCGCCGCTTCGATCTCATCGAGCACACAGAACGGCGACGGGGTCACGCGCAGAATCGCAAACAGCAGCGCAATGGCAACCAGCGCCTTTTCACCGCCCGACAGCGCCTCGAGGTGCAGAATCTTCTTACCCGGCGGCTGGACATGCATTTCGATGCCCGTGTTGAGCACATCGTCGGGATCGGTCAGCGACAGTGTCGCCTTACCGCCCTCGAACAGCTCGGTGAACACCTGTCCGAAATGCTGATTGATCTGGTTAAAGCGCTCGATAAACATCGTCTGCATCTGGCTTGTCAGTTCACCGATGAGCGAGAGAAGCTCCTTCTTGGACACCTCGACATCGTTCACCTGCGCCGACAGGAACGCATAACGCTCGCTGACCTCCTTGAACTCCTCGATCGCATCAACATTGACACTGCCCAGACCGCGGATCTTGTTTTTCAGCTCCTGCAAACGGCGGCTTGCCGCGGGAACATCCTCGATCGGCGGCACAAGGTCGATCGCCTGCATACGGGTCAGCTCATATTCCTCCAGCAGCTTGGTTTCCACCTCGCCCACGCGGTTTTGCGCGGCAGTCTGCTTTTCTTCGAGTCGGGCAACCTCGCGACCTGCCAGCTCGCGCTCCTCCGCCTTATCGCGTGAACGCTGGCGAAGCGCCGTCTGCTCGCCGTCAATCTGCATACGGCGGGCGGTCAATTCATCAATGCGGGTTTGCCCCGTCTTTGCCTGCTCGCGGAACTGCGAAGCACCGTCAAGCAAGCCTTGAATTTCGGTTTCGGTACGCGCGGCAGATTCCTCGATCATCGTGATCTGTGCAAGCAAGCCTGCACGATAGCCTTCTGCGTCGTGGCGGCGGCTGTCAAGATCACGAAGCGCAATCTCGATGGATTCGATCTCGGAACTGAGCGTCGCAATGACCAGCTTACACCCTGCAATCTCCTCGGAAAGCGCTTCACGCTTTTCGGCAAGCTCACGGCGACCGCCTGCGAGTGCTTCGATCTCCGCGTTGACAGCCTCCTGTTTCTCGGTCAGCGCCGCACTGCGCTCAGCGGCGGCGGCAATCGCCTCACGGCAGGACGCGGCACGCGTCTGCAGGGATGCCGTTTCTTTTTCGCGATCCTCAGCGGCGGCCTTGGCGCTCTCGGCCTGCTCGCTCAAACGGCGAAGCTCCGCCTCCATACGCACCAGATCGTCACGAGCGGTGGTCAGCTCAGCAAGCGTGGCTGTCAGCTGTGCTTTGGCAGACGATGCCTCCTGCTCGGCGGCACGAAGTGCCGTCACAGCTTCACGGCTGGC